>NZ_CATKPX010000044.1:0-27250 GCF_949767755.1 Pseudomonas sp. IT-P4 | reverse complement strand
AGCATAAACAATCGAATAAAGATCATTAAGCGGATGGCGTACGGTTACCGGGACAGCGAATTCTTTTTCATGAAGATCAAGAGCGTCTTTCCCGGTAATCCGTGAAGAACCAAAGATTTTCTCGGTTGCGATTGTCGGTACCACGGTGCTCGCGCTATGGTCTGCCGGCACTTCAGCGTGACTGCATGCTGGGGGCTACTTCATGTGTGATCGAGGATGGAAATGGACTCCGCAGAAATTCTTGTGCTTCAGGCCAGTTACACCAATCCGGTGCATGCCGAGGCTATTTGTCTGGTGTTGAACCACTACGCCGAGGACCCGATGGGGGGCGGCCAGCCATTACCGGCCAATGTACTGGAGCAACTTCCGGCAGAGCTTGCCCGGCGTCCCCACGCTTTCAGTGTGCTGGCCTTTGTCGGTGGAGAGCCGGCCGGGCTGGTCAATTGCTTCGAGGGATTCTCGACCTTCGCCTGCCGGCCGCTGGTCAATGTGCATGATGTGGCGGTGGTGAAAAAATTTCGCAGCCTGGGCTTGAGCCAGAAAATGCTGCAAAAGGTCGAGGATATTGCCCGTCAGCGCGGCTGCTGCAAGCTCACCCTGGAGGTGCTGGAAGGCAACGCGGTGGCCCAGGGGGCCTATGAAAAAGCCGGTTTCGCTCCCGGCATGTTCGACCCTGCCCATGGGCGGATGCTGTTCTGGACCAAGAGTCTCTGATTCGACAGGCCCAAAAAAGGGCGTCCATCAGGACGCCCGACAGTCTTGTGCGACCCAGGATCATTTTGGTCTGTAGGTTTCAGTCATTTGTGCGGTTTGATCGTCCGGAACCCGCAGCTCGGTGCTTTGGATAGGGTGGCCGAGGGCTTCTTGCTGGGCCAGTCGCAGGCTTTCGTAGTAATAGCGCATGCGTTCGGCTCCTCCTTCGGCAAAAGCGCTGGTTGAGCCCAAGGCCATCAGGCCCGCGAGAATCATTGCGGTGCGTTTCATGGTTTGCCTCCCACTACAGATGTCGGATGCCTTTCGTCCATGAATCAATGAAGCAGTGTCGAAATGGCATTATCCGCCGATTCGGTTAAATGGGAATCAACTTCACCAGCATGAAAAAAGGGGCCGGAAGCGGCCCCTGAAAGGATTACTGCTGGACGACAGCCGGTGGCGTCCTGGGCTTCATCAGGCTGAAGTCGATCAACGCCCGTTGCTCACGCTCATACGGGTTGCCGATCATCAATGGCCGGGCCTTGAAGCTGTCGCTGACCAGGCTCTTGCTGCGATCGAGTTCGTCGAAGCTCAGGCCTGCCAGGTCCGCCCAGGTGTGAATCAGGTGCGAGCTGCTGTAAGGCCGCGAGAGATCACCGGCGAGGTTCCAGTCATGGGCTGCGCGCCATTTCGGCGAAGCCCAGGCCATGAACGGAATGGTGTACATCGGTGCAGTCGGCTTGTTCTCGTTGCGCCCCAGGGTGGCGTGGCCCACGGAATCGAACACGTCTTCACCATGGTCGGACAGGTACAGCAGGAAACCGTTGGGATCGGTCCGGGCGTAGTCCTTGATCAGGCTGGACACCACGAAATCGTTGTACAGCACGGCGTTGTCGTAGCTGTTGTACGTCGGCAACTGGTCATCGCGAATACCGGCAGGTACGCCTTCGCGGTCCTGGAATTTGTCGAAGGTCGACGGGTAGCGGTACTGGTAGCTCATGTGCGTGCCGAGCAAATGCACGACGATGAGTTTGCGCGGTGCCCCGTCGGCCAGGGCCTTGTTGAACGGCTCGATCACGTCGCCATCGTACTGGGCAGCGTTCTGGTTGCGGTTGTTGTTCAGGTACACCTGCTCGTCGGCCTGTTCAGAGAAGGTCGTGAGCATGGTGTTGCGCTTGGTCATGGTCTGTTGGTTGGTGATCCAGAACGTCTTGTAACCCGCCTGTTTCATCATGCTGACCAGCGATGGCGTCGACAGGTACAGGTCGGGGTTTTCTTCGTCGGCGAAGGTCAGGACCTGCTGCAGCGCCTCAATGGTATAGGGGCGCGGGGTGATGACGTTGTCGAAAACGTCCAGTTGATCCTTGAGCTTGTCCAGTTCCGGCGTGGTTGGCCGGGGATAGCCGTACAGGCTCATGCGCTGGCGGTTGGTGGACTCGCCGATCACCAGTACCAGGGTAGCAGGCGTGTTGGCCATGGCGTCCTTGAGGTTGTGCAGCGGTGGAATCTTGCTGGCGCTTTCCAGCATGTCCTGCATTCCGGCCAGGGTGTCGAGGTATCGGTGATAGGCCACGGCCATCTGCCATGGCACCGCGGGTTCGATGCGGGTTTCGAACTTCTCGAAACCGGCGGCGAAACTGCCGGTGCGCTGGGTCTGCTTGATCAGCGGATAGGCGACCACGGCGAACAGGAGGGCTGTTGCCGCGACCAGCGCCTTGCCACGGGACAGGTACACCGGGCGCAGGCGTGTCCACAGGAACCAGGAAAAAGCGCTGTGGGCCAGGAACGCCGGGACCATCCACCAGGCAAAGTACTGGGTCATGTACTCGCCGGCTTCAGCCACGTTCGACTCGAACATGATGAAGATGACGCTCTGGGAAAATTCCTGCTGATAGATGAAGAAATAGCCCAGGCTCGCCATGGAGCAGGCCCACAGCACGACGCCGATCACGGCAGCCATGACACGGGTGTGCCGGGGGAACAGCAACATCGGCGCCAGCCAGATGGCGCTCATGACGAAGGCCTGGCGGAACCCGCTAAAGCCGGAGGTGCCAGTCAGCTGGATCAGTAGTTGGGTAATGCCGGAAAAGTACCAGAAGAATACAAACAGCCAGACGAATCCGGCCCAATCGAAACCTGCCGCAGTGGTTTTACTGCGTTTAAACCAAGACATTCAGCGCTCCAGCCGAGAATTCACTACCACCGCCGGGACTTGGATATCGCGGACGACGAACGAGGGCCGCGCGAAATCGGGCGACCTAAACGAGTAATTATCGTGGGGCAATTGTGAAAATTTTGTGAGATGCCAAAGGCGGCAGGGCGTGAGCCGGTGCGGAAACAGTGCAGACTGCTCCCGCTTCAAAGGAGGGAATCAGGTGAGCGGGGTGCGCTACACCGCAGCCAGGGGCTGCACTTGACTGGCTTGCAGCAATAGCCGCAATTGCGCCAGCTCCTGTTTCAACTGATCGCGTTCGTCCTTCAACTGACGCAATTCATCGCGACGGATAGTGACGTAAAGGGTTTGTGCTGGCAGTGCGGTATGTACTGTGCCCATTGCTCACCTCGCAAATGGCGTGTCTCAACTGTAGGTACGCCTCGAAATCCGGGGCTGATCTACTATCGGCGCCAATTTTGATTTCTTTTGCCCCCAAAGGGAACTTTTTTATTTTTCATGGTCGTTGTGTCTTCGGTTTGATTCCCGACGTTAACCATCAGGATCGGGCACAATGCCCGGAAACTTCACGCCAACGCTCTGGACTAACCTCATGAGTCGCGTTGGGCTATAACCTTTGACACACTTTAATTTGTAGTAGGGAGCATCAGCACATGCAACTCGGGATTATTGGACTGGGCCGCATGGGCGGCAATATTGCGCGGCGCCTGATGCTCAACGGGCACACCACCGTTGTTTACGATCGCAATACCGCCTTTGTCGAAGCCCTGGCCACAGAGGGCTCCACCGGCGTCAGCGATCTGCCGGCGCTGGTCGCCGGCCTGGCCAGGCCGCGTGCGGTCTGGGTCATGCTGCCGGCCGGCGCGCCGACCGAAGAAACCATCGACACCCTGAGCACCTTGCTCGAAGCCGGCGACACCATCATCGACGGTGGCAACACTTTCTATAAGGACGATATCCGCCGGGCGAAGACCCTCTCGGAAAAAGGCCTGCACTACATCGACGTCGGAACGTCCGGCGGCGTCTGGGGCCTGGAGCGCGGTTACTGCATGATGATCGGCGGTGATGCCGAGACCGTTAGGCGCCTCGACCCGCTGTTCGCAACCCTGGCCCCGGGCATGGGCGACATCCCGCGCACCAAGGACCGCAAGTCCGGCGACGATCGTGCCGAACGTGGTTACATTCACGCCGGTCCGGCCGGTTCCGGGCATTTCGTGAAGATGATCCACAACGGCATTGAATACGGGATGATGCAGGCGTTTGCAGAGGGCTTCGATATCCTCAAGACCAAAAATAGCGAGAACCTGCCGCAAGACCAGCGTTTCGACCTGAACGTCGCCGACATCGCTGAAGTGTGGCGCCGTGGCAGCGTGGTGTCCTCGTGGTTGCTGGACCTGACAGCCGACGCCCTGGCCAGCGATCCGAAACTTGACGGTTTCTCCGGGTCCGTGGCCGACAGCGGTGAAGGTCAATGGACCATCGAAGCTGCCATGGAGCAAGCGGTGCCGGTGCCGGTGCTGTCGAACTCGCTGTTCTCCCGCTACCGTTCCCGTGGGCAAGGTACCTTTGGCGACAAGGTTCTCTCGGCCCAGCGCTTCGGTTTCGGCGGCCACGTGGAGACCTCGAAAAAATGACCCACGCGATCCGCAGAAAATCCAAGGCTGAACCCGCGCCGCCGACCACGCTATTTCTGTTTGGCGCCCACGGTGACCTGGTCAAGCGTCTGTTGGTACCGGCGTTGTATAACCTCAAGCGCAACGGGTTACTCGGGGATGGACTGCGGATCATCGGCGTTGACCACAACGCCATCAGCGATGAAGGCTTTGCGCAAAAGCTCGAAGAATTCATTCGAAACGAGATGGCTGGCAAGGGTGACCACACCCTTGATCCAGCGGTCTGGTCCAGACTCGCCAAAGGCATCAGCTACGTCCAGGGCGATTTCCTGGACGACAGCACTTATCAAGCGCTGGCGGCGAAAATCGCCGACAGTGGTACCGGCAATGCGGTGTTCTATCTGGCCACCGCACCGCGTTTCTTCAGTGAAGTGGCGCGTCGCCTCGGTTCGGCCGGCTTGCTGGAAGAAACCCCCGAGGCCTTCAGAAGGGTGGTGATCGAAAAACCCTTCGGCTCCGACCTGCATACGGCCGAAGCCTTGAACGCTTGCCTGCTCAAGGTGATGACGGAAAAGCAGATCTATCGCATTGACCATTACCTGGGCAAGGAGACCGTGCAGAACATCCTGGTCAGCCGGTTCTCCAATAGCCTGTTCGAAGCGTTCTGGAACAATCACTACATCGACCACGTGCAGATCACCGCCGCGGAAACCGTCGGCGTGGAAACCCGTGGCAGTTTCTATGAGCACACCGGCGCACTGCGGGACATGGTGCCCAATCACCTGTTCCAGTTGCTGGCGATGGTGGCGATGGAACCGCCCGCGGCGTTTGGTGCCGATGCGGTGCGCGGCGAGAAAGCCAAGGTCGTTGGCGCGATCCGTCCCTGGACGGTGGAGGAGGCCCGCGCCAACTCGGTGCGCGGCCAATACGCCGCGGGTGAGATCGACGGCAATGCACTGCCGGGCTACCGCGAGGAAAACAACGTCGCCCCCGACAGCAATACCGAAACCTATGTGGCCCTCAAGGTCATGATCGATAACTGGCGCTGGGTCGGCGTGCCGTTCTACCTGCGCACCGGCAAGCGCATGAGCGTGCGTGACACCGAGATCGTGATCTGTTTCAAGCCGGCGCCCTATGCACAGTTCCGCGATACCGAGGTCGATGAGCTGCAGCCGACCTATCTGCGCATTCAGATCCAGCCGAACGAAGGCATGTGGTTCGACCTGCTGGCCAAGCGTCCCGGTCAGGCCCTGAAAATGGACAACATCGAGCTGGGGTTCGCCTACAAGGACTTCTTCGAGATGCAGCCGTCCACCGGCTACGAGACCCTGATCTACGATTGCCTGACGGGCGACCAGACGCTGTTCCAGCGCGCCGACAACATCGAAAATGGTTGGCGCGCAGTGCAACCGTTCCTGGATGCCTGGCAGCAGGATTCCACCGTGCAGCAATATGCCGCCGGGGAAAACGGCCCCAAGGCCGGCGAAGAACTGCTGACTCGCGACGGCCGCGTCTGGCACCGTCTCGGATGAGCGAGCGTCAGTCTCATTGAGTCATGCAAAAAACTAATGAAATGGCTACCCCGCTGTCCCCTGTGTTCGCCCACTAAGCTTTCACAGGGGACCCCACCGGAGACCGTTGCCATGAAAAAAACAACTAATCTATTTGGATCAGTACGCCTTCCACCTGCATGCGCCCGATGATGTTTAGTATTCTGCTCAAATACCTTAGCCCGTCGGCTACGTAGCACTCAGAAATAGATGTTCACCTGCGTCGCAAGTAATTTTTGTTAGCCTCATTGTTATCTCGTGCATGATTAACAGAGGCGCTGAATAGATGTCGATCTTCGAACGAAATATTCATGGTGCGGGCCAGTGGAAAGACTGGCGCTGGCAGCAGAAGAATGCCGTGCGTGATGAACTTGCACTTCGCGTGGCATGCGGCGGCTGGAGTGAAGATATCACCGCTCATATTGAGCGAAACTTGCAAGACCGTAAGATGCAAATTACACCCTACTATATTGATCTGATCATGCGCTCGCTCGATAGCGGCCCGGTGACGGAACATCCACTGTGGAAACAGGTGGTGCCCTACTGGAATGAACATGTGCCGGGTGACTACGACGGCACTTCGGAGAATTGGGAGTTGCATCATGAGATGAAGACTCCTATCTGCCAACACAAGTACGATAATCGCGTCATCTTGCGGATGACTAATACCTGCAATGCGTATTGCCAGTTCTGCTTTGAAGCCTTGCGTACCTTGCAGGTCGATACCGAGAAAGCCAATGCCAATACCAACTCATTCCTGGAATCGGTGGAGTACGTGCGCGACAACCCTGCCATTGAAGAGGTGATTCTCAGCGGTGGCGATCCCTTGATGTTGGCTGACCGCAGGCTAGAAGAGAACCTGGCGACGTTGCGCTCAATCAGCAACGACCTGCTTATCCGTATTCATTCGCGAGCCCTAAGCTTTAACCCGTTTCGCATCACCGATGAACTGGTCGCAATGCTGGAGAAGTACAACGTCAACGCCTTTGGTGTGCATGTATGCCACCCGCTTGAACTGAGTGCCGACTTTGCCGCCGCGATTAAACGCATTCAGAGTGTGGTGCCGATTGTCTTCTCTAACATGCCATTGTTGCGTGGCGTGAACGACGATGAAAAAACATTACATAAACTGTTCATCGATCTTTATCGCATGGGTGTAAAACCATATTACTTGTACCACTTCATGCCGTTCTCACCGGGTGCATCGGAATACAAGGCCTCAATCAGTCAGGTCATCGCTATTATGGACCGCCTGAAACGGCGTGTGTCCAACATTGCCATGCCCGAATATGTTCTGCCGCACGCACAAGGCAAGTTCACCGTGCCCTTGTTGGATTTTGAAAAACCTGAAAATTTACCGCATTTTGAAGTTCGCGATGGGCAGCGCCATTACCGTTTTCGTAACTGGGAAGGTCAATGGTGCAGTTGGCACGACGCGTGAATCCATTTACCGAATCAGGTAGTATCCATCATGAAACGAGATGCAATTATTTTTATTGATGTCGATGACAGTACTTCTGTTCGCTATAGTTATCGTGAGCCGCACTTTGCGGCTGCCCGCGAACAAGGTTTACTTTGTTTGACGGCGGGTGTGTTGGGGCGTCATCACCTGCAACGACTTCGGGATGATAGTGATGAAGTTTTCCTGCTTGATACGTTAAGCGAAGTATCAATTTTGAAACTGGTTGGCCAACTTGATGGGCAGTACAACATTCGCGCGATTTTCTGCCACGCAGGGCATCCGTCTGCTCAAGGGGAGGTGGGTTGTATTGTTGCACGGGCCTGTAAGCGGCTCGGCCTGGTTTACAGCTGCCCTGAGGCCATTGCCGCCTGCAATAACAAGTTCCTGATGCGTCGAGTACTGGATAAGCATGAGCTTCGCTCCGTGCCGTTCGCACTTTGCAATAATGAACAAGCCCTCAAGGAGGGTGCCGATCGAGTAGGTTATCCGCTCATTGCCAAACCCCCCTTTGGCGGTGCTTCTGTGTTTATCAAGAAGTGTTCCAGCTGGGAAGAGTTGCACAGCCATTACGCGCATTTTCTCAGTAATCACGGCACTGCCCCTTGCTCGGATTTCTATGGCTGCGCGCACACCCTACCTGACGAAAACGGGCGGCAGCACGAGAATATTCCAGGGCGCAGCATGCTGCTGGAGGGCTATATCTCAGGCATTGAAGGTAGTGTGGAATGTGCGATTGTCGGCAAGTTGATCCATCCGCTGCTGATCAACGAAAAATTGATGCTGACAGAGCGCAATGGCACCGTACTCGAAAACCTGCTGATTTCGCCACCGACGTCCTTTACTGAGGACCAGTGTGAGCAGATTCGCCAATACGCCGTGGATTGCCTGCGCGCGGTTGGCCTGACCAATGCAGTGGTGCATTTCGAGTTTCGGATGACCGATGAGGGGCCTGTGGTCATTGAGATCAACCCGCGCTTGGGTGGTCTCTACGTCAACGCAGCCTTCCGTGATCTGGCCGCCATCAATCCTTATCAGTTGTATATCTCGTTGCTGCTGGGCGGGCCGGGGATAAACGCCCAGCTCGATGCTGGAGCGCAAAAGATCGCCGACGCAGGGCAAAGCTACTCGATGTTGGCGATCTATCCGGAACACAGCGGCTATTTCAAGGGCATTGAAGGCATGCACTACCTGGATGATAACGAGTGTGTGCTGGAATATGCCCAGCAGGAAGCCGGTAGCTATATCGATGCGGATATCGAAGAGCACTACTTGCTCAAGTGCTGGACCAAGGTCGACGATGCCGAACACGCCCATGCCCTGCATGATGCGATCAGGCAAAACCTGCGTGTCATCCTCGATAACCCGGTTGCAGGATAGCGTTATGGGCATCTCACGGATTTCGGCGCATTTGCGCGAGCATCACTACTGCCACGTCCGGGACTTTCGGGAGTTGATCCCGATTGAGCCGGGTGAAGAGGAGAGCTTTCGAGCGTACTGGTCAAACCTGGTGCAAGACGAGGCGTTCATGGAGTACACCCACCGTAAACGCCGCATCCTGCGCTATCGTTTGTTGCCTTCGCGGCAGCTGCGGCTCGACAGGAATGCGGAGTTCAAATCATCCGTGACCTATGCCATCAAGTATCGCAAGGGCGTGAATCACTTGAGCTATTGCGAGGATGGCTTTATCAGGCATTCGCTCATGCAGAAACTACTGGCCACGGACCTTGCGGTGATCGGCCCGCACCTCGGAAAGCAGACTTATACGATTGATATCCACCAGTTTCGGGTCAGGGCTGATGCGCATTCCAGCAGTCCGACCACCTCGGGGATTCACCAGGATGGCTTGGACTGGGTATTTATGCACTTCATTGGCGAGTGCAATACAGTGCCGGTGGTCTCGGAGGTCTTTGCCAGTGAAACGGAGCAAAGTCGGGTATTGAACCTGGCGATGGAGCAATTTCTCGAAACCATCGTGATCAACGACCGTAGGATTTACCACCGGGCCAGCGATGTGCGCCCGCAGGCCGATTCGGCGCCGGCCTGGCGCGATTTGTTGCTGGTGAGCCTTCGCAGCCTGCCACCTGACGTAGAGGCGCAGCTTTCATGAGCCACGATCCGCAGTTGGCGCGCTCGACCCGAAACGCGCACCTGATCATCTTTGCCAGAGGCGTTTCGGACTTTGGCGCGTTCCTCAACATGGTGGCGCTGTCCACCTACGTTTACTGGCTCAGCGAAAGCGTGGTGTTCGTCAGTATCTTCCTGGCGTGCCGCGTCATCGGCGGGATTGTCGCCAGCGCGTTTGGCATTTCGTTTTTCCGGCGCTTTGCGGGGCGTGGCGCGTTGGCCGGGCTGGATTTGGCCAGGGCGCTATTATTGATGCCCCTGCTAGTGCTGATACCGACACATCAGCTGAGCATCCTACCCTTCATCGCTTTTGGGATCGGCGTGTGCAATTCGCTGTTTGCCATTGGCCTTAACAGTCAGTTACCCACCTGGGTAGCGCTTGAACAGCGGGTGAGTACCAATGCGTGGATCACCTCTGCCGCAGCCACCGGTGCGGTCTTTGGCAGTTTGCTGTCAGGGTTGCTGATCGCAACAGGGGGATTTGAAGCGGTGTTTACCGTCAACATCGGCACCTATGTCGTGGCCGCCAGTCTGATCCTGCCGTTGCGCGCGTTGTATTCAGTAGCCATTGTTGCGCATCGGGGGCTCTCTGCTGAGTGGCACGAACTGAGGAAAGGACTGCGCGGCGCGCCAGTGCTGGCCGCCATGTTGCTGATCAGCATGCTCGATACCCTCGGTAGCGCTGCCCATAACGTCGGTTGGCCTGTGCTGTCCCAGTACATTTCGCCGGACACGGCAAAAACGGTGATGGGTTATCTGCTGGCGGTCTGGGCCTGTGGCAAGTTCGTCGGTGCGCGCCTGGCCAGTGCGGTTTTGAAAGACCGTCGCACGCAAAGCATGGAACTCTTATTCATGATAGGTGTGGCGCTGATGTCCAGCGGCTTTATTCTGACCTTTCAACAAACCGAGTTGTGGCTGGCACTGGTGTTGGTCGTGTGGGCCGGCATAGGGGATGGTTTATCTGAGGTGGCCTTGATCTCCCGCGCGCAAGGTGAGCCCGATAGCTTGCGTCTGCCGCTGTTCAGTTTATTGACACTGATTCAGATGGCCGGCTTCGGAGTGGGGATGCTGGTGGTAGGACCATTCTATTTGGCGTGGACCCCGGCCCAAGTGATTGTTTTATTCCATGGCTTACCTTTAACCGCACTGGTCGTCATGGGGCTATGGATGAAAAAACTGCCGATCGACGTTGGCGCATGGAGGAAATATTGAGTTCAACGAAGGGGATGTATTTAGTGGGTGGCCCAACTGGCGGCACACCTCAGAGAGCCAGGCATTGTATAAATGATTTGCTCTCTGGGATCAGTTCTAGTTGGGGTGAATGGTACCCCGAGCGGAAAACCATTAGGGTGTTAGATCGAGCATTTACTAGTGAGGAATCGCTCCCTCGTCTTCCGCGGCCACGAGCACCTTCCTCCCAAAGTTCGTTCCGGGGTTACAGCCAGTAACTCACCGCGTACCACCCGAGCAAGCCCATCACCACGGTGTACGGGAACGCCATCCAGACCATTCGCCCATAGGACAGGCGCACCAGCGGGGCAATCGCCGAGGTCAGCAGGAACAGGAACGCTGCTTGGCCGTTAGGCGTCGCCACGCTCGGCAGGTTGGTGCCGGTATTGATCGCGATGGCCAGGGTTTCGAAATGTTCGCGGGTCATCTCGCCCGCCATGAACGCGCGCTTCACTTCGGTGATGTAGATGGTTGCCACGAACACGTTGTCGCTGATGGCGGACAGCAGGCCGTTGGCGATGAACAGCATGCCCGGTTGCTGGTCTGCCGGCAGCGTCAGCACCCAGTGGATCAGCGGGGCGAACAGTTGCTGGTCGTGGATCACCGCGACCACGGCGAAAAACACCACCAGCAATGAGGTGAACGGCATGGCGTCCTTGAACGCTGTGCCCAGGCGGTGCTCGTCGGTGATGCCGGTAAAGGCGGTGATCAACACGATCACCATCAAGCCGATCAAACCCACTTCGGCAATGTGGAACGCCAGCCCGGCAATCAGAATCAATGCGGCAAAGCCTTGCACCAGAAGCGCTGCGCGTTGGCGCGTGGTGCGCTCGGCATTGTCTTCGGCGGCGTAGTTGGCCAGCACCGCACGGACGTTATCCGGCAGCAGCGTGCCGTATCCGAACCAGCGCAGCTTTTCCAGCAGGACGCAGGTTGTCAGCCCGGCAACCAGTACCGGCAGTGATACCGGCGCAACCCGGGTAAAGAACTCGGCGAAGTGCCAGCCCATTTCATGGCCAATCAGCAGGTTCTGCGGTTCGCCGACCAGCGTACAGACACCGCCCAGCGCGGTGCCGACGGCGCCGTGCATCAGCAGGCTACGCAGGAAGGCACGGAACTGTTCCAGATCGCCCTGATGCAGGGTCGGCAGATGTTGGTCGTCGCTGAACTCGCTGTCCTGGCGCGGATCGTTACCCGAGGCGACGCGGTGATACACCGAGTAAAAGCCTACGGCGGCACTGATGATCACGGCGGTCACGGTCAAGGCATCGAGGAACGCCGACAGAAAGGCCGACAGAAAGCAGAACATCAGGGCCAGCAGGGCCTTGGAGCGGACCCCGAGCAGCAGGCGCGAGAACAGGTACAGCAACAGGTCCTTCATGAAATAGATACCGGCCACCATGAACATCAGCAGCAGGATCACCGGGAAGTTGTGCAGCAACTCGTCATACAGCGCCTGGGGCGTGGTCATCTTCAGCAGCAGGGCTTCAATCATCAGCAGGCCGCCGGGCATCAGCGGATAGCATTTGAGCGCCATGGCCAGGGTGAAGATGAACTCCAGCACCATCAGCCAGCCTGCAGCCACCGGGCCTGCGGTCCACAGCACCAGGGCATTGAGAATCAGAAAGCCGACGATGCAGGCCTTGTACCAACGGGGCGAGTGCCCGAGAAAGTTGTGCGCGAACGCCTGGGCCATTGAACCGGACATCGGCTGCTCCTTGTCTTGAGAAGCGCGCAACTTGCCGCAAGCGCGCCAGAAGATCAAGCGCAGGAAAAATGCCGGTGGTTATCCCTGGAATCGAGCGATGATCGCCTTGTAGTTTCCGTGCAGCGAATAGCCTCCCACGACGATGTTGCCATCGGCTTGCGCGGCGACACAGGTGGCGGTATCCAGGCTGGGGCCGAGGCGGGTACGCGTATAGCCGCTGCCTTTGCCAAAACGGCGATCGGGAAGGCCGTTGGGCAGGCATCGCCCGAGAATGAAGTCTGCTTCGACACCGCCGATGGTAGCGCCCGCCGTGAGCACACTGCCATCAGGCTGTAACTGCGCGGCGGTCCACTGGCATCCGCTGTAACCGATTTCCCGCCGCTGCGGGTGTCCTCCATTGCAATGACTGTCGGGTCGTCCGTTGCTGTGCATTTTAAATGTCAGGCAGTGCATCGGCTCGCGACTGCAGCCAAAACACAGGATTTCGCCCTCGTTTTGCTGGATCACCCGGCTGACCCGGGCGCCACGCCCTTGCGCCTTGAAGGTCATGAATCCATCCACGGCAAAACGGTCGTCGAGGCGTCCGTCCGGGTGATAGCGGGCCAGCAAGCCTTCCTCGGGGAAATTGATCGATCCTCCGACCAGGATTCGGCCATCGCGTTGTATCGTCAGGCTACCGAGCCAGGTATTCATCAGCAGGTGTCTGACCATCACGAAGCCGCGGCCATTGAACGAACAGTCCAGCGAGCCTTCGACATCCAGTCGTATCAACATACCGACGTGATCGGCCAGTTCGAAGTGATGGTTGGCCAGGATCAGGATCCGGCCGTCTTGCTGTACGGCCACATCGCAGGCTTCTGCGCCCGGCACACCGGGAGGCAGCCATTTATCGCGCATCCCCAGGGACAGATCGCCAGGCAATCGCACGACACAGCGGCCATTATCGCCAAAGCCTTGCACCAGGCGACCATCCTGATCCAGTAATGCCAGGGCCGGGAGCGTGCGGTGTGCGTTTTCGTATTGCAGGCCGGCCAGCAGGATATTGCCGTCGGGCAGGATCAGGACCTTGGTGGCCATGGCTTCGAACCCCGGTTCGAATTGCCCGATGACACTGCCTTGTTTGCCGAACGTCAGGTCTGCGCAACCATCCGCGAGCAAGCGGGCCAGGCCAAAGCGGATACCATCGGCCATGCCGACTTTTGCGGCCACCAGCAAGCGACCTTGGGCATCTATCGCAATGCCATTGGCCAGGCTGAAAAGGCTGTCGGCGAAATAGACCTGGGTTTTGCCGTTGGCGGCAAACGACGTGTCGAGGGCCCCGGCGGTGTTTCGGGTGGCGGGGTAGGCAAAAGCGGAGTGGCTTGACATGCACCGCATCTCCTTGCGAGTCGTCATGATCCAGAAGTTTGGGTGGCGACCTTATAAGGAGAATATTCAATCCCTGAATGAAGGGATGTACAACGGTAAGAACTAACAGACGGAGGGTCGCTGTGTGCCACAACAGTGTCTTTTCGAACCAATGGCGAGCCTGCAATGTATCAGGCGCAAGCGAAGTTCGAATTAAACAGTGTCAAGTAGTGTGCGTGGCAAAAAAGACCTGCGAACCAAAGACAGGAAAAGGGCGCGGATTACTCCGGAGTAATCCGCAAAACGATCAGTGCGGCATCGACCACGACTGCAGTGTGTAACCTTCCTCGCTCAATTCGGCGCGAGCCTGTTCCAGCAGTAGTTCGAGTTGCGCAGGATCGGAATAGGCGCTGCTTGGGATCTGCTTGCGGCCAATGCTGGTGCTGGTGCGGTCGATAACGGTCAGGCTGAGTTCACCGTTACCGTCTTGTGGGGCCCAGGCCACGCACTTGAAAGGTTTGAATGCGCGGTCGGCAATCAGAAGTGCTTCGTTGATACGGAGCGGGGCGTTCATAGGGTCTTCTCTCTCTATGCCCAATCAAGTGACAGGCCGACGGTTGGGCTTACCGTTCAGCTGGTTACTTGTACTGATGCCCGCAACCGGGGTTTGGGTCACACACAATCAAAAGATTTTTCCACTTTATTTCACATAATCAAGAATGAGCCTGACATTGAAAGCTGAATGAAAGGAAAGAGTCGTTAGGTGACTAACATAATCGCAACTTATAACTGGTTTTATGGCCCTCCTATAGTCAAACAGTACAAGGCCCTGTCAAATTCTTGCTAATGTTACAGTCAGGTCTGCCAAATGACTGTTTTTAATAAATTTTCGCAAATTTGGCGCCAAGGAACAGTCATGAGCGATGCGCCTGCCTTACGACGTTTGCTAGTGGTGGACCCCTGTGACGATTGCTATCGCCTGATCCCTGGGTTGCGCGATATCGGTTGGGACGTTGACAGCTGCACGCTGGAGAACGCCGCTGACCGAACCTGCGACGTGGGCTTGCTGCGTTTGCAGCCTTTTCACCTTGAGCACCCGGAGGCTGTCAAGGCGTTGATCAGCCGCAGCGGTACCGAGTGGATAGCCGTACTCAACCAGGAAGTACTGCGACTGCAAAATGTCGGCGACTTCGTCTGTGAGTGGTTTTTTGACTTTCATACCTTGCCGTTCGATGTGTCCCGGGTTCAGGTAACGCTGGGCCGGGCGTTTGGCATGGCGCGGTTGCGTGGGCAGGGTACTGTCCATGTTGACCAGCCCGAGCACGAATTGCTGGGCGACAGCAAACCTGTCCGTGAACTGCGAAAACTGTTGAGCAAACTGGCTCCGACCGAATCTCCGGTGTTGATTCGCGGTGAAAGCGGCACTGGCAAGGAACTGGTCGCACGAACCCTGCATCGTCTGTCCCAACGTCACAGCAAACCCTTTATCGCGATCAATTGTGGGGCGATCCCCGAACACTTGATCCAGTCCGAGCTGTTTGGCCATGAAAAAGGCGCATTTACCGGCGCGCACCAACGCAAGGTCGGACGGATAGAAGCCGCCAACGGTGGCACTCTGTTTCTCGACGAGATCGGTGACCTGCCGCTGGAGTTGCAGGCCAACCTGTTGCGGTTCCTCCAGGAAAAACATATCGAGCGGGTCGGCGGCAGTCAGCCGATTCCTGTGGATGTGCGGGTTCTGGCGGCGACGAACGTCGACCTTGAAGCCGCCATCGAGAAAAAACGCTTTCGCGAAGACTTGTATTACCGCTTGAACGTACTGCAAGTGGCGACTGTTCCGCTGCGCGAGCGCCATGGCGACCTAGCGGTGCTGGCCAACCACTTTTCCCATTTCTACAGCCATGAAACCGGGCGCCGCCCACGCAGTTTCAGCGACGACGCGTTGATTGCCATGGGCAAGCACGACTGGCCAGGCAATGTTCGCGAACTGGCCAACCGCGTCCGTCGCGGCCTGGTGTTGGCCGAAGGCCGCCAGATTGAGGCCCGAGATCTGGGATTGATCAGTCAGCATGCAATCGCCGCACCGATGGGTACCCTCGAAGAATACAAGTCCCGGGCCGAACGCCAGGCGTTGTGCGATGTATTGAATCGCCACAGCGATAATCTGAGTGTCGCGGCCAAAGTACTGGGTGTGTCGCGTCCGACCTTCTACCGGTTGTTGCACAAGCACCAGATTCGCTGAATCCCGGTGGTAAACCCAAAACCCGTTGCAATTGCAGCGGTTTTTTTTGTTCGGGTCAGAAGTAGTAAGGGAGTTTCAGGCTGAACTGGAAGTCCGGGGCATCGTCCGTCATGCCGATGGACAGGTTGGGCACGATGGTCAGGTTGTCGGTGGCCGCAATGGTCATGCCGATGTTGAAGTAACCGGCGTTGGCATCGCTGGAGACCACCGACTGCCAATCCCCGCCATCTTCCTTGAGCTTGCTTTTGCGTTGCACCAGGTCAGAGACCGAGAACGACATGCTCATCTTTTCGTTCAAGGCGAACGCAATACCGGCGCCAATCTGGAAGCTGTCGCCAATGCGAACTTTGCCCGGTGTCTTGAGCGCCGGGTTGGAGCTGATGTCGTCGAAAGACTCTTCCAGGTTGTAGGTGTAGGACAGGCTGCCGAACAGCACTGCCGGATCGAACGTCTTGACCAGCGAGATCCCTGGCGTGATCGACCAGACGCCATTACCGGTAGGCAAGGATTCAGGCACGGCCAGGTTTGAGTTATCGGCCACCCGAACCAGCTTGATGCCGAACGGGTCTTTGCCGGTAGGCGCCTTGACGCGCAAGGTCATCACGGCATCCGGGGTGTTGGCCGATTCGTCGAGGAATTTGTAGGCGATACCGAAGTTGACATCACCTATGGTCGGGTCTTGCTTGACGGTATCTTCGGTCGTGACGTTTGCGGAGCCGCTATTGCCGCCACCGGACTGATACGTGGACTCACGGTAGACCACCGGCACGTTCAGGTCGAACTGCCAGCGATTGTTGAAGTTGTAACGGCCGGTGAGGTCAAGCGTCCAGGTGTCGGCCTTGATCCGGTCCAGGTTGATGGCGCCCAGGAAGATCGAGTCCAGGGCGAGAAAACCGTTGAGGACCAGTTGGCGAGTATCGTATCGGGAGTAGGTTATCCCGGTTTCGACGCTGAACTTGCCACCGCCGAAGAACCCGCTGGCTTCGTCATACAGGTTCGAAACACTTTGTGCCGGTTGTGAGTCATTGGCCAGCGATTGTCCATAAGAGCTGCCGCTGCCCCCGGCGACGCCCCCCGAGGCGGTGCCGACTCCTGGATTGCCCTTGAGGTCCGCTGGCGACTTGGCCAGGCGTTTGGGTGGGGGCGAAGCGGGCTGCTCTTCGACCTGGCGGACCCGTTGTTCGAGAACCGCCAGGGCTTTTTGCTGTACTTCGTATCGTTGCTTCAACTCCAGGAGCTCTTGTTTAAGAGCCTCCAGTTCCGGGTCAGGTGCTGCCTGCAACATCGCCGCCGGGAGTAGAGCACTCAAGCATGCAACTGCTAGCAGTGATACTGATCGGTACATGGAATAAGCCGTCCATTTGTGCCTAATGGTCCAGACTCAGCGTAGTTCAATAGCCCATGGTCCGTAATGCAGCGAGTTGATTGAGGTTGCAGTCCAGTGCACCCGCACTCGGGCCATTATTGTTAAGCACTACGTTGAGCTGGGTCATGTTGTCGACCATATTGCTGCTGCCCAGTAACCGGGTGTTTTGCAGCAACCCGCCTTGGGCGACTTGTTGCACGCTTGTACCCTGATTGTTGTTGGCGGTAATGGCCATCTGAACGCCACCACTGGTCGCGGATACCACGACACTGCCTGCGGCATTGCTGCCGGTGATGGTTTGACCGGCTATCAGCGCCTGGCCCTGGCTCGGCACCAGTGCAGGGGCCGTGCTGGCCTCCTTGACGTTGATGGCGATGTTGTTGTTTGAGCTGTTGCCATCGCCTGCTGCCCTTGTGACCTGGGTAATGCCCCGGGAAGTACTCAGCGCAGCGCCCCCCGTCACGTGGCCGCTACCCGATTTGGGCGAACCGCCATGACCGGATTGCTTGATGGTTGAAACATAGAACTGGGGTTTGACCGTTGCGGCTTGAAGCTGCATCGAGGTGGAGGCTCCGATCAGGTCACCACTGGCATTGCGCCAGGTACTGCTCATGACGACACCGAAGCTGATGACCCGCCCCGGCATCACATACCGGCCACGCAACTCGGCCAGTTCCTGGTCCTTGATTTCGATGGGTCTGAACTCATCAGCAAAACCTGAAGTGTTCGCTGCCAGACAGGCTGCGACCACCCAATACGAGGTTTTCATTTGCTGCTCCCGGAGCATCCTGCTCCCTATCATCTTATTGGCGCTTAAAAGAAGTCGCTCTGTATGAAACCAAAATCCATCAATTCGGCATCTTTGACCGGGTTGAAGTTATCCATCTTGTTCTTGGCTGTCAGCGGTTCCGGTGGGCTGCGTAAGGCATTGGTCTTGTCGTAACCAGGGCCGACGATGGCGAAGATAATGCCATTCCAGCCTTTGACAAAGTCATCATGGGAGTAGCGTTTGTGACCGAGTACCGGGTCGCCGATATAGACCCAGCTCTTGTCCGCCCGCTGCAACACCACGAAGTGCTTGTAGCCGCGAATTTCCATCAACACCACCACTGGAATCGTCACGGCTTCGAGTCTTTCCGGCGGGATCCTGTAGCCCCGGGCGCGCATGCCGATGCGTTCTATGTAGCGCTTCATGTCCAGCATGGAAAAACCCTGGGTACGCACAAGGTCCTGGTCTGCGGTGACCAGCATGCCTTTGATGATGTGCTCCTCATCGACGTCGAGCCAATAGGCCTGGCGCAGTATCGTTGCCAGCGCGGCGGCGCCGCAGCTGAAATCGGTTTTCTGTTCGACGATGTCGCTGAACTTGCGCTCGCGCAAACTCTGTACGTGCTTGTACACCAGCACGCCACCCGGCAGGGCGGCAACCGGCATCTGTGCAGCCTGGGTCAGGCCAGACAGGCAGAGCAGGGCGAAAAGGACAGTCTTACGCATGATCGATACGCCTTGGGACTGTGGGAAAGCCCCGTCGCCGGGGCTTTCATTGCAATCGCGATTACAGACAGGACTTGCAGCCCGCGGAGATGGACAGCGAGTTGTTTTGCTGGTTGCCCACGCCAGACGATACGTTCGCTCCGCCGTTGCCGGAGAAGTTGTTCATCGAGCCCGTTATCGAAGCGTTGTTGGTTACCGGGGGTTTCCAGCCCTCGGGCGTCATCACTTGTTGAGTGGTTACGCCCGCCAGACCGAATACACCCACGGCTACGAAATCAGTCGTGTTGCCGTTGTTGGTGACGTTCAGCCCGGACGTGCTTTGGTTGGCCGCCGCCGCCGCTTGCGCTACACGACCGCCCGCAACGGCAATCGCCAGATTGTTTTTCTGTTGGTTGAAGTCGCCGGTGGTCACGTTGATGCCGATGTTGCCGGAACCGCTGTTACCTGCGTTGTTGAGCGTTGTGTTGTTGGTGTTGGAGTGGTTCCTGGCGGCGTTGCCGGCGCTCTTCTGAGTCGCACTGGAGACGGCGACCGCGGTGCCGAAGATGAAGCTTTCGTCAGCTGTGGCAAGGGCGGCGGCGTTGTCTTGCTGGTTGCCGTTACCGGCTGCAACGTTGGCGCCCATGTTGCCGTTGGAGTTGTTCAGGGAGTTATCGATTTTGGCGTCGTTCCTGGTGTCCCGGTTCAATACGCTGCTGTCACTGCTTTCCTGCGAGTCCATCACGACGGCCCCGGCGCCTGCTGTAATCTGCAGAATCTGTTCCAGCGTCGGGCCTTTGGGCTGGTGGTTGTTGCCATGCGCATTGCTCTGGCCGTTGCCTTGATCATCATCAAGACCGCCTGCTTGTGCTGCGAATGCCATCACTGCTGCCAGAGCGAAAGCCAGAGGTTTGAGAGCAGTTGTCGGGTTCATGGTGTTTCTCCGTGCTCATTAGTTGGTCAAGTGTTGGTTCGTCCTTAATCGCACTGTATCGGGGTCAGTCAGCGACCCGGATGCTCAAGGTGTTAGCCATTCGGTTCCCCACCCCGGCACTCTGGTTCACCTGGATCACTCCGCGGCTGCCGGTGAAGGCCTGGTCGCTTGTCACGACCTGGCGACTGCCGTTTGGGGCGCCAGTTGCTCCCGAGTTCGGTAACAACGCCACGTTCTGTTGAGAAAGGGCACTATCGTCGATGGCTTGCGGTGCAGCGCTGATGCTGATGCGCATGGCATTGGCCATCTGGTTGTTCGCCCCGGCACCCTGGTTGACACCCAGTACGCCGTTGCCATTACTGAAGGAGGGTCCGCCAATAGTGGCCGTCGCATCCATCGACGGATTGGCGGGCGTGGTGATTGTCTGCCGGACGCTGGTGGTTGCACCGGCATTCGTACCAATGGCGATCGCGCGGACGTTGGTTTGCTGCTGCTGATCGCCAGCCGCCTGGTTGACGTTGAAGTTGCCGCGGTATTGAGTAGCAGAATCCTGGAGGGTGGCGTTGTTCACCGAACTGACGCCCGGATCGGCCATCACGCCGGTGCAGCCGAACAGGGCAAGTAAAAGCAGGGACCGACTCATCTCATTGGCCTCCCGCCATTCTGCCCAGTGAGCCGAGGCCGCTGCTCATGGCGCGGTTGACGGTTCCGGAAATCGCGCTGCCACTGCCACCGCCGTGGCCGACAGACATGCCGGGCATACCATTGGGGTTGGTAACGGCGTTGAGCCCTTGCAGGCCACCCAGGCTTTGTCCGTTGCTGTGGCGAAGGGCTGTTCCGGTGGAGACCCCGGCAATGTCCGCGTCGCTGAGTTCGCCGGTGACGCGGGCCGATGGGTTGGCATTGAGGGTGTTGGGGTTCGGATCTCTGCCGCCGCTGCGACCGATAGGGGTTGGGTGAATGGTGCGGTCAAGCACGATGACGCCGTTGCCTTCGGCTAGAACGTCAAAACTGAAAAGCGTGCCTGCAGCGCTCGCGATCAGCAGCAGGCACGCCAAGACTCTTTTATCGAATATCCACACGACATTCTTACCTTCTCATGCAGGCTGGCTCTGGTCGGCTTTATGAAGGTAAGAGCGAAAGCTGTGCCGGTTTTTGATTATCTCTTTGATTCAATGGCTTATGGATATTGTCCGGATAGCTTTCGCCAAGAATGTTTCAAAGATGAGACGAAACCCTGCGCAGGTAGCCCTTAATTGCGGGTAAACCGTTCTAAAGCAAGGGTTTCAGGGGCGTTGTATCACCGGCTTGACAAATCCGATGATCAAACGACGAGGGACGCTGAAATGGGCGGTTTGAGGCAAGGAGAGTGTTTCAGGATCGGACACTTTCCCTCGGAGCAGGGGGGATGGTGGGGGAATTACCCCGGACGCCACTCAGGCGTCGAGCAATCGGGTCACGGCGTGCAGTGCCAGGGATCGGCGTTCGGCCCAATCTCCGCGCAGTACTTGAACCGGTTGTGCGTGGCGCTCCAGCCAGGCCAGGGTCTGCTCGAAAAATGCCTGGCGCTCACTCAATCGGGGCTGGCAACGCTGGCCGTCATCCGTCCATTCGACGTGTTCCGGCGACAGCAGCAAGTGCAAGTCGTAATGCCGGGCCAATAGCGCTTGCTCGATCCAGGGGGGGCAGTCGCCAAACAGGGTTTGGCTCCAGAGGACATTGCTCAGCAGGTGCGTGTCGAGGATGAGCAAAGACGGTTGTTGCGCCCGTGCTTCGTCCTCCCACGCCAATTGACCGCGGGCGATGTCCGGAATGTCGGCCAAGGTGGTGTCCTGCGGATTCTGCTCGATGAACCAACGCACATACTCGTCGACCAGTACCCCGCCGAAACGCTGTTGCAATTCGGCCGCCAACCAGCTTTTACCGCTGGATTCCGGGCCTGTGAGTACCAGCACTTTCATGCGCGCAATGCCGGATCGGCGCGCCATTGGCGCCAGCCCTGCACGGCGATAACGGCGAACAGCCCGTACAGGGTGGCGGTCAGGTACAGGTCCTTATAGATGAACAGCCCGACGAAAATCACATCCAGGGCTATCCATAGCGGCCAGCACTGGACACGTTTTTGCGCCATCCAGACCTGCGCCACCAGGCTGAATCCGGTCAGCGCCGCATCGAGCCAGGGTTGTGCAGCGTCGGTCCAGTGGGCCATGGCCGCCCCCAGTAACAGACTGCCGAGTGCGCCGATGGCCAGGCTCAACGCCACGGAGCGTGAGTTGAGCCAACTGACTTCGCGGCCATGGGTCGTTTCGCCAGCCCGCGTCCACTGCCACCAGCCGTAAAGCTGCAAGGCGGCATAGATGACTTGCAGCAGCATGTCCGAATACAGCTTCACCTCAAAAAAGATCCAGCTATAGAGCAGCACCATGACCAGACCGATGGGCCAGCACCAGGGGTTCTGTTTGACCGTCAGCCAGACGGCAATGACACCGAGGGCGGCGGCAAACAGTTCAAGCCCGGACATGGAGGCTCCTTGGGGAAATCGAAGAGGGGGCCGATTGTAACCGGATTGGCGTCGGGAATCCCGTGGCGCACGGGTGTACTTCATTGGTGCGCGATAACGCGGCAGCGCCAAGCGGACTTGTCTGATAGGATTTCGGCCCCGCGCGGGTAAACCCTGACCAGGATTGTTTTTTCACAGGATTTTGACGGTGCTGTGGTGATCCTTGACAGGCGGGGCTTCAGCTACGCTGATCGCAATTCAAGCTTTGGAAAAATACTAACGGGGCATGCCGGCGCGCATAGCCTTTTGGGGGATTGATGGATCTTTGGACCGCCTTTCAGGCATTGATTCTTGGGGTTGTAGAAGGGCTGACCGAGTTTTTGCCCATTTCCAGTACCGGCCACCAGATCATCGTGGCCGACATGCTCGGCTTCGGGGGCGAGCGGGCGATGGCGTTCAACATCATTATCCAGCTGGGTGCCATCCTGGCTGTGGTATGGGAGTTTCGACGCAAGATCTTCGACGTGGTCATCGGCCTGCCGACCCAGCCGGGCGCCCGGCGGTTTACCGCGAACCTGTTGATCGCGTTCTTGCCGGCCGTGGTGTTGGGCGTGATCTTCGCTGACCTGATCCACGAATACCTGTTCAATCCGATCACCGTGGCAACGGCGCTGGTCGTGGGCGGGTTCATCATGTTGTGGGCCGAGCGCCGCCAGCATGAAGTCCACGCCGAAACGGTGGATGACATCACCTGGAAAGATGCCCTGAAAGTCGGCTTCGCCCAATGCCTGGCGATGATTCCGGGTACTTCGCGTTCGGGCTCGACGATCATCGGCGGGTTACTGTTCGGCCTGTCGCGCAAGACCGCTACCGAGTTCTCGTTCTTCCTGGCGATGCCGACCATGGTCGGCGCGGCGGTGTACTCGGGCTATAAATACCGTCACCTGTTTGTCCCGTCTGATTTCCCGGTGTTCGCGATCGGTTTCGTCACGGCGTTCGTCTTCGCGATGATCGCGGTCCGCGGGCTGCTCAAGTTCATCGCCAACCATAGCTATGCGGCGTTTGCCTGGTATCGCATTGTGTTCGGCCTGATCATCCTGGCGACCTGGCAGTTCGGCTGGGTCGACTGGAGCGCGGTCAAGCCGTGAGTGACTCAAGCTCGCGCAATAACCCCGGGCGCCAGCCCGGGGGACATATCCGTCATCCACGGCTGAAGTGGCTGGTGTTTGCAATCCTGTGCGCGTTGCCGCTGTCGGGTTCGGTGTCGTCATGGCTGCACGGGGTGTCGCTGATTCCCCTGGCGGCCTACGGCATCGTCAGCGTCGTGACGTTTTTCCTGTACTGGAGCGACAAGCGCAAGGCCCGCGCCGAGCAATGGCGTACGCCGGAGAATGTCCTGCATGCGCTGGAACTCGCCGGAGGCTGGCCGGGTGCCTTGCTGGCCCAGCAAGCGTTCCGGCACAAAACCCGCAAAGTCTCGTACCAGTTGGTGCTCTGGATCATCGTGCTCATGCACCAGGTGTTCTGGATCGACCACCTGTTCCTCGGCGCACACCTGTTCGCCTTGTTCTGATCAACAACGCCTTATAGCAACAGGCTGACTTGAGTGCGCTTTGGCAGCCTGCTGACCACCAATTGGTGGGAACGCTGTAGCAGTCCCTGTAGTTCTTCGCTGCCGAGCGGGTAGGGCGTTTCCATGATGATCCACTGGGCGCGCGCCAGATAAGGCGCCGGATGAATCCCTGGGCGGTCGCAATGACCGAGAAACAGATCCTTGTCGACCTTGAAGGCCAGGGAGTCACCCCGCAGGCCCTGCAAGGCGAACATCTTGTTCCCGGCAATCGAAAACACCCGCACGCCGCCCCATTTATAGTCTTCGCGCGCTCCGGGCAGGCTAAGGCAGAATTTCGCGACATCCTCTTCGCTCATCCGTGCGGTTTTCATAACAATCGTTCCCCACAGGCATTGAATGACTCAACCAGATGGTCAATCCAGGCGCGTACCGCCGGCATGACTCCGCGTCGATGAGGATAGACCGCTTGCAGCCAGCCACCGGGCAACGACCAGTCGGGCAACAACTGCACCAGCGAACCGTTTGCCAGTTCCTGCTCGCAATACATCATGGGCAGCATGGTGAAGCCCAGGCCGGAGAGGGTGCTGGCCTTGCGCACGATAAAGTCATCGATGCCCAGCCGGGCCTCGAGCGCCAGTTCACAACTTTTACCTTTTTGATCCAGCAGGCGGATGTGCACCAGGCGGTCGGCTTCCAGGGCACCGAGCACCGGCAGGCTTTTCAGATCTTCGGGATGGTTGATCTCACGGCCAACCAGGAAGCCGGGACTGGCGACCATCAGCATCTGCGCCTGACGCAGGCGGCGAGTGACCAGCAGCGGGTCTTCGTCGCCCAGTTCCCGCACACGCAGGGCTACGTCGATGCCTTCGTTCACCAGGTCGACCCGGCGGTTGAGCAACATCACCTCCAGCTGGACTTGCGGAAACCGTTCCAGAAAGTCGCTGATCACCCCCGGCAATATTTCGTGGGCCAGCCCGACGGGGCAGGACACCCGCAAGCGTCCGCGGGGCTCGCTGGACATGCTGGCCACGGCTTCGTCGGCCATTTCCGCCTCCAGCAGCATCGCCTGGCAGTGCCTGAGGTAACGTTCACCGACGGCCGTCAGCTTCAGTTGTCGGGTGGTGCGTTGCAGTAATCGTGCGCCAAGGCGTTCTTCCAGCTCGGCGATGCGCCGTGACAATCGGGACTTGGGGATGCCCAGCAAACGCCCGGCTGCGGCGAACCCCCCGGCTTCCACGACTTTGGCGAAGTAATACAGGTCGTTGAGGTCTTGCATGATGTGAATCCGATTGTTCTATCTGTGGGACGAACTATCGCATTGTTAGCGTCTAATCAGCTATTGGTTTCGTGTGTAGGATTAGTCCCATCAGATCGCCCTTGTGGGCGATCCTCACTTGGAGATCCCACATGAAATTGCTGCATATCGATTCGAGCATCCTGGGCGACAACTCGGCTTCCCGTCAGTTGAGCGGCGAAGTCGTCAAGGCCTGGCAAGCCGCCGAGCCAACCGCCGTGGTGACCTACCGTGACCTGGCCGCCGACGCCATCAGCCATTTCTCCGCCACCACCCTGGTCGCCGCCGGCACCACCGCTGAACTGCGCAACGCCGCACAACAGCACGAAGCCGAACTGAGCGCCTCGACCCTGGCCGAATTCCTGGCTGCCGATGCCGTGGTGATTGCCGCACCGATGTACAACTTCACCATCCCGACTCAACTCAAAGCCTGGATCGACCGCATCGCCGTTGCCGGCCAGACCTTCCGTTACACCGAAGCCGGCCCTGAAGGCCTGTGCGGCGGCAAGAAAGTCGTGATCGTCTCGACTTCCGGTGGCATGCACGCCGGTCAGGCGACCGGTGTTGCCCACGAAGAGTATTTGAAGGTGCTGTTCGGTTTCATCGGCATCACCGATATCGAAATCGTGCGTGCCGAAGGACTGTCTTACGGTGACGACGTACGCAACAAGGCCATGAGCGCTGCCCACGCACAAATCAGCGAGCAATTGTTCGCCGCAGCGTAAGGCTTGCGTAAAAGTAGGCAGCCGTTCAGGTAAAGCCCAAAAAACTCTGTATTCTGGCTACGCAAGTACCAGTTACGGAGTTTTTTGTTTCTGGTCGTTTCAGACTGTGGCCCGACTTATGCAGTCCAGGGTGTACGTCTCAAGTCCGGTAACAAGGTGGGGCATCCATGATGCGTCTTTGTGCAGCTTTACTGATTTGCCTGCTCAGCAGCCTGAATACAGTGCACGCCGCACCAGCACCGCATCCTCACTGGAGCGTCGGCTTCCATGAGATGACTTTTCTCGACCCGCTGGACCTGCAGCCGATGCGGGCCATCGCCTTCTATCCTTCCAGTGATCGGGAGCACACCAGCAAGCTTGAGGGTTACACCGTCGAAGCCGGGGAGGACACCAAGGTCGCCATCGGCCGGTTCCCGATGCTGATGCTGTCCCACGGCAACACCGGTACTCCCCTGGCCCTGCACGACCTTGCCACGTCGCTGGCGCGCAAAGGCTTTGTCGTGGTGGCGGTGATTCACCCCGGTGACAACTCCAGGGATCACAGCCGACTCGGTACTTTGAGTAACCTGTATGGCCGGCCGATCCAGATCTCCGAAGCCATTACCGCGACCTTGGGCGACCCTATGCTGTCGCCGTTCGTCAATGCCAACCAGGTAGGGGTCATCGGTTACTCGGCCGGTGGTGAGACTGCATTGATCCTGTCCGGCGCAACCCCGGACCTGGATCGTCTGCGCCGATACTGCCAGGAGCGTCCGGACGACCGCGATGCGTGCAACACCCAGGGCGAATTGATTGTCGACCGCGACGACCTGCAACCGGTGGCTGATCCTCGCGTCCACGCCTTGATGCTGATGGCGCCGTTGAGCCTGAAGTTCGGCCGCCACACCCTGGCCGATGTGCATGTGCCGGTGCTGCTCTACAGCGGCGATGGCGACAAGTTGGTGGCTGTCGACAAGAACGCCGCGGCACTGGCGCGTAAACTGCCGACCGCGCCGGACTTCAAACTGCTGGCCGGGGCAGGGCACTTCGTCTTCATGGCGCCGTGCAATGACGAGCAGATCGTGATCATGCCCGCGCTGTGCACCGATGCCGATGGCGTCGACCGGCAAGACATTCACCGCAATCTGATCGCTGAAGCCGGAAGCTTTTTCTCGCGCACCCTGGGCAGAGCAACCCGGGCCGGGATGCAGACCGCCGATCAATAGATCCCTTTGTAGGAGCTGCCGAAGGCTGCGATCTTTTG
>NZ_CATKPX010000043.1:0-29930 GCF_949767755.1 Pseudomonas sp. IT-P4 | reverse complement strand
CTATCGGTGTTCCCCGGAATTGCGTGAAGAACCTTTTTTTTGCCTGCGATCTGACGAACACCTGCAAAACTCTGTGGGAGCGAGCTTGCTCGCGATTGCGGTGTGTCAGACAAGGTGTTGTCGACTGACACTCAGTCATCGCGAGCAAGCTCGCTCCCACAAGGAATTTGTATTATTTGGGTGTTCGCGATCAGCAGCAAAAACCGCTATCGTCGCCGCCATTCGAAATGAGGCGAGCATGGGCTATCTACTTTTTGTCACGCTGATCCAGGCGTTTTCCTTCAGTTTGATCGGCGAATACCTGGCCGGTCATGTCGACAGTTACTTCGCCGTGCTGGTACGCGTGTTGCTGGCGGGGCTGGTGTTCATCCCGCTGACCCGCTGGCGTTCGGTGGAGCCGGCATTCATGCGCGGCATGCTGTTGATCGGCGCGTTGCAGTTCGGCGTGACCTATGTCTGCCTGTACCTGAGCTTTCGCGTACTGACGGTGCCGGAAGTGTTGCTGTTCACCATCCTCACGCCGCTGCACGTGACCCTGATCGAGGATGCGCTCAATCGTCGTTTCAATCCATGGGCCCTGGTCGCGGCTCTGGTGGCGGTGGCGGGGGCGGCGGTGATTCGCTTTGACCGGATCAACCCGGACTTCTTCATGGGCTTCCTGTTGCTGCAACTGGCCAACTTCACCTTCGCTGCCGGGCAGGTGCTCTACAAACATCTGGTCGCGCGTCATCCGAGCGATCTGCCGCATTACCGTCGCTTCGGCTTCTTCTACCTCGGTGCTCTGGCGGTGGTGTTGCCGGCGTTTCTGCTGTTCGGCAAACAGGACTTCCTGCCTGAAGCACCGTTGCAATGGGGCGTGCTGCTGTTCCTCGGACTGGTCTCGACCGCTTTGGGTCTTTACTGGTGGAACAAGGGGGCGTGTCTGGTCAGCGGCGGGACCCTGGCGGCGATGAACAACCTGCATGTGCCAGTGGGGCTGCTGATCAATCTGCTCATCTGGAATCAGCACGAAGAACTGGGGCGGTTGTTGCTCGGCGGTTCGGTGATTTTGCTGGCGGTGTGGATCAGTCGGTTGGGCGTACGCCAGCCTGTGGCCATTCACTAAACCCTGGGTAACCCTATACCTCTGTGGGAGCGAGCTTGCTCGCGATAGCGGTGGATCAGGCAACATCTTCGTCGACTGACACTCCGCTTTCGCGAGCAAGCCCGCTCCCACAATAGATTGCGCGATCTTCGAAAATCACTTCGGCGCCAGTTGCCCCACCAGAAACTCGATAAACGCCCGGGTCTTCTGTGGCACCCGCCGCGCCGACGAATACACCGCATTGATGGTGATCGCCGGGGCCTGCCATTCACACAGCACTGGCACCACTCGCCCGGCCGCCAGCGCATCCTCGACGATGAAGTCGGGCAGCAGGGCGATGCCCATGCCGGCTTCGGCGGCCTGGGCGAGCAGGTCGCCGTTGTTGGCGTGGAGTGGGCCGGTGACGTTCACCCGTTGGGTTTCCTTGCCATTGCACAGTTGCAGGCTGACACCGCTCTGCAGATACCCGTAGTTCAGGCATTGATGGGCGCGCAGATCCTGCGGAGTCTGCGGAACGCCCGCGCGCTCGAGATAAGCCGGGGATGCCACCATGATGCGTGGTGCGGGTGCCAGTTGCCGGGCGATCATCGTCGAGTCGGGCATGCTGGCGATACGGATGGTCACGTCAAACCCGCCCCGCACCGGGTCGACCTGCTGGTCGCTGAGCACCAGTTGCAACTCGATGTTCGGGTGCTGTTCGTGAAACAGCGGAATCAATGGCCCCAGCCGCCGAAGACCGAACGACATCGGCGCATTGACCCGCAACACACCGCGTAACTCACCGATGCCGTCACGGGCGCGTTGCTCGGCCTCGTCCAGTGCCGCCAACACCTCCCGTGCAGCATCGAAATACTCGGCCCCGGCTTCGGTCAGGTGCAGGCTGCGGGTGGTGCGTTGCAGCAATTGCACACCGATGGCTTCTTCCAGCGCCTGAATCTGTTTGCTGACTTTCGAGCGAGGCACATCCATGGCCCGGGCGGCTGCGGCGAAGCCGTTCTCGCCGACCGTGACGACGAAGGCGCGCATGCATTCGATGCGATCCATATTGTCCCTTTTTTAGAATCAATGTTTCTCGATTTTAGGTAATTGTCCCTTTTATCGCCAGCCCCTAAAGTGACATCCAAGCCGACAACAACGCCGCAGAAGGCACGGTCGACTAACCCCTCACCCATTCGAAGTATCGACATCAAAAGGAACGCGCCATGTCTATTCGTGAACTGCTCAACCCAACCAACTCCGCCCTGATCCTGATCGACCACCAGCCGCAAATGGCTTTCGGCGTGCAGTCCATCGACCGTCAGACCCTGAAGAACAACACCGTGGGCCTGGCCAAGGCGGCGAAGATCTTCAACGTGCCGACCATCTACACCTCGGTCGAAACCGAAAGCTTCAGCGGTTACATCTGGCCCGAATTGCTGGCTGTGCACCCGGATCAAAAGCCGATCGAACGCACTTCGATGAACTCCTGGGAAGACAAGGCACTGGTAGACGCGGTGAAAGCCACCGGTCGCAAGAAGCTGATCATTGCCGCGCTGTGGACCGAGGTGTGCCTGACTTTCCCGGCATTGGAAGCCCTGGCTGAAGGCTATGAGGTGTACATCGTCACCGACGCCTCCGGCGGCACCAGCAAGGAAGCCCATGACATGTCGGTGCAACGGATGATTCAGGCCGGCGCGGTGCCGGTGACCTGGCAACAAGTGTTGCTCGAGTACCAGCGTGACTGGGCGCACAAGGATACTTACGAGGCGGTGATGGAACTGGTGCTGGAACACAGCGGCGCGTACGGCATGGGCGTGGATTACGCCTACACCATGGTGCACAAGGCACCGCAGCGGCAGGTGAAGTAACCCGTAAATTCTGAAAACGATGTAACCCTTGTGGGAGCGGGCTCTTGTGGCGAGGGAGCTTGCTCCCGCTCGGCTGCGCAGCAGTCGTAGTACCAGCCGACCGTGGTTGTCTGAAGGAACCGGACTGCAGTCATTGGGACAGCTTCGCTGTCCAGCGGGAGCAAGCTCCCTCGCCACACAAACCCCACATTTGTTTTTGTGGTGTTACACCCTGCGTTTTTCGGCTTCGGGAAGATGGCTCGCGCCCAGTACCGCCGGCAATATCCCCGCACGCAAATCCGATCCGCTCGGCTGCTGATACAGGTTCAACCCGAACTCCGGCAGCACCGCCGGCAGGTAGTCGAAAATATCCCCCTGGATCCGCTCGTAGTCGGCCCACGCCGTGGTGCCGGTGAAACAGTAGATTTCCAGCGGAATACCCTGGGCCGTGGTCTGCATCTGACGCACCATGCAGGTCATGTTCGGCTGGATCCCCGAATGACTCTTCAGGTAGGCCAGCGCATAGGCGCGGAAAGTGCCGATGTTGGTCATCCGCCGACGGTTGGCCGACATGGCCGCGACGTTGCCCTGGGCTTCGTTCCAGGCCTTGAGTTCGGCCTGTTTGCGGGTCATGTAGTCGGTGAGCAAGTGCACCTGGGACAGCTTCTGTTCTTCGTCGTCACGCAGAAAGCGTACGCCGCTGGCGTCGATGAACAGGCTGCGTTTGATTCGGCGGCCACCGGAAGCCTGCATGCCGCGCCAGTTCTTGAACGACTCCGACATCAGGCGCCAGGTCGGGATCGAGACAATGGTCTTGTCGAAGTTCTGCACCTTGACCGTGTGCAGCGTGATGTCTACCACATCGCCGTCGGCGCCCACCTGGGGCATCTCGATCCAGTCGCCGACCCGCAGCATGTCATTGCTGGTCAGTTGCACGCTGGCGACGAACGACAGCAGCGTGTCCTTGTAGACCAACAGGATCACCGCCGACATGGCGCCCAGGCCTGACAGTAGCAACAGCGGCGAGCGATCGATCAGTGTGGCGACGATGATGATCGCGCCAAACACGTACAGCACCATTTTCGCCAATTGCACATAGCCTTTGATCGAGCGGGTGCGGGCGTGCTCGGTGCGGGCGTAGATGTCCAGCAGGGCGTTGAGCAGGGCGCTGACCGCCAGCAGCAGAAACAGGAAGGTGAAGGACAGTGCGACGTTGCCGAGGAAGTTCAGGCTGGTTTTGCTCAGGTCCGGCACCAGATTGAGGCCGAACTGGATCACCAGTGAAGGGGTGATCTGCGCCAGGCGATGGAACACCTTGTTCTGTAGGAAATCATTGACCCAGTGCAGGGCCGGCTGGCGGCTGAGCATTTTTGCCGCGTGCAGAATGAGGTAACGCGCCACCCGTCCGAGGAACAGCGCAATCGCCAATAGTAGCAACAGCGAAAGGCTGGAGTGCACGAGCGGGTGCTGGTCGAGGGCACCCCAAAGGTCCAGGACGTTGGTCCAGAGCTGTTTGATATCCATGGTTGAAACGATTCTTCTATAAGGCGCGAGAGGGGATTAGAGCATTTAAGACGCTTTGTATTACGTTTCGGGAAAAATCAGGCAACAAAAAACCAACTGTTTACCGCCATTTGTATAAAGAAACTCGGCCTGAGCGCTCGAAACCGTTACCCTATGCAGCTGTTTTTTTGCATTTCTTCGAGGTAGCACCCGTGTTTTCCCAATTCGCCCTGCACGAACGCCTGCTCAAAGCCGTGGCCGAGCTGAAATTTGTCGAGCCAACGCCTGTGCAAGCCGCGGCCATCCCGCTGGCGCTCCAGGGGCGTGACCTGCGGGTGACGGCGCAAACCGGTAGCGGTAAAACCGCTGCATTCGTTTTGCCGATTCTCAACCGTCTGATCGGCCCGGCGAAAATCCGCGTCAGCATCAAGACCCTGATCCTGCTGCCGACCCGCGAACTGGCCCAGCAGACCTTGAAGGAAGTTGAACGCTTCTCGCAGTTCACCTTCATCAAGTCCGGCCTGATCACCGGCGGTGAAGACTTCAAGGTCCAGGCCGCCATGCTGCGCAAGGTACCCGACATTCTGATCGGTACCCCGGGCCGGATGATCGAGCAATTGAACGCCGGCAACCTCGACTTGAAAGAAGTTGAAGTGCTGGTGCTCGACGAAGCCGACCGTATGCTCGACATGGGCTTCGCCGACGACGTTCAGCGTCTGGTGGACGAGTGCACCAACCGTCAGCAGACCATGCTGTTCTCCGCCACCACCGGTGGTTCGGGCTTGCGCGAGATGATCGCCAAGGTCCTGAACAACCCTGAGCACTTGCAGCTCAACGCGGTCAGCCAGCTGAACGAAACCACTCGCCAGCAAATCATCACCGCTGACCACAACCAGCACAAAGAACAGATCGTCAACTGGTTGCTGGCCAACGAGACCTACCAGAAAGCCATCGTGTTCACCAACACCCGGGCCATGGCCGACCGCATCTACGGCCGCCTGGTGGCGCAGGAATACAAGGCGTTCGTGCTGCACGGCGAGAAAGACCAGAAGGATCGCAAGCTGGCGATCGACCGCCTGAAGCAGGGTGGCGTGAAAATCCTCGTGGCCACCGACGTCGCAGCCCGTGGTCTGGACGTGGACGGCCTGGACCTGGTGATCAACTTCGACATGCCGCGCAGCGGTGATGAGTACGTGCACCGTATCGGTCGTACCGGTCGCGCCGGCAACGATGGCTTGGCCATCTCTTTGATCTGCCACGGCGACTGGAACCTGATGTCGAGCATCGAGCGCTACCTCAAGCAGAGCTTCGAGCGCCGCACCATCAAGGAAGTCAAAGGCACCTACGGCGGACCGAAAAAGGTCAAGGCCTCGGGCAAGGCTGTTGGCGTGAAGAAGAAAAAGACCGACGCCAAGGGCGACAAGAAAAAAACTGCCGCCAAGACCCCGACCAAGCGCAAGAGCGCCAACCGGCCCAAGAGCGATTCCCTGGTCAGCAAGGACGGCATGGCCCCACTCAAGCGCCGCAAGCCGGAAGCACCGGCGGCTGAGTAAGTCGTTGTAGACGATCAGTGAAAAACCCGGACGGTGTCCGGGTTTTTTTATCCCTGGTGTTTTATCAGCCTTCGGCTTTCTTCTCGGCAGACTCCAGTTCCTTCAAGCGCTGGTCGATCAACTGGCACTTGTCCGGCAGGTCCTTGGCGGCAGTGCCCAGATCCATCTTCTGCAACTCATCATTGATCTCCTTGGCCTTGGTCGGATTTTGCTCGGTGAGCCTTGCCACTTCCCGGGCCAGTTGCTCGCGCTTGGCAGTGGCTTCGTCGGGGGTGCAGGCCCAGGCGGGCAGGGCGCAGGCGAGGGTGATAGCGAGGGTCAGCTTGCTCAGGGTTTTCATAAGCGTCCTCTGTTCCGGCAACGGCAGATATCCGGTTGAGGGGACAACGGCAAGAAAAGTTCAGCCGAGGTGGCGGATAAGTCTGGTATAGCGTGGCCAACAAAAAACCGGACAATGTCCGGTTTTTCTACACTCGGCAAAGTGATGAAAGAGTCGATCCCGTTTACTCAAGTCTCGATCACTTGACCGCAATGAATCCTCTTTCCATCGAGATATGCTTGTTTCCATATTTATGAAAAATCGGTACTACCCGTGCCGAGGCACTGCAGACTTTCTGTAACAGGTCGATGGGACGCTGGCCCATGGCAGCAATCTCCCACTCAGCGCCTTTCAAGAACGGCACGCCATAATGGAAGCTTCCAACTGTTGAGAAGCCGATCTCATGTAACGTTTTTTCGATGAGTTCCCTGGAGTGAAATACGTGTTTCGACCAGTTTTCAGGGCACCAGTTTTTCCACAGTTGCGCGCCAACAGCTTCCATGTTCGGCATCGAAAAAAGCAGCCTGCCGTTACTTTTCAAGGCGGAAAATGATTTCTCAAGCATAGGCCTTGGATCAATGAAATGTTCCAGGACACCCCAGTGAACGACGGTGTCGTATTGCTGATCGGGTGTCCAGTTGCATATGTCGGCGTTGAGGAAGTGGCCTGAGCATTGATTGATATCAAACAGCTCCTTGACTACTCTCAGGCCCTCATCTGAGAAATCGAGTGCCGTGACGTCTGCGCCCATCCATTTATTCATGGACAAGAGGCGTTTGTTTTCACCGCCACCTCCCAGTTCCAGAATACGAGTGCCCTTGATCGAGCCAAGCCGCGCATGAATCAACCTGGCGAAGAGGCCATTTTTCCCGTAGTAGAAATCTGAACCGCTCAATGCAGACAGCGAGGACTGTGCAGGGGACCACACACTGTCCCAATAGCTTTCGTCAGTCACTTTATTCTGGTCTTGTCGTCCTGACACAGTTCTCTCCAATAGTTTTTTTAGTGTTGTAACTGTCAGAAAGTCTTGAGCGTAGCTTAAAGAAATGACAGTTCACCGGTCATTTCATCGGCTGAGCACTATTTCTTTTCGGGCGGATCGGGCGCTCTTCGCGAGCGGTCCCGATTCAGTTTCAAGGCTAACCTCCATGGCAGCAACCAGGGTTAGCCTGTTCTTCGTACCGGTCGTGATGCCGCACCCACTCCATGATCTCGTCCTCGTTGCGGCCCTTGGGCGTCAGGTCGAGGTAGTTGTAGGCGCCGACCAGCATGTCCAGGCCCCGGGCATAGGTAGAGTAGGTATGGAAAATTTCTCCGGCGTCATTGCGATAAAACACGCTGAGACCGGGGAGTTCTTCTTCGGCGCCGTCGGTTTTTTCGTAGTTGTATGTAGCCTTTCCGGCGGCGACGTCTTCAGCTCGGGCGGTGACGCCAAAGTCGTAGTTGAAATCGCAGCCTTCGGACGACACCCAGTCGAACTTCCAGCCCATGCGCCGTTTGAAAGCCTGGAATTCGGCGAACGGTGCGTGGGAAACCACTACCACGGCCACGTCATGGTGGGCCAGGTGCTGGTTGGCGCCGTCGATGTGATCGCTCAGGTACGAGCAACCAGGGCAGCCTTCATCCCAGCCCTCGGCGAACATGAAGTGGTAGATCACCAACTGGCTGCGCCCCCCGAACAGGTCCGCCAGTTTCAGTTCGCCGTCGGGCCCCTGGAAATGGTAGTCCTTGTCGATTTTCACCCAAGGCAGGGCGCGGCGTTCGGCGCTGAGTCTGTCCCTTTCCTTGGTGAAGGCTTTTTCGTGGGCCAGGTGCTGTTTGCGGGCGGCGAGCCATTCTTCCCGCGATACGACGGGATGGTTCTGAATGTTCATGTTGTTTTCTCCTGCATGGGGCGGGGAGGTGACTTACACAGACTAGTCGTTTGGCTTGCGTGGATTTCGACATGCCGTCGGTCGGTCGTCTGCAAACGCCCGGCTGAACGGCGGGCGGGCGTACCGGTCACAACCTGTAAGGTCCGTGCAATTGCACGGGCATCAATCGAACGGGCACCGGAGGTTGAATCAGGATGACGACTTACAATTGGGACTTGATTGAGCGCTTGCTGCATGAAGTGCAAAACAGTGCGGGCCACAGTTTTACGCCGCGGCCTTACGCCGAACAGCATGCCGCGCAGAAGGCTGCGGAAGGTGAGCCGATTGAAAATCTTGATCACTTGAAAACGGTGGCTGGAGAGTACGAAAAGTTACTGCTGGCGCGTGGCTATATCGAACCGCGACCGGAGGACGAAGGTGGTACGGGCACCAATTACATTCTGACGGCGCGGGGTTCGCGTTTGTTGAGCCTGATCGACAGCAGCATCCCTGGCAATGATCACCCGCGGCAGGTGCTGGACGAACAAGAGGATGCGCTGGATGAGGTGACGTTCGATGAGGTGGCGTCGAGGGCGCAGATTGCCTGATGTTCTCATGCAATCCTGTGGAATCACCCTGTGGGAGCAACTCGCTCCCACATTGGTCTTGTGTTGTCCTCAGCCTTGTTTCCCGGCTTTCAGGCACTTCAAGTCGCTGAAGTCTTTCCTCACACCCTCGATTTTCTTCAGCAACCGTGCGCGTTGGCTCGGCGTGCTTTCAGCCATCAGATCCACGAACAGTGAACGCGCCTGGGCTTCGGTGTTGGCAAAGGCCTGCCGATAGGCGGGTGTCCACAAGCTCTCACGATTGACCAGAAGTGTCTCGATGCGTTGTGGGAATTCGGCGCTCTGGCGTTGGGCAACAGCTGCACTGAACTGTTTCTGCCAATGGACGCGGTTGGCAAGCCACTGGGTGTTCTGCTCGCCCAGGGCCCTGGACCATGTGGCTACCCGTTGTTGCTGGGTAGTGTTCAGAGGCCCGAGCCAGTCGTTCAGGCGCTTCTCCATGCGCGCGCCGCGTTCCTTGATCTGCTGGTCGAGGGAAGGTTTGAGGTATTCCTGCTGGCGTTTGCGCTGGTCCTTGGCAAAGGCGTCGTTCATTTCGGCGACTTGCTTGTCATCCAGCCCTTTCAGCAACTCGATGGCCGACGGGGTGATTTCCCGCGCGGTCTCGGCGATCGCCTGTTCGGCTTCGTGGGCGCGGGCTTGCAAGGCCGCATCGGTGACCTGGTTGGTGGCGATCATGGTTTGCAGACGGTCCAGCCAGTCGAGGTAGCCGGGCAGTTGAGTGGTGCAGTGCCAGCTCAGGTGTTCCTTCAAGCGTTCGTCCAGCCAGCTTTTTTGCTCGCCGTTCATGTCCAGGTAGTCACTGAGCGTCCACGGGATGATCACATCGAGATTGCGGTAGGCCAGGCCCACGCGGCTGCACGCGCCGAGGGCAAGGGCAACTATCAGCATAAAGGCGATATGTTTGAACCAGCGGGACATGGGCGAGTCCTTGCGAAAGCCAGTCTTCGGTGTCTGATTCTCATGTGAACCCAAGAGGAGCCCGGCAGTTCAGCCGATCAATAGAACGCGTGTTCGGCCTTGAGCGTCACCAGCCCGTCGCACTGGTTGTTGTGCCCGGCATAGGCCGAGCAACCGCTGCCGCTCAGGTTGGAGTCACTGTAGATCAGGTCGAGGTCGATGCCCATGAACGGGCGGGACAATTTCAGCGACCAATCGGTAAAACTGCCTACATACCCGCCATCCACCGCCACTGGCGTATTGAATTGGTGGGTGGTGTATTTCAGGCTGATGCCTACACCGAAAGGTTGATTGCCGCTCAAGTCAGCGAACAGAGTGTTGTTCTGTTTGTCCGGGTCATTGCTGAAGGCGATGCCGAATCGGCTGCCGAGTAAGGTCAGGCCGCCGAACAGTTCCTGGCTGTCAGGGGTCGTGACTTCGGGGTAGCTGTAGCGGATCAGGCCCACTTCGTAGCCGATGGTTTGGTCGAAGGGTTGTTTAAAACCCATGTAGGAATCGATCTCGAGGTCTTTCCCCGGGCTGATCCCCACGCTGGGCGACCATTGGCCCACGTAGAAACCGCTGTCGTGGCTCAGATCCAGGCCGCCGTGGAACGAACCGACGGCCGACGGTTTGACCAGGCCCTGGGCCATGCTGCGGGTGGGGGTGGTGCCGAGCTTGAGGTCGAAGCCCCCCAGCTCACGCTGAAAGATTTGTGCGTGTGCCACGGAGCAGGCCAGCAGGCTGGCGAGCAATGCCGATAGATAGAAAGGTTTGAACATGCGTCACTCCATGAACAGCGAGGACAGGCTGGCGGGCCCGCTGAAACGCTTGATCCAGACGTGTGCAAGAATACCGGCGAATGATCGGCAATGAAGGCCGTTCGTCGATTTCCGAACGATTTGAAGGAGTGGCGGGGGGAATAACGAGGGTTCCAGTCCAAGCGCTTCGAAGCTCAAAGCGCTTTGGGACCAGGTGACGCGGGGGGGATTACTTTTTGCCCAGGGTGATCTGCTTGGACGGGCCGAACGTCTGGCCGCTGACGCCTTTGGCAATTTGCTGGATTTCACCGCCGGACTTGAGGAACGCAGCGATCTGGCTGTTGATCGATTCGCTGGTTTCGACGGCTGGAGCTGGCTTTGCTTTGCTGGTGGATGCTTTTACGCGCATGGCGGCCATTAACCTGTAGAAAATTAACTTGGCCAGGCATCGTACAGGAATTACCTGATAATTGCTTGGCAAATATCCCCTCGGCATATTCTTGAGGACGGGGTAATCAGTCACCGGACAATATCCGAAATATGCACCTAAGCCGCTGTTTTAACTAAAAACATTGCCCGAAAAAATATCGTGTTGCGCTTGCCTGGGCATGGCGTAAATGCCCGGAACGGCCTGACGAGCGGCCAGACGCGGGATGAAACCCCGGGAAAATTAAGGGTTTCAGAGGATTTTCTCGCGCCACCGGGCCGGCTGCCGAACGCAGCGCTTAAAACCGGGTAGAATGCCGCCCACGCAATGAGGGTATTGGACATGGCTTTAGTCGGGCGTTACAACAGTTTGCAAGTGGTTAAACACACTAACTTCGGTTTATATCTGGACGGTGGCGCGGATGGCGAAATCCTTCTGCCTAATCGTTATATTCCAAAAGATATTCCTACCGAAGATGAAGACTGGCTCAACGTTTTTATTTATCTGGACAGCGATGACAAACTCATCGCAACTACTGAAAAACCGAAAGTTCAAGTCGGTGAATTCGCCAGTTTGAAAGTTGTTGAAGTCAACAGCATCGGCGTATTCCTGGACTGGGGCTTGCCGAAAGACCTGTTGCTGCCGTTCTCCGAAGAGAAGCGCCAGATGACGGCGGGTGAGTATGTGGTGGTGCACGTCTATCTCGACAAGCACACCCGTCGCATCACCGCGACCGCGCGCCTGGACCGCTACCTGGACAAGACCCCGGCCAACTACACCGCGGGCCAGGAAGTGGATCTGCTGGTGGCCGAAGCCACGGACATGGGTTTCAAGGCCATCATCAACAACAAGCATTGGGGCCTGATCCACAAGAACGAAATCTTCAAGTTCATGCGCGCCGGTAAAGAAGAAAAGGGCTTCATCAAGGAAGTTCGCGCCGACGGCAAGATCAGCCTGAGCCTGCAACCGGTCGGCCAGGAAGCGGCCACCAGCCTGAACTCGAAGATCCTCGCCAAGTTGCGCGAAAACAACGGCAGCCTGGCGGTGAGCGACAAGAGCGATCCGGCATTGATCAGCAGTCTGTTCGGTGTCAGCAAGGGCAACTTCAAGAAGGCCATCGGTGCGTTGTACAAGAACGGCCAGATTGTCATTCATGCCGATCGTATCGAGCTCAGTTGACCCCACTCTGACGTGTAGGAGCTGCCGAAGGCTGCGATCTTGATTTTTAGAGATCAAAAGATCGCAGCCTTCGGCAGCTCCTACAGGGGCATTTTCTGGCCTTCTGGTTAATAATCGACAACATGATTCATCGCCCCGGTGATTTCTTTTCAACGAGAAGGCCGGGGGTTTGCTTTTTTCTGCCGAGTCTTTGCCATGGATTGTGTCTTCGAGGTGTTCCGGTGAGCGCCACCCGGCGCAGCACCGACGGGTTTGCCCTGCAAGTGATGGTCGGGTTGTGCCTGGTCTGGGGCGTGCAGCAGGTGATGATCAAGTGGGCGGCGGCCGATATCGCGCCGGTGATGCAGGCGGCCGGACGTTCCGGCATGTCGGCGTTGCTGGTCGGGCTGCTGATCTGCTGGAAGGGTGGCTGGAACCAGGTGGGGGCGACCTGGCGCGGCGGTCTGTTGGCCGGTGCCTTGTTCGGCCTGGAGTTCTTCTTCATTTCCGAAGGCCTGCAACTGACCACGGCGGCGCACATGTCGGTGTTCCTCTACACGGCGCCGATCTTCACCGCCTTGGGAGTGCACTGGTTGCTGCCCAGTGAGCGATTGCGGCCGCTGCAATGGCTGGGGATTGTCCTGGCCTTTATCGGGATTGCCATTGCGTTTGCCGGCGGGGTGTCCTGGGACAACCTTGATTACCGCATGTTGATGGGCGATGCCCTGGGCGTGCTGGCGGGTGCCGCCTGGGGCGCGACCACGGTGGTGGTGCGCGCCTCGCGCCTGTCGGAAGCGCCGGTGACCCTGACGCTGTTCTATCAGTTGATTGTCGGCTTCTTCGGCTTGTTGTTGATTGCGCTGCTCAGCGGCCAGATCACCCATGTCAGCCTGACTCATGTGGCGGTGGCCAGTGTGCTGTTTCAGGGCGTGGTCGTGTCGTTCTTCAGTTACCTGATCTGGTTCTGGCTGCTGCGCCGTTACCTGGCGGCCAACCTCGCGGTGTTTTCGTTCATGACGCCATTGTTCGGCGTCACCTTCGGCGTGGTGCTGCTCGGCGAGGAACTGAGCCTGAACTTCGTCATCGGTGCCGTACTGGTATTGGCGGGCATCACTTTTGTCAGCGCCGAGCAGTGGTTGCGCCGTCGTTTGCGCAAAGCTCTTGGGCAGCACTGACCGGCGCGAGCAACAGACCGCCGGCGAGCAACAAGCCGCAGCCAGCGACTACCAGTGCCGGCTGCAAACCGCCACTGAAATGACTGCTCAGCGCCGCCAGCAATGGTCCGCTGAGCTGGCCCACGGCAAAGCAGGCTGTCAGCAGGCCGGCATTGCGCTGGGTGGCATGGGGCGCCAGTTCCCGGGAGCGTTGCATCACCAGTTGCATGCAGGCCAGGAACGGCGTGCCGCACAGGATCACACCCAACGCCAGGCCTGGCCCGTTACCCAGCAGGCAAGCGAACACGCCAGCGGCTTGCAGCCATAACGTCGCCATCAACCAGTGACCGGTGGCGCGAGGTTTTTGCCGCCGCAGACACACCAGCACCACACCGGTTGCCGCCGCCAAACCAAAGCATGGCCAGAACAGGTCGGCCTGCCATTGGCCATGGAATTGCGCATTGGCCATTTGCGACAAAAAAGTCGCCGGAATGATGTAGCCCAATCCGTACAAGGCATAGATCCAGCCCAGGCGAGCGATACCTTGATTACCCGAGGCGCTGGCGCTGGGCGCAGCAGTCGCGGTGGCACCCGGTTGTGGCAGGAACGGCAGGATCCCCAGCAGCATCGCCAGCCCTGCGGCGGCGTACACCAGCCACAAGGTGGCGGAAGTCTGGCCCAGCAGATTCGAGCCCAGGGCCAACAGACCTGTCAGGAAAATCCCCAAACCCGGCCCGGCGAAGACCAGGGCGCCGAGCCGAGGTCGACCGGCCTCTGCTGCGAGTGGCTGGCTCAGGGCGGTAATCATCACCAGCACCCAGGCGCTGGCCACGCCGGTGCCAAAACGCAGCAGCAGGTGCGACCAGAAACCATTGGCCCAGAACGACGCCAGGGTCAACAGCACGCAGAGCCACAATCCGCCGAGCAAGCGCCGGTGCACTTGCGCCGGACGCCGGGAAAACATGGCGTCCACCGCACCAATGAAATAACCGAGGTAGTTGGCGGCGGCAATCAGTCCGGCGGCGGTCAGGTCGATCTGGCCTTCGCTGAGCAGGTGCGGCAGTTGCGGTGTCAGGGCAAAACGGCCGATGCCCATGGCCATCATCAGGGCAACGAAACTGGCGGATAAGCGGATCAGGTGAGACATGGTCTGGATTCCGTCTGGAGGATCAATGACCGTCAGGCTAGGACTGATTGACTTTCTTTAAAAATGAATAATAGTGAGTAACTTGTTCTTTTTTGGAGAATATCGTGGAGTTCAGCCAATTGCGCATCTTCCAGGCAGTGGCGGAAGAAGGGTCCATCACCCGGGCCGCAGAACGGTTGCATCGAGTGCCGTCGAACCTGTCGACCCGGCTCAAACAGCTGGAAGAGCAACTGGGCGTCGAACTGTTCCTGCGCGAACGTCAGCGCTTGCAGTTGTCGCCTGCGGGAAAAGTCCTGCTGGACTACACCGCCAGGCTGTTTGCCTTGCACGATGAGGCCAGCGCGGCAGTGCAGGGCGGTCAACCGGCGGGCGACTTCGTGCTCGGCACCATGTACAGCACGGCAGCGATTCACCTTCCGGGGCTATTGGCGCACTACCACCGCTTGTATCCGGCAGTGAACCTGCAAGTACAGTCCGGGCCCAGCGGTGAACTGCTCGAAGGCCTGCTCACCGGCCGGCTCGATGCGGCGCTGGTGGATGGCCCCCTGGAGCTGGCCGGTCTCGACGGGGTGCCCTTGTGCGACGAGCGCCTGGTCCTGATCAGCGAGGCCGACCATCCGCCCGTGCGCAGCGCGCTGGATGTGCAAGGTCGTTCGGTGTTCACCTTTCGCCAGGGCTGCTCCTACCGCATGCGCCTGGAGGCCTGGTTCGCCCATGACCACGCGGCCATGGGCCGGGCGATGGAGATCGAGTCCTATCCGGGGATGCTGGCATGTGTGATTGCCGGTTCCGGTGTGGCGCTGATGTCGGAGTCGATGCTCGCCAGTCTGCCGGGCCGCGAGAGTGTGGCCGTGCATCCGTTGGCCGAGCCGTTCGCCAGTGCGACCACCTGGCTGATGTGGCGCAAGGGCATGGTCGGGGCCAACCTGAATGCCTGGATCGAGCAGCAACAGGTGGTTTTTCCGCCGACACGGGTGCGGGCACAGGACATTGCCTGAACACAGGCTGATTGTGATGGATTCAGTAACAGATCATTGTGACTTTGCGCGAGCATTGCGTAGGACTTCGGACTATTATCTGTACGAAGGGGCTACAGAACTTTGGCCGCTCGGCACTACCCTGAAGGGGGCACCATGAAAGAGAAAATCCAAAACTGGCTGCATGACCTGGGCGTCGCTCTCGGCTTGATCGAGCCGCCTCTGCAACCCGTGCCTGTTCGTACTGATGACGAACAACGTCGGCGCCAGCAGCGACGCCGGTAATGACAGATATCATCTGACAGGTGAAAGGTTTCCCGTGGCGAGGGAGCAAGCTCCCTTGCCGCTTCGTGTACGTTTGATTACCCGCCTTAGTACCGCCCGATCTCCAGCAAAAACCGGCTCAAATCATTCGCCGTCCTGGCGGTCTTGAGCATCCGGTCTTCCTCCACTGTAAACGCCGTGACACCCAGTTCATCTTCCAGATGGAAGATCAGCTCTTCGATATCATTTTTATCCAATCCCAACAGCGCCAGGCTGGCGTTGTCGTCGAAGTCGTCCCGACCTTCCAGCAGGCGGCTGATGTAGCGATGTACGACAGCACGAAGGGCGGCTTCTTTCATGATCGTTCTTCGAGGAGGCGGGTGTCGTTCTTCCTGCCGGTGCAGTTCCTGTCGTTGAGTACAGCAGGCTTTAGCCGTGTGAGCGCTGCCATTGGTCAATCATGTTGCGTAAGTGCTCCCCGGAAAAACTCCCGAAATGCCCGCCATGCACCGTGCGGATTGACAGCCCGTGCAAGCGTTGCAGGCTGCGGGCGTAGTCATCGAGGTTGGAGTGGTAGGCGTCTTCAATCAGCGGGCCGTCGTAGATGATGTCGCCACTGAACAATGTTTCGGTGGCGGCTTCGTACAGGCAGATGCCGCCCGGCGAGTGTCCCGGTGTGTGCACGACCTGCAATAACCGGTTGCCCAGGTCCAGCACATCCCCATCTTCGACAAACCCTGTGGCCGGTGCGGCCTTGACCCGGTATTCGGCGTAGCACAGCGGGCAATCGGGGTGCGCCTCGAACATGTCGTCGCCGACGAAGGCTTTACTCAGGTCGTTGTCGCCATCGGGCGCCGCGAGAATGTCCGCCTCGGCCGGATGCACCAGGCGTTCAGCGAACTCGTGATGACCGGCGATGTGATCGAAATGGCAGTGGCTGGCCACGGCCACCAGTGGCCGTTCGGTGATCCACGGCAGTTGCTCGCGCAGGCTGACCAGGCCCGAGCCGCTGTCGAGCAGCAGGTCTTTGTCGCGGCCCTGGATGTGCCAGAGGTTGCAGCGGTAGAAAGGCCGGATGTACGGCTCGTGAATCAGGCGGATGCCGTCGCTGAGATGTTTGACTTCGAACCACTGGTCACGGCTGACGATCTTCATGAGCAGTTTTCTCCAGACGAAAAAAAACGAGTGTGGCAACCGACGCCACACTCGTCGAAGAAAGCATCAAGTCGTTATGTTCAGCTTAGGCCGCGCTGGCCACAGTCACCGGGCGACGGGACAGCAGGCTGACAGCAACAAAGCTCACCAGGCCTACACCGAGGCTGTAGTAGATCGGGGTGTTGGCGTCCAGTCCGTCCTTGAACATGAACAACAGCGCGGTGGCGAAGCCCATGCCCATGCTGGCGATAGCGCCGGCGGTGGTGGCGCGCTTCCAGAAAATCGCACCCATCAGCGGGATCAGCATGCCGCCTACCAACAGGTTGTAGGCCAGGGTCAGGGCGCTGATCACGTCGTTCACGATCAGGGCGATGCCCAATACCACGATGCCGGTCAACAGGGTGAACAGGCGGTTGATCGCCAGGCTCGACTGTTTACCGCCACGCAGTTTCGGCAGCAGGTCTTCGGTCAGGGTGGTTGCAGCGGCCAGCAGGCCGGCGCTGGCGGTGGACATCATGGCGGCCAGTGCGGCAGCGATCACCAGGCCACGGATACCGTCCGGCAGGGACAGTTTCACAATCGCGGCGAAGGCGTTGTTGACGTTGTCCAGGTCCGGGATCAGAACGTGGGCAGCCATGCCGATCAGGGCGCAGGCCAGGCCGTAGAGGATGCAGTAGATACCGGCAGCGGTACCGGCAACCTGAGCCACTTTGGCGGTCTTGACGGTGAACACTCGTTGCCAGATGTCCTGACCGATCAGGATGCCGAAGAAGTAGATCATGAAGTAGGTGATGATGGTGTCCCAACCGATGGTGGTGAAGCTGAAGCTCGCCGCCGGCAGTTTCAGCACCAACTCATCCCAGCCGCCGACGCGGTACAGGCAGATCGGCAACAGGATGAACATCAGGCCGACAGTCTTGATCACGAACTGGACGATGTCGGTCAGGGTCAGGGACCACATGCCGCCGATCGCCGAGTAGACCACCACCACGCCGCCGCCGAGCAGTACCGAGATCCAGAACGGCAGGCCGAACAGCACTTGCAGCACGGTGCCGATTGCCAGGATCGAGGTCACGCCGATCATCAGCGCGTAGGCCAGCATGATTACCGCGCTCGCGGAGCGGGCCATCGGGTTGTAGCGTTTTTCCAGGACCTGGGTAACGGTGTAGATCTTCAGCTTCAGCAGCGGTTTGGCGAGGAACAGGTTCAGCGCCACGATCCCGCAACCCAGGGCCGCACACAGCCAGAAACCGGAGATGCCATGCACATAGCCCAGACGCACGGTGCCCACGGTGGACGCACCGCCCAGGACGGTGGCAGCCATGGTGCCCATGTACAGGCTTGGGCCGAGGTTACGACCGGCGACCAAAAAGTCTTCGTTGGTCTTGGCCTTGCGCATGCCGTAGTAGCCGAGTATCAGCATCGCGGCGGCGTAGATGAGTACGACGAATAAATCCAAAGCCATTATGGCGTGTCTCCGATTGTCTTTTTTATGTGAGGCTGAAAATCAATCCCTGTGGGAGCGGGCTTGCTCGCGAAAGCGGTCTGTCAGTCACATCAATGTTGGATGTGCTGCCGTCTTCGCGGGCAAGCCCGCTCCCACAGGTAGTGCGTTTAGTTCATTGAATCAGGCGGCTTGACGCATCGCCGGTTTAGCGAGCGAATCCGTGCTCTTGCTGCGAGGGTCGTTCGGACCGAACACTGCGCTCGATTCCGGGAACAGGCTCAGCAGCGCCAGGTATACCAGCGAGGCCAGGCCCAGGGTCACCGGCAGGCTGATGTCGATACCACCGGCCATTTCGCCCAGCGGCCCGACAAACTGGCCCGGCAGGTTCACGAAGCACAGGCCGACGGCCGCGCTCGGGATCCAGGCACCGAGGCCACGCCAGTTCCAGCCGTGGGTGAACCAGTAGCGGCCACCTTTCTCGCCGCGGGTGAACACTTGCAGGTCATCCGGGCAGTAGAAGCCGCGACGCACCAGCAGGCCGATGATCATGATCACCATCCACGGGGTGGTGCAGGTGATGATCAGCACGGCGAAGGTCGACACGCTCTGCACCAGGTTGGCCGCGAAGCGCCCGATGAAGATGAACGCAATCGACATCACACCGATCAGCAGCGTGGCCTTGACCCGCGACAGCACCCGGGGAAACACGCTGGACATGTCCAGGCCGGTGCCGTAGAGCGAAGTGGTGCCGGTGGACATGCCGCCGATGACCGCGATCAGGCACACCGGCAGGAAGAACCAGCTCGGCGATACCGCCAGCAGGCCGCCGACATAGTTGTTGGCCGCAATGTAGTCCGGCGCCTTGACCGCTACGATGGTGGCGGTGACGAGGCCGAACAGGAACGGAATCAGCGTGGCGAGTTGCGCGGCAATCACCGATACCATGATCCGGCCTTTGGGCGTATCGCGCGGGATATAGCGCGACCAGTCACCGAGGAACGCACCGAAGGAGATCGGGTTGCTCATGGCGACCAGTGCTGCCCCGATGAACGCAGCCCAGAAACCGGCCTGGCCCATGGCGACGGTGCCGGCGTACTGGCTGTCGAATGCAGGGGCGAACGCGAAAACCCCCAGCAGGAACAGCAGGCTGGCCGCCCACACCGCAATGCGGTTGACCCACAGCATGAAGCGGAAGCCATAGATGCACACGGTCAATACCAGCAGCGCGAACAGACCGTAGGCCAGGCCCAGGGTCAGATCGGTTTCCGGCAGATCGATCAGGCGCTTGGCACCGCCCACCAGCGCATCGCCCGAACTCCAGACGGAGAGCGAGAAGAACGCGATTGCGGTCAGCAACGACAGGAAGGAGCCGACGATTCGCCCGTGCACGCCGAAGTGTGCGCCGGAAGAGACGGCGTTGTTGGTGCCGTTGATGGGGCCGAACAGGCCCATTGGCGCCAGGATCAGCGAACCGAGTACCACGCCCAGCACAATCGCCCAGACGCCCGCCTGAAAGGACAGGCCGAACAGTACCGGGAAACTGCCGAGCACGGCGGTGGCAAAGGTGTTGGCTCCGCCGAAGATCAGGCGAAACAGATCGCTGGGCTTGGCGTCACGCTCATTGTCCGGGATCTGTTCGACCCCGTTTGTTTCAATGCTGCTAAGGCTTTTTTCGTTGTTTTTGTTATTCATGATCAGCTCCGATCATAAAGGCGCGCTCATCGTGCGTGAGCATCACCTGTGTTGGCTAAGGGGGTGGCAGCCCTACCGGCATCGCGGACAAATGTTCGTGGCAGGCCAGCCATAGGCCTTGTTGTTCTTGGCCAGACGCTTGTTTCTTGAAAACAATCGTCTCGCGCTCCTGGCTGAAGTGTTGCTCCCCTTGCATGCGCAACTCGGTGGCCACGTCATGGATGAAAATCGCCACGTCACCCTGCAGGCTGACGAAAGCGTTGCTTGAGGTGCACGAGAGCACCTCGAAGCCATCCTCGGAGCGCCAGCCGTCCCACATCGCCTGATAGGCGTCGCGCGACAGCAGGGGCTGTTCGAGGGTGTAGAAGACGAAGCTGGCTTCAAAGCTGAACGCGCCGAAGTAGGCTTCGCGATCGTTACGGGCAAAAGCGGACACCAGATCGGCGGCGGCTTTGAGCACCTGATCACGTTCGTTCATGACTGATCCTCAGCGGTGGACTACGCCAGGCAGTACGCAGAGCATTTCGTACAGCAGGTTGGCGGCCAGCAGCGAGGTGTTGCCGGTGGTGTCGTAAGCGGGCGAGACTTCTACCAGATCGCAACCGACCAGGTCGAGGCCTTGGCAGCCACGAACGATCTCGATCGCCTGAATGGTCGTCAGACCGCCGATTTCCGGGGTACCGGTACCCGGTGCCCAGGCCGGGTCGATGCCGTCGATGTCGAAGCTCAGGTACACCGGGCCGCCGCCGACTTTCTCGCGGACTTCAGCCATCAAGGGCTCCAGCGATTTGTGCCAGCACTCTTCAGCCTGAACCACACGGAAGCCCTGGTTGCGGCTCCAGTTGAAGTCGTCAGCGGTGTAGCCCTGGGCGCGCAGGCCGATCTGCACGACGCGGTCCGGATCCAGCAGGCCTTCTTCGACAGCGCGACGGAAGGTGGTGCCGTGGGCGATCTTCTCGCCGAACATGTGGTCGTTCACATCGGCGTGGGCGTCGATGTGCACCAGGCCGACCTTGCCGTGCTTTTTATGAATGGCACGCAGGATCGGCAGGGTGATGGTGTGGTCGCCGCCCAGGGTCAGCGGGATCACGTCGTGTTCGAGGATGTTGTTGTAGGATTCTTCGATGATCCGTACGGCATCCAGCAGGTTGAACGTGTTGATTGCGATATCGCCGATGTCGGCAACCGACAGCGAGTCGAACGGGGCAGCGCCGGTGGCCATGTTGTACGGGCGGATCATCACCGACTCGGCGCGGATTTCGCGAGGTCCGAAACGGGTGCCGGGGCGCAGGGAGGTACCGATGTCCAGGGGCACGCCTACAAAGGCAGCGTCCAGGCCGGCAGCGGTATTCAAATGGGGGAGTCGCATCATGGTGGCGATGCCGCCGAAGCGCGGCATTTCGTTGCCGCCCAGTGGTTGGTGAAGAATCTTGTCCACGGGTAGGGCCTCATCGTCGTTGTTTTATTTATGTCGGTTGCCGTTAACGGAAGTACGGGCGAACCTTGTGGCGCCGATTCTGCGAAATGTAGTGACCGGGAAGAATCGCTACGGGCAAATACTTAGTTCAGATTTTTCTAAACTAATGTGCGAGAGATCGATAGACTTCACCGCAACACGAAAGCTGCAGATAAACCTGTAGGAGCTGCCGCAGGCTGCGATCTTTTGATTTCCAGCGGTCTCAGATCGCACAGAGTCAAGATCAAAAGATCGCAGCCTGCGGCAGCTCCTACTGGGCTGTAGCCAGAGCCAGCTGAAATTCGAGCGGTGTTTGGAGAGTCCCAATGGCCAACGCTTTACCCGACCTGAAACTATTGCGCATCTTCGTCAGCGTGGTGCGCCATCAGGGGTTCGCCAACGCCCAGCAGGAACTCAATCTCTCGACGTCGGCCATCAGCACCTACATGAGCCAGCTCGAAGCCGCCCTCGGCCTGGTGCTGTGCCATCGCGGCCGTGGCGGTTTCAGCCTGACCAGCAAGGGCGAGCTGTTCCATCAGGAAACCCTGCGCCTGTTGGGCGAGCTCGAAGGCTTCGAGCAGTACGCCGCCGCCCTCAAGGGTGAGTTGCGCGGTACCCTGAACCTCGGGGTGATCGACTCCACCGTCAGTGACAAGGCCCTGCCGTTCGCCGAAGCCATCGGCGCCTACAGCCAGGAGCACCCGGCCGTGCACTTGCACCTGTCGGTGATGAGCCCTTACGAATTGCAACTCGGGGTGCAGGACAACCGTCTCGACCTGGCCATCGGCGCGTTTTCCACGCGCATGAGCGGCCTGGTGTACATGCCGCTGTACCGTGAACAACACTGGTTGTATTGCAGCACACGGCATCCTCTGTTCAACGAGCGGCGCATCCCCGAACAAGTCATCACTCAACAGCGCATGGTCGGTCGTGGCTACTGGAGCCAGGCCGAACTGGCGCGCCACGGTTTCAAGCACAGCGCCGCGACGGTAGAAAGTATGGAGGCCCAGTTGATCCTGGTGCTGTCCGGCGCCTACATCGGCTACCTGCCGGAGCACTACGCCCAGGCCTGGGCCGACAAGGGTGATTTGCGGGTGTTGCTGCCGGCGACCTTCGGTTATCAGGCGCCGTTCTCGATGATCGTGCGTCGGGGGCGCAGCCGCGAGCCGCTGATCCAGACATTCCGTGATTTGCTTAAAGCCCAACTGAATCAGGCATAAAGACGATGTCCAGAGTTCAATGTCCGCGCTGCCTGCGCCCGCAAAGCCACTGCCTGTGCTCGTTGATCCCAAGCCTCGACAGCCGCACCCGGGTACTGTTGTTGCAGCATCCGAGCGAAGTGAATCATGCGTTGAACACCGCGCGTCTGGCGGCGCTTGGGTTGAAGAATGCCGAGTTGATCGTCGGCGAGGTGTTCGAGGATTTGCCGACGCTGTTGAATCAGCCGGGGTATCGGGCGCGGTTACTGTTTCCCGGCGAAGATGCCCAACCGATGCAGGCGTGTGCCGCGACGGACGAACCCTTGTTGCTGGTGGTTCCCGACGGCACCTGGCGCAAGGCGCGCAAGATGTTGCACCTCAATCCGCTGCTGGCGGCGTTGCCGAGGGTGACGCTGGCCGAGGGCGGCGTGTCCCGCTATCGCCTGCGCAAGGCGCCGGGACCGGGGGCGTTGTCGACGGTGGAGGCGATTGTGCAGGCGCTGGAAACCCTCGAAGCGCCGGCGACGTTTGCGCCGTTGTTGAAGCCGTTCGAGGCGTTGATCGAGGGGCAGATTGCGGCGATGGGGGAGGAGGTTTACCAGCGTAACCATGGACCGAAATAGTCGGTGCCTGATCTGCCGCCGCAGATTCTGGATACTGCCTACCGCTCCCGCATCGCCTCGGTCCGCGCTTTCAACACCGGTTTAAGCAAGTAATCCAGCACCGTTTTCTCCCCGGTAATAATGTCCACCGTCGCCACCATCCCCGGAATGATCAGTAGCGGTTTCACATCCCCGCCCAAATGATTTTTGTCAGTACGCACCTGAATCAGATAGAAACTGTTGCCCTTGTCGTCGGTGATGGTGTCGGCGCCGATCAGTTCCAGCTTGGCGCTCAGGCCGCCATAAATGGTGTAGTCGTAGGCACTGAACTTGACCATGGCTTTCTGGCCCGGATGCAGGAATGCAACGTCCTGCGGGCGGACCTTGGCTTCGATCAGCAGGTTGTCTTCCAGCGGCACGATTTCCACCATGTCACTGCCGGGCTGGACCACGCCGCCGATGGTGTTGACCTTCAACACCTTGATGATGCCGTGCACCGGCGAGACCACGGTGGTGCGGGTCACGCGGTCGTCGATGGCGATGCTTGATGCCGTTATTTTCGACAGGTCGGTGCGTTTCTCATTCAGCTCTTTGGCGGCTTCCGAGCGGAAGGTTTGCTCCGACTCGTCGATCTTGCTTTTGATCTCGTTGATCGCCGATTCCGCCCGGGGAATCGCCAGGGTGGTGGCGTTCAGCGAGCCGCGAATCTCCACGGCGCTGCGTTTGAGCCGGAGGATTTCCACCGGTGACACCGCGCCGGTGCCCACCAGCGGTGTGGACATGTTCATCTCTTGTTGCAGCAGCGCCAGGCTCGAACTGAATTGGCCCTGTTTCGAGCGAAACTCCGCCAATTCCTGAGTTTTTTGCCGAAGTTGTTCGCTGAGAGTACGCTGCTCGCTGGCCAGTCGCCGTTGCCGTTGCTCGTAAAGTGAGCGCTCGTCTTCGGCCACTTGCGGGGCCTTGGCGATCACTTCTTCTGACAGCTTGAACGGCCGGCCTTCGGCTTCGGCCGAAAGCCGTTCGACCTGCGCGGTCAAGGCGTAGCGATCGGCTTCGCTTTCACCCTTGTTCGACAGGTAGCGGGTGTCATCCAGACGCAGCAATGTATCGCCCTTGTTCACCATTTGCCCTTCGCGGACGAAAATTTCAGTGACGATGCCGCCCTCCAGGTTCTGGATCACCTGGACCTTGCTCGACGGAATCGCCTTGCCTTCGCCCATGGTCACTTCCTGCAACACGGCGAATTTGGCCCAGACCAGCGCGCTGACCAGCAGCGCGGCGGCCAGCCACACAGTGATTCGCGACCAGCGCGGTGAGTCCTGCAATGAGGCGCCGGCGGTTTCCGGCATGAACTCGGTCTCGGCACTTTTGTTGAAACTGTCGAAGTAGCCACGGGATCCTTGATCGGCAGACATGGGCTACTCCTAGACGGCCGCAGAGCCGACACGGCCCTTGCGCAGTGCATCGATGACAGCTTCCTTCGGACCGTCGGCGACGATCCGTCCGCTGTCCAGTACCACCAGCCGGTCCACCAGGCTCAGCATCGAGGTTCGGTGGGTCACCAGCAGGATGGTTTTGCCCTGGACCCAGTCGTGAAGTTTTTGCCGCAGGACGTCTTCGCTGCTGTTGTCCATGGCGCTGGTGGGTTCGTCGAGCAGCATGATGGGCGGGTCGAGCAACATCGCCCGGGCCATCAGTACGGCCTGACGCTGGCCGCCGGACAACAGTTGCCCGCGTTCGCCCACGGGCCGGTCGAAGCCTTGCGGGTGTTGCCGGGCCAGCTCGGTAACGCCGGTCATTTCCGCCACTTCGAGCATGCGTGAGTCGCTGATATAGCGCGCGCCGAGGGTCAGGTTATCGCGCAGGCTGCCGGCCAGAAGCGGCAGGTCGTGGGCGACGTAACCGATTTGATGGCGCAGGTCGGCGACGTCCAGTTGCCGCAGGTCCAGGCCATCGAGCAGCAGTTGGCCTTCATCCGGTTCGTAGAAGCCCATCACCAGGCGCGCCAGGGTGCTTTTGCCTGAGCCGCTGCGACCGATGATGCCGACGCGCTCGCCGGGTTTCACACTGAAGCTGACATTGGCCAGGGCGGGAGTACTCTGGCCGTTATAGTGGAAGGTCACGCCGACAACATCCAGCGCGCCTTGCAGTTGGGTGCGCTCCAGCGGCCGTTGTCTGGCATCGCGCTCCTGGGGCAGGCCCATCAGCGCATCGGTGCTTTTCATGGTCAGTTGCGCTTGCTGGTAGCGGGTGATCAGGCCGGCGATTTGCCCCAGTGGCGCCAGTACCCGACTGCCGAGCATGTAGCTGGCCACCAGGGCACCGACGCTCAGGTTGCCGGCGATGATGCTGTAGACCCCGGCGACGATGGTGGCCATGCCGGACAGTTGCTGGATGAACAACGTGCCGTTGGTGGCCAGGGCCGAGAGGTTGCGTGCGTGGCTGTCGAGACGGGTGAGGGCGCCGTGGGTGCTTTCCCATTTGTGCTGGCGTTCGCTTTCGGCGCTGCAAGCCTTGAGGGTTTCCAGGCCACTGAGGGTTTCGATCAACAGTGCCTGGCGTTCGGCGCCCAGGCTGAGGCTTTTCTGCACGGTATCGCGCAGGCGCACCTGGATCACCATGGCGAAGATGATGGTGAGGGGGAACGCCAGTATCGGGATCACCACCAGCCAGCCACCGAGCAGGCCGATCACCAGCAGCATCAGCAGGCAGAAGGGCAGGTCGATCAGGCTGGTGAGGGTCACGGCGGTGAGAAATTCCCGCAGGCCCTGGAAGTCATGAATGCTTTGGGCGAAGCCACCGATGGTCGCCGGCCTTGCCTTCATCGCCATGCCGGTGATGCGCTCGAACAGGGTGGCCGACAGGATCACATCGGTTTTCTTGCCGGCGGTATCCAGCAAGTGCGCGCGCACGACTCGCAGCACCAGTTCGAAAGCGGTGCCGATCAGCAAGCCGATCGCCAGCACCCACAAGGTCGAAGTGGCCTGGTTCGGCACCACGCGATCGTAGGTTTGCATCACGAACAGCGGCACCATCAGGCCCAGCAGGTTGATCAGGAAACTCGCCAGGATTGCATCGCTGTACAGCCATTTCGACAGCTTCAGCGTATCGCGAAACCAGGCCTGCACCCGAGGCACCAGTGGCGAGCGCAAGTCTTCGAGTTCGTGGCGTGGCCGGGCAAACAACGCCTGGCCACTGTAGTGTTCGGCCAGCTCCTCGGGGCTGAGCCATTGTTCGCCACCGTCGGCTTCGCTGGGCAGGATCAGTACCTTGCCGTCCTCGCCATAACGGCGCAGCACGGCCGTGCGGCCGTTGTTGAGCAACAGCAGCACGGGCAGGTTGAGTGGGGAGATGTCCTTGAGGTCGCGGCGCAGCAAGCGTGCCTGCAAACCGGCCCGGGCCGCTGCACGGGGCAGCAGGTCCAGGCTCAGGCGTTGGTGTGCCATGGGCAGCCCGGCACTGAGGCTGGCGCGACTGACCGTCGCGCCGTGGAGTTTGCAGAGGATCAACAGACCGTCCAGAAGCGGGTCATCGAAGCTCAGGCGCGGATCGACACCAGTGTTGCCGGGTTCCATGCTGGTCACATTGATTGCTCCCGTTGCTCTGCGGCAATCGACAGATATCTGCATATCTCACTGTAGGAGCTGCCGCAGGCTGCGATCTTTTGATCTTGATTGCTCAAAAGCAAAGTCAAAAGATCGCAGCCTGCGGCAGCTCCTACGGTTATTTCATTTCAGGCAGACGAGCTTCGTTTTTCACTTCGGTCTGGGCGATCGCGTCGGCGGGCAGTACGACCCGTTGCTTGCTCAGCAACTGGCCCATGTTCGCCAGGACACGGTACATAGAGAACTCTTCGGTATAGCGCACTTCGGTGTAGCGACGGTTGGCGTTGTAGAGCTCGTTTTCACTGTCGAGCAGGTCCAGCAGGGTCCGTTGGCCGAGGCCGAACTGATCCTGGTAGGCGATGCGTACACGCTTGCTGGTGTCGGCGTACTCACGGGCGGTCGGGGTTTGTTTCTTGGCATTGACCATGGCGTTCCAGGCCAGGTGAATGTTCTCGTTGAGCTGGCGCAAGGCATTGTTACGGATGTCCATGGCCTGGTTGATCTTGTGCGAGTCGGAGGCCAGGCGCGCCTTGTCGCTGCCTCCACGGAACAGGTTGTAGTTCATCACCACGCCGACCCGCCATTCGTTGTCGTGACCTTCGTCACCCTGCACGTTGTTGTTCGCGCCCACTGCCGCCTCGGCGTCCAAGCGCGGGTAGAACGGTGACTTGGCGACTTCGTACTGGCTTTCGGCCGATTGCACGTCGGCCTGGGCGGATTTCAGGTAAGGGTTGTTTTCCACCATGCTCTGCTGGGCTTCGGGCAGGGTGGGGGGGACTTCGCCGCGAATCGACGGCGGGGTTTCGAGCTCATCGGGCATGCGCCCCACAACGGCATAGAAGTTCGACTCGGCGTCGGCCAGATCGACTTCGGCGGTGTCGAGGTTGTTTTCCGCCAGTGCCCGGCGAGCGCTGGACTGGTCGGCATCGGCGTTGCTGCCCACGCCGCGCTGGGTGCGCAGGCCGATCTGGTCGTTGACCCGCAAGTGCGCTTGCAGGTTGTTCTTGGCCAGTGTCACCAGTTCGCGGCGCTTGAGGACTTCCAGGTAAACCTCGGTGGTGCGCAGGGCCAGATCCTGAGCCGTACCCTGAGCGTAATAGGCTCGCGAGTTGACCACGCCTTTGGTGCGCTGGACTTCATTTGAAGTGTTGAACCCGTCGAAGAGCATTTGCCGCAGGCGCAATTCCGACTGGGTGTAGTTCAAGGTTTCTGTGTTGTGTCCGCCGGGAGTTAGCGCCCGGGTATTGGTGTTATCGCTGTACCCGCGCCCATAAGCGGCGTTCAGATCAACCGATGGATAAAAGCCCCCTTTGGCGACCTTTACGTCCTCATCCGCCGACAGTCGGCTGTCTACCCGGGATGCCAGTTCCGGGTGGGTCGCAATGGTGCTCTGGATCGCTTCGGTCAGCGTCATGGCCTGAGCCTGGGACGAGCAGGCCATGGCCAAAAGAACCGCGCTGCAGAGGGGGGTTAATAGGCGCATGTACATCTCCCTGATTCCTGATGGTGCTTATCTGTCGCCAATTATTTGACGACATTTATAGGTAAAGTTGTTTCACATCTTTAACAAAAGAGCTAAGAACATTCTGGAGCGTAGCTAAGAAATTTTTTTCATAACGCTTATGCCAAAAAAAACTTATGCGCTCTGCGAAATCCAGCACATTGTTCAACTCGAAAGCCCTTGTTTTACGAGCTCTCTGGCGCTTATCGAGGGTTTGAGGAAAGTTCCAATCCACTTATCGACAAAGAGCGGAGAAGTGCTGGAGGGGAGGGACGCGAGCGATCTGGTGGTGACGGTTTTTTGTCACTTGAGTGATTCAAGATCGTTACGCATCGCTCACAGGCAAGGTTGTTGCGCACAGGGATCCGATGCCATTGATTGCAGAGGGGTTTTCCCGAAATCGTAAACAGCGCCGCGAGCGACTGGCTGGGCGAGATCGGTGCCGGGGCCACGGCTTACTCAAGTAATCCGGCACCCGGTGCACGATCCGCCAGACAACCCGCTCGAGCCATGAGCACGTTCTTCGCACAATCAAGGTGCCGACAGCGGTTGGCAGCGGAGGAAGTGCACATGGCAACGCTCATCGGAATCGTCAGTAAGGTCATCGGTCAGGTGTTCGCGGTTGCGAGCGACGGCACCCGGCGTGCTTTGGTCGAGGGGGACCGGCTGTTCGTTGGCGACCAACTGACCACTGGCGCTGAAGGCGCGGTGGCGGTGCATCTGCAAAATGGCCAGGAACTGACCCTCGGGCGCGACAGCAGCATGCAGATGGCACCGCAGTTGCTCGCCAATCAGATTCCCCATGTGGACTCACCTGAAGCCCTGACGCCGAGCGAAGCGCAACTGACCGATGTCGAACAGCTGCAAAAAGCCATCGCGGCGGGCGACGACCCGACCCAAACCGCCGAAGCCACCGCTGCCGGGCCCGCCACGACTACCGGTGTACCGGGTGGCATCCCGGGCAGTGGCCATAGTTTCGTCATGATCGAGGAAGTGGGCGGGCGAGTTGATCCGGTCATCGGCTTCCCCACTGCCGGGTTCAATGGCATTCCCGAGCTTCCCGAAGAACGCCTGAACGCTAATCCGGACAATGCTGTAGCGGAGCAAGCCCCTGTTGTGCCGCCGGTGGTTGCGCAGGTGCCGAACAATCCGGTCACTTTCGAAGACCTGTCGGAACAGAACGGCGAGCGGACTGTCAACGAGGCCAACCTGGCCGATGGTTCGGCGAGGAACGAAGGCTTACTGACGCGAAGCGGCACCTTCACCATCAATGCGCCAGACGGGCTGAGCAGCCTCAGCATCGGCGCGATCAACTTGATCAGCGGCGGCGTTGCGGCAGGTTTCCCGCAGTCGCTAACCTCCCCGTTGGGCGGCACGCTGACCGTCACCGGTTTCGACCCGGCCACGGGCGTGGTCAGTTACAGCTACACCCTCAACCGTGCCGAATCCCACGCGAGCGGCGAGGGTGCCAATAGTCTTGTCGAACACGTCACCGTGGTGGCCAGCGACAGCAATGGCGACAGCACTACCGGTACAGTGACAATCAACATCATCGACGACGTGCCGCAAGCAGTCGATGACAACAATGGCACCGCCTCGGAAACCCTGCTGACCCTCAACGGCAACGTGCTGGGCAACGACGTGCAAGGCGCCGACCGCGTGACGGTTGGGGAGAATAGCGG
>NZ_CATKPX010000042.1:0-34305 GCF_949767755.1 Pseudomonas sp. IT-P4 | reverse complement strand
GAACCTTTTTTTTGCCGGAGGGCTCAACCAAATCCGGACGTTATTGTACGCTTAACGCCCTTCAAACATTCCTTGCCTGTATTTTCCAAGTTGAATTACAACCGCCACATGCCTGACGCGTGGAGAATTCAGGGTTGATTATTTCGAGAGGATATTACTCGCATGATATACGAATTATCTCGGAAGCATAATTATCGCGATATTTTATATGCAGCAACACACCAAAAAAAATTGCACCAACACCAGAGGCGACAAGTACGCCGGCGATTGAAAGAAGTGTTGAAAGCCAGGCACCAAAAATCGGCCCAGCAATCATAAATATCAACATCAAACTACGAGCGGTTGCGGACACCGTACCTAAATTAGATAAAGGGCAGTACTTTTGAAGGGTTATACCAAACCCTAAAGAAGTCAGCCCATATGCATAACCAGCAATAAAAAAAACCAGTATCAACATTACAAGCGCCGCCAAACCACCCGACTTAGTTATTAACCCTGCCAGGGTTACCATTACACCAAATAAAAGCAGGGAAAGTGTCGAACAGAAAAAAATTCTTTGCGGATAAACCAATTTAAAGGTTAGACCCGCAACAATTCCACCTAGCGCGGTGGAGCTAACAATCACTCCAAACGCGTAGGCTTCCAGCCCAATGTTTTTGATATGTAGACTCAGTAGCGAATCATAACATCCAAGTACGGCAGATTGAACTAAAGCACAGGTAAAAAACAGCTGCGTTGACGGACCAGTACTTAACAATTTTTTTAGAGCTTTTAAACTCCCAAAGGATCGCAGCTCCGATTCGTGTATATTTTTCTGCCGATTATTCAAAGAAAGCAAAATCACACAGAGTATCCCTAAGAGGGAAAATAACGCGGAAATCAAAAAACCATACGCCTTGTCAGAAGTACTAGCAATAACACCCGCAGCTAAAGGTGAGCAGACTTTAATAAACTGATCCATTACTGTGACCAGTGAAATATTACTGACCAGGTCTTTATTCGCTAGCAGTTTTCTCGTCAAAATTATTTCTGCTGCACCAGACCCGAGGTTCGATATCCCCTTAAGGGAGACCAATATTAAGAAAATAGTTTCTGAGCCCGCACCAAATAAAAGGCCGGCAACGATAAACCTGAAGGCGAAGCTTATTAGTAAAAATTTTATAGGACTAGTATGATCTGCTAGCGTCCCAATTAATGGCCCTAAGAACAGTGCTGGCAGCCCATACAATGCGGCGGCGTACCCCAAAGTTTTTGGAGATGCATCATATACAAATGTAAGTACTGTAAAAATTAAAATGAAGTCTATCCAAAGTGTCACAGAACTACTAAATCGCACCCCACACAAGTAACCATATCCGCTCACCTTGGGGAGACTCACTGCTCTACCCCTTTGGCTTGGTACATTACATCACCCACAACGAATCTGGATATATTATTGGCATTGCAAAACAACTCAAGATCAGAAAAAGTATTTATAAATCCTTTCCCCTTGAAGTTTAATGAGGTGTTACAGAGAACACTGACTCCCGACTGCTTCTTGAACTCAAGTAATAGCTTATACATTGCAGCGTTATCTTGAGGACTGATAGTCTGAACTCTTGCCGTCCCATCAACATGAGTAATTGCTTTGAGTCGCTCGTCAATTACATGATAAAAAGACAACATAAATTTACTTTGAGTACAGTTCTCGAAGTAAAGCTTGGCATCCTCCTCTATACAGATTGGGGCTACTGGACGATAGTGCTCTCTATTCTTTATGAAGTTTAGCCTTTCAGTGGTATCCACAGAAAATGGCGCTGCGATAATTGACCGATTACCTAGGGCCCTAGGTCCTATTTCACAATTCCCCTGAACCCAACAAACGATCTCTCCCGCAAGAAGCGCTTCGCATACGTGCTCAAGCACCAGTGGACTTGACAAGAACGAGGACTTCTCGACCTGGTCGAAAAGAAAAGGCTGCCCTGAATACACAGACCATTCAAGTTTGGTTTTGCCAGTCAATAAATTTTGCGCAATAGCGGACGCTCCGATGCCGACACCCGTATCGTTTGTGCAGGGAGGAATAAAAATACCCTCGAACAATCCGGAGTTTTCAAATTTCTTATTCCATTCACAATTCAAACCACAACCGCCTGCTATTAAAAGCGGAAGCCTTTCGGCAATATTTGCGCTGATAAAATCATAGAACTTGCTAAAAATCTCATCTGATAGCTTCTTTGCCAAACTGCAAAATTTCGCTGTGTTTACGCCTATATTGTAATACCCACTATCCTTTAGATCTAGTTTATTGAGGGTGTCGATTGCCGACTCGCAGTTTATTATGTAATCAATAACATTTGACTCGAACGCATCTGGCTCTCCGTTTTCCCCAAATGCAGCCAACGCCATCATTTTTCCCGCGTCACCAAGCCTGCAATAACCTTTTTTTAGATTAAAAGTTGGGTCAGCAAGGCCATAGGCGAATGCATAGCGAAGACCAGGCCCCTGCATAACACTGCCTATAGTTTGAATCGTCATATCTGAATTTATTTTATAAAAATTTCCTATAAAACCCTCCCACAGTAATACATAGCAAGCCTTTTTATCCGCATAAGGGGAAAGTGCATAAGAAGAAACTATGTGGGATATTTCATGACTGCAGTTTATCCACGCTATATTTTTTTTACCAAAATTGCGGGTAATCTTTTCGACATTAAGACCAAGATACCCACCTTCAGCTGGAGGATTTCTAGGGTCCATACCTTCAGCCCATCCGCTTACAGCAATTGCGTCGAGATCTTCAATGTTTTGAATAGTGTGGAATATTGCCGAACTAAGAGAAAGGGGAGCGTATCTATTACCGCTACTTTTTTCCGACTCATAACTGTAAACCAACTCTCCATTTTCAATTAGACATACATGGCCGTCATGACCTGTATTAATTCCTAGTATTTTCATCGTTACTTCCTTTTAGGCTTAAGCCAAAACAGGTACATTTCGCTGAAAAAATTGTGATTTAACGCTTCGAACGATTCCCAAGCATCAAAAAAAATATCCATGTCCGCTTGTTCATTGAATCGTCTAAATGCAGGAGAATTTTTTTGACCTCCATTTTCAAAACCGGCAAACTCACACTCTAAATCTTGTATAAGAGATTGAATATTACGAATTGTGAACGTTTTTTCCAGAGGATTGAAAAGTAAATCCATGCACCCACTTCTGCTGAAGAAATCTCGCGAGTTAACTATTTCATTTATTCTTTTGTGTTTGTAATTTTGAATTGCCAGTTTTCGTATTCTTTCTAAACTTCCTGGCACGTAGAGAATTTCGCTTTCAGACGCAAGGCTAGCCAAGTCTACTATTGGAGTTCGGGCGCATTTACTATACAGCCCTATTTTAGCAACACCACCATCTTCGAGGGCAGAAAGAATCGCTTGGCATCCCTTCATGGGATCTTGTAAGTGATGCAAAACCCCAATGCACTCAATAAGGCTGAACCCCATATTTAGAGAGAGAGTATTATTTAAGTCACCATGAATTAACTCTAGATTCCGTATTTTGTATTCATCTCTCTTTTTTGTGGCGTACTCCAAACTAGCTTGACTAACATCTAGACCTATTACTCTTGCACGCGGGTAAGTCAAGGCAAGCTGAATTGCATGCCGACCTGTACCGCACCCTGCAACCAATATATTATTGCCTGGAGGTAATTGCTTTAAATTTAACGCTTTAAAAAGCTGCTCAAGCGTCGATTCAGAATGCTTTGGCCTGGATGACCAAAGCGGGTATGGATTTGACTCATAAAAACTCTGGATAAGTTTTTTGCTTTTCAAGAGGCCGGACAATGTAGTTTCTTTCTTTTTGCTTCTGCGCACCAGACCATCAATACAACATGATTTTTTTGCACCTGAACTCTGGTATGACTCAAGTATTAATTGCGCATCAATTTGAATCATTGATGACCAATTTGAAATTTTTTCCTTTAACACATCAACCTTTAATAACTCTTCTTCATCAACATGATATATGAAGTTATTTAGCTTGCATTGCTTTCTCAAGGCAGCAAGAAAAAAACGGTGTGTTTTATTGTAGTTATTACCAAGCATAGACCCAACAAGTTCCGCTCTGATTTTTGTAATTGCTTCCTCTATAACGTAGTTCGAAACCAGATTGCTGCTCAGAAGCTTTAGCGTAATCGGCTCTGACTCGATAATATCCAGCGCAAGTGCGGCGTAGTCTTTTCCTGTATATTTCGTCTTTTCAAGCTTCAATGCTAACTGCGAAAAATACACTTGAGCGAAGGCATCCTTATCTAGTCCTTCAGTATTAAAAAGTGATGTCAGACTAGCGAATATTCCGACATCAAAAGAAGTGAAGTTAATTGCCTGAAGCAAATCAAGATAGCTAAAGGCAATCGTGCTTTCTGTAAAACCTTCTAATTCTGAGGCTAATTGGTAGGTCCAGAGCGCCGCATTGACTTTCCCGCTTTTTTCTTGGACTAATGCTAAGTTTTGGTGAAATTTAAGTTTTTCAAATACTGTATTTTCCGGAAGATTACAAGCGAGCTTATAAAGGCACTCCGCTTTACTTACCTCCCCTAACTCTTCGGATAAAGCCGCAAAATTATTCAACGCCTTTGCATTACTTGAGTTAATTTTTATACTTAACTCGTATAACCTCACTGCTTCATTGAGATTATTATTTTTAAAGCTGGAATCAGCATTTTTTCTGATTTTTTCGGAGTATTCTATTTTTTTCAACATATCATTGTGCATGTGAGCACCCAGGGAAAGTTTTTGCTCCATTTCTATGTTGCCTTTAAGAGCTTTACGACTCCTGGGCTAATAGGGTCTTGTAGGCCATGCCCTCCTGCTACCACAAACAACGAATGCTCTTTGAAGCCATCAATTTTGATAAGTTTATTTAGCAGATCATCTATAAAATATCCGGTTAACCAAGTGTTAAGCTTATGAGCTGTTGCTACGAGGTTGAACGTCTGCGACAAGTGTCCAACATCCATTAAAGCCGAGCGATAGGCACGTGAGTGCGGGTATTTCCACCAGAGCTTATCAAAACGCGAACTCATCACTATCAGGAAACCTGCATCCACTGCAAAACTTTGATGGCATAAAATTTGTGACAAGTCGGCATTTATCCCACTATCCAACTTTGTTAACACGTGTTCGTGGGACCTATAGTGATAGACGCCTCGTTCTAGATTACTAATATTCAAAGCGACCAGGTAGGCTTCGGTTGCTTGCAAACACCCTGCACTCGGTGAAGATCTACGAAAACCAACGGTCAAAATACCTCGCTCTGCAAGATTTTCTTTATGCGAGTCACCATGAATTTTTCCAAAAGTAGAAAACAATATGTTAGATACAACTTCCAGCGGAACTGCCCCTCCATTGAAATTTCGACTAGTAACCCTATCCCATAGCGCTTTTTTCAAGCTATAAGTGTCAATTGTGTCACCGTCCCAAGGGGGAAGCTTTACTACCTGCCCCTCTCGTTCAATATTTAGCTCCGGAGTGCTTTCGGCGATACTTTCGCAGAAACTTACATAGCCTGCCTCTTTATTCTCTTCTGCGCATTCCAACTCACCTGGAAAGTTGTGCTTACTTCCAAGATGAAATATTTTTGAAATAGGGTCCCACCCCCAAGGGCCATTTGATTGTTGTATTTGTTGATGCTGCTCAGCTTTTTCGCCAATAAGTAATATTCCCGCCTCAATCAGTATTCCATCCTCGGGCTTTGAGGTATACGGCATGCCAACTGACTCATTTAACTCGAAAATTCTGTCAAGATAGCGCCGATCAAATATTTCGTATTGTTCACCTGTTTCCAAATTCCACAGCCCAAAGACCCCCTCACTCAAAGTAATCGTAAGATTCTCATTAACTTTAAACTCACTCATCATCACGTACTCCGCGAAAATGTGTCGAGAGAGCGTGGCAGCCCCCTCGACATTGACCGATATTAATTGGCCAGTTTTGCCTCTAATTTTGTAGGCATAATTAGAATGTTGTAAGCATTATTGGAAAGAGCAGTTAGTCGAGTTTGCAGATTTGCTTTGCGCATAATAAGAACCTCTTAGTTTATTTTGGTCGAAGTCACTTGACTTCATTTGCGAAGCTAATCGCCTTAAAACTAATCGTCAACCTCTCGAATCGTAGGAAAAATCATGTTTAATTTCATGAACAGCCTTACATCACTTTCCTACTTTCGGTTATTTTCTTAAGATAATCAGATTATTGCAGACATACATATCAACCCCACTCGCCCCGATGCATTCTTAGAAAGTCTTTATCGGTAGCATTTAGTTACGTAATGCCACTTTTTTGGTGTTTGTGTACACATCCGTTTCTTCGATAACGGCCACCTATGGTTCCGCTCTTAGCGGGTCACTTGGAAAAGCGGAACGCCGCCCGGCCCCAAGTAACCAAGGGTTCTTGCCCCTGACATTCGGCCTCACGAGGGGGCGTACACCGCAACAGCGTCCGAGGCGGCCCACCGGCCGGCCTGGTTGTTGGGTGGTATTCGCCTTGCTGAAAGGGCAAAGCGAATATCAGCCAAAAGCCAGTTGAGGACTTTCCCTCAACCATAGAATCTCCCACAGGGTCCGGGTATGCCTGCGAAAGATTGGTCGGCTGCTAGGCCGCCATCGCAGGCAAGCCAGCTCCCACAGGGATTGGGGACATCTGCAAAAACCAGGTCGGCTGGCAGGCCGCCATCGTCGGAACGCCGCCCGGACCAAGCTCGCTCCCACAGAAGAGCAAAAGCAGAGCAGCTCACACCGCGCCGCTTCTCACCACTCATCAGGCCGAGCGTTAGCTCGCCTGCAGCTCTTGATCTTGATCCACCCGCCCCCTCGGCAGGCTGAGCGGAGGCGTTCATCCGGGGGTGGGCGCGCAGCGCCGTTCGGCGCAGCCGAACACATCGAGAGGAGGTCGAGCTAAGCCGACCGGAGGCGATGCCCCCCGGATGAATGCCGGAGCGAAGGAACCCCGAGCCTTAGCGAGGGGCCGTACGTTCGGGGCGAGCGTTTTTTTGCTTACTTTTTTTAGGCGCTTGTAAAAAAAGTAAGTCGCCGTAAGGGCGAAACCGCCAGCCGCCGCTACCCAAGAAACGGATATGTACCCCTCCCAAAGAACCACCACCCCCAAAGCGATACAAAAAACAAATACGACACGTCATTTTGTGTTTGATATTAAATTCTGTATCGCTTATAAAGTTCCCCATGCCCCAGAACAGATTCAAGGCGGGAACTCAAAAATGTACGCACAGCTCGTAGAAACCGGCGTCAAGCGCATCAAGGACCTCTCGGAGATGTCCGAACAGGAACGCGCCTTCCAGGAAAAAATCGATTCAGAAATCAAGATCGAAGCCAAGAACTGGATGCCAGATGCCTATCGCCAGACCCTGATCCGGCAGATCTCCCAGCACGCCCACTCCGAAATCGTCGGCATGCTGCCCGAAGGCAACTGGGTCACCCGCGCGCCGTCGCTCAAACGCAAACTGCAACTGATGGCCAAGATCCAGGACGAAGCCGGCCACGGCCTGTACCTGTACAGCGCCATGGAAACCCTGGGCGCCGACCGCGATGAAGAAGTCGCCAAGCTGCACAGCGGCAAGGCCAAGTACTCGAGCATCTTCAATTACCCGACGCTGAACTGGGCCGACATGGGCGCGGTGGGCTGGCTGGTGGATGGCGCGGCGATCGTCAACCAGGTGGTGCTGCAGCGCACCTCCTACGGCCCGTACTCCCGGGCGATGATCCGCATCTGCAAGGAAGAGAGCTTCCACCAGCGCCAAGGCTACGAAATCCTCCTGACCATGATGCGCCACGGCAACCAGGCGCAAAAAGACATGGTCCAGGACGCGATCAACCGCCTGTGGTGGCCGTCGCTGATGATGTTTGGCCCGAGCGACGAACACTCGCCGAACAGCGCCCAGTCCATGGCCTGGAAAATCAAGCGCCAGAGCAACGACGAACTGCGCCAGCGCTTCATCGACCAGACCATCCCGCAACTGGAGCTGCTGGGCTGCACCTGCCCCGACCCGGACCTGAAATGGAACGCCGAACGCGGTCATTACGACTTCGGCGAAATCCAGTGGAACGAATTCTACGAAGTGCTCAAGGGCAACGGCCCGTGCAACCAGGAACGCGTCGCCACCCGCCGCAAGGCGATTGAAGACGGTGCCTGGGTCCGTGAAGCCGCCGTCGCCCACGCCCGCAAAAAACAAAACAAGAACGCCGCATAAGGCAATCCGCCCCCCTGTAGGAGCTGCCGAAGGCTGCGATCTTTTGATCTTGATCTTCAGCGGTTTCGAAGCCGCCAAAAGATCGCAGCCTGCGGCAGCTCCTACAGAAGCAATCGATGTGGAGTAACTGAAATGTCCGAGTGGACCCTCTTCGAAGTCTTCGTGCGCAGCAAGCACGGCCTCAACCACAAGCACGTCGGCAGCGTGCATGCCGCCGACACCACCATGGCCATCGAGAACGCGCGCGAGCTCTACACCCGTCGCAGCGAAGGCGTGAGCCTGTGGGTGGTGCCTTCGGCGTTGATCACCGCGTCGTCGCCGGATGAAAAAGACCCGCTGTTCGATCCATCGGACGACAAGGTCTACCGCCACGCCAGCTTCTACGAGCTGCCGGCCGAAGTCGGGCACATGTGAGGTCGACCATGAATAACCAGACCGATCTGATCGAATACCTGCTGCGCCTCGGCGACAGCGCCCTGATCCAGGGCCAGCGCCTGTGCCAATGGTGCGGCAAGGCTCCGGCGCTGGAAGAAGAACTGGCGCTGATGAACGTCGGCCTCGACCTGGTGGGCCAGGCGCGCAACTGGCTGGAATACGCCGCCGAACTGCTGGCCGACGGCCGCGACGCCGATCACCTGGCGTTCCGCCGTGACGAGCGCGCCTATCGCAACCTGCTGCTGGTGGAACAACCCAACGGCGACTTCGCGGTGACCATGCTCAAACAGTTCCTGTATGACGCCTGGCATCTGCCGGTACTGCAGGGCCTGAGCCAGTCCAGCGACGAACGCATTGCCGGGATCGCCGCCAAGGCGGTGAAGGAAGTGACTTACCACCTGCGCCGCTCCGGCGAGTGGATCGAGCGTATGGGTGACGGCACCGAGGAAAGCCACAAGCGCATGCTCGCGGCCATCCCCGAAGTCTGGCGCTTCACCGTCGAACTGATCGCCTTTGATGCCAGCGAGCAGCGCTTGTGCGAAGCCGGCATCACCCCGGACATCGCCAGCGTGGCCGCCCAGTGGCAGGCCAAGGTCGAGCAGATTTTCACCAGCGCCACCCTGCCTGTGCCTGCTGCGCCGAACTACTTCTACCTGAATGCCCGCAAGGGCCTGCACACCGAACACCTGGGCATCCTGCTGGCCGAAATGCAGTTCCTGCCACGAGCGTACCCCGATGCAACCTGGTGAGCTGATCGCCAGCGACCTCGGCGCCCGGCCGGCTCAACCGACCGACCTGGCTGCCGCGTGGGCGATTCTGGCGGAGGTCATGGACCCGGAAGTGCCGGTGGTCAGCGTGGTCGACCTGGGCATCGTCCGGGACCTGGACTGGCAGGCCGGCCACCTGCACGTGGTGGTCACGCCGACCTACTCCGGTTGCCCCGCCACCGAAGTGATCGAGAGCGACATCCGCGAAGCGCTGGAACTCGCCGGATTCAAGGCGCCGCAATTGGAGCGCAAGTTGACCCCGGCCTGGACCACCGACTGGATCAGCGCCAGCGGTCGCGAACGCCTGCGCGCCTACGGCATCGCACCGCCCGAGGGCAGCACCAGCAAACGCAGCCTGCTCGGCGAAAGCCCGCAGGTTGTGTGCCCGCAATGCGGCAGCGCCCACACCGAGGTCCTCAGCCAGTTCGGCTCCACCGCCTGCAAGGCGCTGTACCGCTGCGTCGATTGCCGGGAACCGTTCGACTATTTCAAGTGCATCTGAGCGGCGAATCGGCCGTCCCAGCTGGAGAACAACAATGAGCAAATTTCACAGCCTGACCATCAAGGACGTGCGCGCCGAGACCCGTGACGCGGTGTCCATCGCCTTCGAGATTCCGCAGCACTTGCAGGACAGCTTCCACTTCACCCAGGGCCAGCACCTGGTGATGCGCACCCAACTGGACGGCGAAGAAGTACGTCGCTCCTATTCGATCTGCACCGGGGTCAACGACGGTGAACTGCGCATTGCCGTCAAACGTGTCACCGGCGGACGCTTCTCGGCGTTTGCCAACGAACAGCTGAAAGCCGGACACACCCTGGAAGTGATGCCACCGGCCGGGCACTTCTGCGTCGAACTCGACCCGGCACGCCATGGCAACTACCTGGCCGTGGCGGCGGGCAGCGGCATCACGCCGATCCTGTCGATCATCAAGACCACCCTGCAAACCGAGCCCCACAGCCGCGTCACCCTGCTGTACGGCAACCGCTCCAGCTCCGGCGCGCTGTTCCGCGAGCAGCTCGAAGACCTGAAAAACCGCTACCTGCAACGCCTGAACCTGATCTTCGTGTTCAGCCGCGAGCAGCAGGATGTCGACCTGTACAACGGCCGGATCAACGCCGACAAGTGCGAGCAACTGTTCAGCCGCTGGCTCGACGTCAAAGCCCTCGACGCGGCATTCATCTGCGGCCCGCAGGAAATGACCGAGACCGTGCGCGACAGCCTCAAGGCCAAGGGCATGCAACCTGAGCGCATCCATTTCGAACTGTTCGCCGCCGCCGGCAGCGAGCAAAAACGCGCCGCCCGCGAAGCCGCCCGGCAAGTGGATGCGGCGGTCAGCCAGATCACCGTGATCAGCGACGGCCGCGCCCTGGCCTTCGACCTGCCGCGCAACAGCATGAGCATCCTCGAAGCGGGCAACGAGCAAGGTGCGGAACTGCCCTACTCGTGCAAGGCCGGCGTGTGCTCGACCTGCAAGTGCAAGGTCATCGAAGGCGAAGTGGAAATGGACAGCAACCACGCCCTGGAAGACTACGAAGTGGCCGCCGGCTACGTGCTGTCGTGCCAGGCCTTCCCGATCAGCGACAAGGTGGTGCTGGATTTCGATCAGCTCTGAAAGATCGCAGCCTTCGGCAGCTCCTACAGGGGATGTGCTTGCCCGGATGCCTGTGTAGGAGCTGCCGCAGGCTGCGATCTTTTCAACCGTTTCACCCAAAACAAAAACAACAAAGGAGCGCGCGTCATGACACCCCAGGAAGTAGAACTCATTCGCCAGCACCCGGATTTCATCCAGCTGGTTCGCCGTAAACAGAAGCTGTACTGGTCACTGAGCCTGGCCATGCTGGTGATTTACTACGGCTTCGTGCTGTTGGTGGCTTTCTCCCCATCTACCCTCGGCCAATCCCTGAGCGGCGGCGTGACCACCGTGGGCATGCTGGTGGGTGTCGTCATCGTCGGGCTGGCCTTTGCACTGACCGGGTTCTATGTCTATCGCGCCAACAACGTGATCGACCCGCTGAATGAAAAACTCAAGCAGGAGTGCGCCCGATGAACCGCCTTCTTGCACTGTTCCTGCTGCCGCTGGCGGCTGTCACTGATGTTGCGATGGCTGCCGACGGCGCGTCCCGTCCGCTGAACTGGAACGCCATCGGCATGTTCCTGGTGTTCGTACTGTTCACCCTTGGCGTCACTCGCTGGGCGGCACTTCGCACCCGCTCAACCAGCGACTTTTACACCGCTGGCGGCGGCATGACCGGTTTCCAGAACGGCCTGGCGATTGCCGGCGACATGATCTCGGCAGCCTCGTTCCTCGGCATCTCCGCGATGATGTTCCTCAATGGCTACGACGGTTTGCTCTACGCCTTGGGCGTGCTGGCCGGCTGGCCGATCATCCTGTTCCTGATTGCCGAACGCCTGCGTAACCTGGGCAAGTACACCTTTGCCGACGTGGTTTCCTATCGCCTGGAACAGACCCCGGTGCGCCTGACCTCGGCCTTCGGCACCCTGACCGTGGCCCTGATGTACCTTGTGGCGCAAATGGTCGGCGCCGGCAAGCTGATCGAGTTGCTGTTCGGCATCGACTACCTCTATGCGGTGATGCTGGTCGGCGTGTTGATGGTGTTCTACGTGACCTTCGGCGGCATGCTCGCCACCACCTGGGTGCAGATCATCAAGGCGGTGATGCTGTTGTTCGGCACCAGCTTCATGGCGTTCATGGTGCTCAAGCACTTCGGTTTCAGCACTGAGGCGATGTTTGCCGGTGCCACCGCCGTGCATGCCAAGGGCAACGCGATCATGGCCCCCGGCGGTTTGCTGTCCAACCCGATCGACGCGATTTCCCTGGGGCTGGGCATGATGTTCGGCACCGCCGGCCTGCCGCACATCCTGATGCGTTTCTTCACCGTCAGCGATGCCAGGGAAGCGCGTAAAAGCGTGTTCTACGCCACCGGTTTCATCGGCTACTTCTACTTGCTGCTGATCATCGTCGGCTTCGGCGCCATCGTCATGGTCGGCACCGATCCGGCGTTCCGTGACGCCAGCGGCGCGATCATCGGCGGCGGCAACATGATCGCCGTGCACCTGGCCCAGGCAGTAGGCGGCAACCTGTTCCTCGGCTTCATCTCGGCGGTCGCCTTCGCCACCATCCTGGCGGTGGTTGCCGGGCTGGCGCTGTCCGGCGCCTCGGCCGTGTCCCACGACCTGTATGCCTGCGTGATGCGCAAGGGCCAGGCGAGCGAGCAGCAAGAGATGCGCGTGTCGCGAATCGCCACCCTGTGCATCGGTGTGCTGGCGATCATCCTCGGCCTGCTGTTCGAATCGCAGAACATCGCCTTCCTCTCGGGCCTGGTGCTGGCCATCGCCGCGTCGGTGAATTTCCCGGTGCTGTTCCTCTCGATGTACTGGAAAGGCCTGACCACCCGCGGCGCGGTCCTTGGCAGTCTGTCCGGACTGGTTTCGGCGATTGTGTTGCTGGTGCTGAGCCCCGCGGTGTGGGTCAACGTGATGCATCACGACAAGGCGCTGTTCCCGTACTCCAACCCGGCACTGTTTTCCATGAGCCTGGCGTTCTTCAGTGCATGGCTGTTTTCCGTCACCGACACCTCGCCCCGCGCAGCCCTTGAGCGTGGCCGTTATCTGGCGCAGTTCATCCGCTCGATGACCGGCATCGGTGCCACCGGCGCCAGCAAACACTAAACGACGACCGAACAGTTGGCAGGGAATAAAAATAATGACACCCGCACGTACCACGTCTTACCCATCACTGTTTTCACTGGCCGCCGCATTGACTCTGCCCATGATCGCCCCCAGCGCCATGGCCGACTTCATCGGCGACAGCAAGGCCCGTATTGATATGCGCAACCAATACATCAACCGTGACTTCCGTCAGGACAACGCGCCGCAATCCAAGGCCGAAGAATGGGCCCAGGGATTCACTGCGCGCATTGAGTCCGGGTTCACCGACGGCACCTTCGGTTTCGGTCTCGACGCACTGGGGGAGCTGGGGCTCAAGCTCGACTCCAGTCCCGACCGCCGTGGTACCGGCCTGCTGCCGTTCGGCCCGCAGAGCCATGAGCCCGACGACAATTACAGCGAACTGGGCCTGACCGGCAAATTGCGGGTCTCCAAAAGCGTGTTGAAGCTCGGCACCCTGCAACCCTTGTTGCCAGTGGTGACCTACAACGACACACGCTTGTTGAGCTCGACCTTTGAAGGTGGCTTGCTGACCAGCCAGGAAATCGACGGCCTGACGGTAAATGCCGGACGCCTGACCAAGGCCAACCTGCGCGACTCCTCCAGCAACGATGACATCGGCTACGCCGCCGCCACCAGCGACAGCTTCGACTTCGGTGGCGGCAGCTACGCGTTCAGTCCGCAGCTGAACCTGAGCTACTACTACGGCAAGCTCGACCAGATCTATCGCCAGCAATTCGCCGGACTGGTGCATACGCAACCGCTGGGCAACGGCTTCAACCTGCGCAGCGACCTGCGTTATTTCGACAGCCGGGGCGACGGCGCCGAACGGGCCGGGCGCATCGACAACCGCAACTTCAACGGCATGTTCACGGTGTCCCACGGTGCCCACAAGGTCAGTGCCGCCTACCAGCAATTGTCCGGCGACAGCGCCTTTCCGTTCCTCAACGGCGGCGATCCGTACGTGGTCAACCTGGTGACCTTCAACACCTTTACCCGCGCCGACGAGGATTCCTGGCAGCTGCGTTACGACTATGACTTCGCGGCGCAAGGCATTCCCGGCCTGACCTTCATGACCCGCTACACCGACGGCAGCCATGTCAACGCGGGCAGGGTCGACAACGGCAGCGAATGGGAGCGCGACACCGATATCAACTACGTCATCCAGAGCGGTGTGTTCAAGAACGTCAGCCTGCGCTGGCGCAACGTGACCTTCCGTTCCGGCAATGGCTTGACGACCGACCTGGATGAAAACCGGCTGATCGTCGGCTACACCCTGGCGCTTTGGTAATCCCCCGAATGGCGCGGTCGAGGCCGCGCCACACCCCTTCATAACCAGGAGCAATCGTGATGTCCTCCTCACCTACACTGCATGCCCCTACCCTGCAGAGTTTCATCGCCGGCCGCTGGCTCGGCCAACAGGGCGCACAAGTGCTGCGCAGTGCCATTGACGGCCATGAAATCGCCCGCACCCATGAGGAGCGCCCGGACTTCGCCGAGGCCATCGAACATGGCCGTCGCCAGGGCATCAGCGGCTTGATGGCGCTGGACTTCCAGCAACGCGCCCAGCGTCTCAAGGCTTTGGCCTTGTACCTGAGCGAGCGCAAGGAACAGCTCTACGCGATTTCCCACCACAGCGGCGCGACCCGCGCCGACAGCTGGATCGACATCGAGGGCGGCAACAGCACGCTGTTTACCTATGCCAGCCTCGGTTCGCGGGAGCTGCCGTCGGGCAATATTGTCCACGAAGGCCCGGCCATGCAGCTGAGCAAAATGGGCACCTTCGCCGGCACCCATATTCTGGTGCCTCGCGGCGGTCTGGCGGTGCACATCAACGCGTTCAACTTCCCGATCTGGGGCATGCTGGAAAAGTTCGCCCCGAGCTTCCTCGCCGGCATGCCGTGCATCGTCAAACCGGCCAGCGCCACCAGCTACCTGACCGAAGCCGTGGTGCGCCTGATGGACGAATCCGGCCTGCTGCCGGCGGGCAGCCTGCAACTGATCATCGGCAGCACCGGCGACCTGCTTGACCGCCTGCAAGGCCAGGACGTGGTGACCTTCACCGGTTCCGCCGACACCGCGGCCAAGCTGCGGGTCAACCCGAACCTGATCCGCAATTCGGTGCCGTTCAACGCCGAAGCCGACTCACTGAACTGCGCGATCCTCGCCCCGGACGTGACCCCGGATGATGAAGAGTTCGAGCTGTTCATCAAGGAAGTCGCCCGGGAAATGACCACCAAGGCCGGGCAGAAATGCACCGCCATCCGCCGCGCCATCGTGCCGGCCAAACACATCGATGCAGTCGCTACCCGCTTGCGTGATCGCCTGGCCAAAGTGGTGGTCGGTGATCCGTCGGTGGAAGGCGTGCGCATGGGCGCACTGGCTTCCACCGACCAGCACAAAGACGTGGCCGAACGCCTGGAAGCGCTGTTGCAGAGCAGTGACATGCTGTTCGGCGCCCGCGACGGCTTCGAACCGCGCGGTGAAAATGTCGACAAAGGCGCGTTCTTTGCTCCGACCCTGTTGCAGGCCCGCGACCCCCATGCCGAGGGCGGTGCCCACGACATCGAAGCATTCGGCCCGGTCAGCACCCTGATGGCCTACGACGATCTGGACGAAGCACTGGCCCTGGCCGCGCGCGGCAAAGGCAGCCTGGTGGCCAGCCTGGTGACCAAGGACCCGCAAATCGCCGCCAAGGCCATCCCGGTCGCGGCGGCCTGGCACGGTCGTTTGCTGGTACTGGATCGCCATTGTGCCGGCGAATCCACCGGCCACGGCTCGCCGCTGCCACAACTCAAGCACGGCGGCCCGGGTCGTGCCGGCGGTGGTGAAGAACTCGGCGGCCTGCGCGCCGTGAAACACTACCTGCAACGCGCGGCGGTACAAGGTTCGCCGACCATGCTGGCGGCGGTCACCGGCGAGTACGTGCGCGGCGCCAAGGTCATCGAAACCGACGTGCATCCGTTCCGTCGCCACTTCCAGGACCTGCAGATCGGCGAGTCGCTGCTGACTCACCGCCGCACCGTCACCGAAGCGGACCTGGTGAATTTCGGTTGCCTGTCGGGCGACCACTTCTACATGCACTTCGATGACATCGCCGCCAAGGAATCGCAGTTCGGCAAGCGCATCGCCCACGGCTACTTCGTACTGTCGGCGGCGGCCGGCCTGTTCGTCTCCCCTGGCGTCGGCCCGGTGCTGGCCAACTACGGCCTCGACACCCTGCGCTTCATCAACCCGGTCGGCATCGGCGACACCATCCAGGCGCGCCTGACCTGCAAACGCAAGATCGACCAGGGCAAGAAGAGCCCGCAAGGCGTTCCGCAAGGGGTGGTGGCTTGGGATGTGGAAGTGACCAACCAGCTGGGTGAGTTGGTAGCCAGCTATGACATTTTGACTTTGGTGGTCAAGCGTGAGGACTAATCCTTAAAGTCAAAAGATCGCAGCCTGCGGCAGCTCCTACAGGGATTGGGTGCATTCGCGAAATGGCGGTTGTACCGGATCGGTGTAGGAGCTGCCGCAGGCTGCGATCTTTTGCTTGTTAATGCCTGCGCAACCACTCGATAAACAGCGCAAACAATTCCGACTGCGACCCCACTTCCAGTTTCAGATACAGGTTCTTACGGTGCATGCGCACGGTTTCCGGTGAGATGTTCATCTGGCTGGCCGTGGATTTCACCGAATGCCCGCGCAACACCATGTGCGCCACCTGCCGCTCACGCTCGGTGAGCAAGTCGCTGCCGAAATGCTCGAACGCCGACTGCACCCGGTGCTTGAGATCATCGCGCACGCCCTGCTCTTTATCGCACTGGATCTCGCCACTGCGCAGCAATCCACGCTGACTGAACTCACTGATGAATTCGCGCACCAGCGGTTCCACGGCGCGCAGCAGGTTCAGCTGTTCGGCACTCAGGCATTCACCGCCGAACCCCTGATAGAGACTGACGGAAATCTTCGTGTCATTGCCGGTATCGACGATGTAGTAGCTGTCTTCCGAGCAGCCCGCCTTCAGGTAATAGGATTTGTAGTAGTCACTGTCGAAGAAATTGTCGGGGGCAATTTCCTCCAGGTGATAGAAGCCTTGCGCCAACCCCTGCTCCACCGCCAGGCAGAACGGGTCGAGCAAATAGCCCCCGGCAAAATAGCGCTCCAGGATCGACACCTGATACTCCTGGGCAATCCCGCGCTGATGCAGCAACTGGGGCGCGCGGTCCTTGCGCTCCAGGCTGATCATCATCGACTCGACGGACACCAGTTGCGCCAACGCTGACGCCAGGTGTTGCAGGGCGTCGGGCTCATCGACATGGGCGAATGCCTCGCGCATTCCCCCATGCCATTTGTGCAATGCCCCGAAGGGCACCGCGATCAGCGTATCGTCGTCTGGTTTGCTCATGCCACGCAGTCTAGCGGCTGGACAAGCCCTTGGTAACAGCCTGACTGGCGAAATCATTGGCCCGCGTACTGTCCGCTCGCTTCAAGCTCGGCGGCCACCTCCAGAATGCATTCGCGCAGGGTCTCGACGATTTCATCGACCTGGGCAAACGTCAGGATCAATGGTGGCGACATCACGTTGAGGTGCATGATCGGCCGCACCAGCAAGCCCCGGGCCTGGGCCCGCACATGGATTTTCTCGCCAATGTTGATCTCGTCGGGGAACAGCGCCTTGGTGCGTTTATCGGCGACGAATTCCACGCAGGCCATGAGTTTCTGGCAGCGCACATCGCCCACCAGCGGCAAGTCCCGCAGGGTTGCCAGGCGCTCCTCCAGATAAGCCCCCACCGTGTCGACATGGGACAGAAGGTTTTCCCGCTCGATGATCTCGATGTTCTTCAGCGCCGCCGTGCAGCACACCGGATGCCCGCTGTAGGTGAAACCGTGGGTGAAGCAGCGGCCCTTGCCTGGTTCGGCGATGACTTTCCAGATGCGTTCGGAAAAGATGCACGCACCCAGCGGCAGATAGGCCGAGGTCAGGCCCTTGGCGGTGGTGATGATGTCGGGCTGCACGTCGAACACATCATAAGAGGCAAAGAACTTGCCCAGGCGCCCGAACGAGGTCACCACTTCGTCGGCGACGAACAGGATGTCGTAGCGCTGGCAGACGTCCCACATGCGCTTGAGATAACCCCGGGGCGGAATGATCACCCCGCCCGAACCCATGATCGGCTCGGCGAAGAACCCGGCAACCTTGTCCGCGCCGATCGAGAGGATCTTGTCTTCGAATTCCTTGACCAGGAAATCGAGGAACCGCGCCTCGTCCATGCCGTTCGGCGCGCGGTACGGGTTGGGGTTGGAGACGTGGTGGATCAGCGGGTTGGCGTAATCGAACTCCGGCACCCGGTCGGCGGCCTTGTTACCGATCGACATGGTCAGGGTAGTGGAGCCGTGATAGGCGTTGAACCGCGCAATGACGTGCTTCTTCGCAGGTAGGCCACGGCAGTTCTGATAGTACTGGATCAGCCGGTAGGCAGTGTCCACGGCGGTGGAGCCGCCGGTGGTGAGGAACACATGGTCGAGGTCGCCGGGGGCCAGGCTTGCGAGTTTTTCGCACAGCTGGATCGCCACGTTGTTCGACATGTCGGAAAACGGATTGGAATAAGCCAGTTGCCGCACCTGATCGGCGATGGCCTCGGCCATTTCCTCACGGCCCAAACCGATGTTGGTGCACCACATGCCGCCCACCGCATCGAGAAAGCGGTTGCCCTGGGTGTCGTAGATGTAGGCGCCATCGCCTGCGACGATGTTCAGCGAGCCTTGTTCGGCGTGTTCGTCGAACACGTGATAGCCGTGCATATGGTGAGCCTTGTCGGCCTTGACCAGCCGGGACTCGTCCGCTGGGGAAAAAACGCTGCGTGTAGGCGTTGCCATAAATAAACCTCTAATCGAAATGACTAACGATCGAACCCATCAGATGCCGCTTTTCACCGTGCTCCAGACCCGGGTAATCGCCCGCATGTCCTTGGCGTCCTGGGTCTTCTGCGGAAACAGCCGCTCGCGGGTTTGCGCATCGGGATAGATCGCCGGGTTGTTGCGCACATCGGCGTTCAACAACGGCGTGGCGGCGGCGTTGCTGTTGGCGTAGTTGATGAAATCGCTCACGTCCGCCATCACCTGCGGCTGCATCAGGTACTCGAGAAACTTGTGGGCATTGACGACGTGGGGCGCGTCGGCGGGGATGTACAGGTTGTCGAACCAGATCAGCGAGCCTTCCTTGGGGATGAAGTAGGCCAGGTCGATCTTCTTCTTGGCTTCCGCGGCTCGGGCCATGGCGGTGGCGTAGTCGCCGGACCAGGTCATGGCCATGCACACGTCGCCGTTGGGCAGGCTGGTCAGGTAATTGACCGAGTCGAACTTGCGGATGTACGGCCGTACCGACAGCAACAAGTCCTGGGCGGCTTTCAGATCCTCCGGTGCGGCGCTTCTCGGGTCGCGTCCCAGGTACTTCAGGGCCATGGGGATGACTTCGGTCGGGGCATCGAGCAGGGTCACGCCGCAATCGGCGAAGCGCGAGACGATCTTGGGGTCGAAGATCATCGCCAGCGAACCGATCGGTGCGTCCGGCATGCGTTCCTTGATCTTGTCGACGTTGTAGGTGACGCCGTTGCTGCCCCAGGTATAAGGCGCCGAGTAGGCGGTGCCCGGGTCATACCCTTGCAGATCCTCCAGGACTTTTGGGTCCAGGTTGGTCCAGCCCGGCAGCAGCTTCTTGTCCAGCGGCTGGAACACCTTGGCCTTGATCAGCGGTGGCGCCAGGGAGGCGTTCAACACGATCAGGTCATAACCGGAGTGGCCGGTGAGCAGCTTGGCCTGTACCGTTTCATAAGAATCGAAGGTGTCGTAGACCACCTTGATACCGCTGGCCTTTTCGAAATCGGCGATGGTTTTTTCACCGATGTAGTCCGCCCAGTTGTACAGCCGCAGCGTATTACTGCCGTCCACCTCGGCGGCGTAGGCATGAAAGGTCAGCGGTACAACAAACAGACTGGAAATCACCTTAAGCAGCGTCTTGCCCATAGCAAATGCACCTTATAGCGAGTTCGGCTCTGGATGAGCGGATGCCCTCACTATTGGTCGATTCGCCGGGCGCGGCCATACCCCGAATGGGTGTGTGTCGCTTTTTGGCGCACCGGCATGGCAAAAAGCGGCAGTGCAGTTGACCCGTTTTGCCATAGATCCGGAGTTTGTCCGGCGCTTAAAGTGGCAGCCCTGAACCGACCCTGCAGAGCCTGCGATGACCGACCTGATCAAACACGAGCAACGCGACGGCGTGTTGACGCTGACCATCGACCGTCCGGACAAGCTCAACGCACTGAACAACGCCATGTACACGCAACTGGCCGAGCTGTTGCTGGCCGCCGACGAAGACCCGCAGACCGGCGTGATCATCCTCACCGGTGGCCCGGCGTGCTTCACCAGCGGCAACGACCTGGTGGATTTCCTGCAAAATCCGCCCACTCATCTGGACGCCCCGGCGTTCCACTTGATGAAGGTCGTCACGCGCCTGCAAAAACCGCTGATCGCGGCAGTCTGCGGGGCGGCCATCGGCATCGGCACCACCTTGCTGCTGCATTGCGATCAGGTACTGGTCACCCGCAACGCCAAGCTGCGCATGCCGTTCGTCAACATCGGCCTGTGCCCCGAATTCGGCGCCAGCCTGTTACTGCCCCGCCGCCTCGGTCACGCCCGCGCCGCGAGCCTGCTGCTGTTGGGCAACGGCCTGGACGGCAACGAAGCGGTGGCCTGGGGCTTGGCCAACGAAGCCTTCGATGACGGCGAACAATGCCTGGCGGCGGCGACAAAAATCGCCCAGCGCTTCCTGGCCATGCCCCAGCAAGCCTTGCGCCAGTCCCGGCAGCTGATGAAACAGGCTTCCCTGGCCGAACTGGAAGCCACCCTGCGCGAAGAAAACACGCTGTTCATTCAGCGCCTGAATACCGACGAGGCGAAAACCGCCTTGAACGCCCTGCTCAACCGCAGTACAGATAAGAATCCACCGAAAGGAAACCAGCCATGAACACTCCAGAAATCTACGTCGTCAGCGCCGCCCGTACCGCCATCGGTACATTCGGCGGTTCGCTCAAGGACGTGCCACCGGCCGACCTCGCGACCACGGCCGTAAAGGCCGCCCTGGAGCGAGCCGCCGTGGACCCGGCGCTCGTTGGCCATCTGGTGATGGGCAACGTGATCCCGACCGAAACCCGCGATGCCTACATCTCCCGCGTCGCGGCGATGAACGCCGGCATTCCGAAGGAAACCCCGGCCTACAACGTCAACCGCCTGTGCGGTTCGGGCCTGCAAGCGATCATCAACGCCGCCCAGACCCTGATGCTCGGCGATGCCGACATCGTCGTTGGAGCCGGTGCCGAATCCATGAGCCGCGGCCCGTACCTGATGCCATCCGCCCGTTGGGGTTCGCGCATGGGCAACGCCCAGGTCATCGACTACATGCTCGGCATCCTGCATGACCCCTTCCATGGCATCCACATGGGCATCACCGCCGAGAACGTCGCCGCACGCAACGGCATCACCCGCGAAATGCAGGACGCCCTGGCATTCGAAGACCAGAAACGCGCGGCCCACGCGATTGCCAACGGCTACTTCAGCGAGCAGATCGCGACCGTGGAAATCCAGGATCGCAAAGGCGTCAAACTGTTCAGCGTCGACGAGCATCCACGCGCCACGTCCCTGGAACAGCTGGCGGCGATGAAGCCTGCGTTCAAGAAGGACGGCTCGGTCACCGCCGGCAACGCCTCGGGCCTCAACGACGGCGCCGCCGCACTGGTCATGGCCAGCGGCAACGCGGTCCAGGCCAACAACCTGAAACCCCTCGCCCGCCTGGTCAGCTACGCCCACGCCGGCGTCGAACCGGAATTCATGGGCCTGGGCCCGATCCCGGCCACCCGCCTGGCGCTCAAGCGCGCTGGCCTGACCGTCGCCGACCTGGACGTGATCGAAGCCAACATCGCCTTCGCCGCCCAGGCCTGCGCCGTCAGCCAGGAACTCGATCTTGATCCGGCCAAGGTCAACCCGAACGGTTCGGGCATCGCCCTGGGCCACCCGGTAGGCGCGACCGGCGCGATCATCGCCACCAAGGCCATCCACGAACTGCACCGCACCGGCGGCCGTTACGCGCTGGTAACCATGTGCATCGGTGGTGGCCAGGGGATTGCGGCGATTTTTGAACGCGTGTAAGCAACAGCTGTAAAAAAGGCCGGTGATCGCGCAGATCACCGGCCTTTTTTACATTTCCGCGAGCCGATTGTTTGCTACCTGACCACCGGCAGTAAAAATCAACTACCTGACCCACTCCATCGCACGCTTCACCAACAAATATGTTGCCAGGGGTCGAAATCAGCGCGGCACCTTTTCACCCTCGGCGAGAAAAATCTGCGTCGGCAGCTTGAAGCCGCGCAGCTTGAGCAGCGCCAGCGGTCCCGCGCCCAGTTCGGTGCGCAGGTGCCAGGTCAGGCCCAGGCCGTCCGGGGCCTTGAGCTGCACGCGGTAGTGGCTGTCGCCGTCGTCCAGCGTGGTGACCCGAGCCTGTTCGAGCAGGCGGATCAAGCCCCAAGTACCCTGGTAATCACCAAACAGACGCTCGCCGGCCTGCACGCTGGTCCAGGTCAGGCTCACCCCCGGACGGTCGCTGTAGCCTGGCCAGCTGAAGCGTTGCCAGCTTTCCTTCTGGTTGAAGTAGTGGTGTTTTTCGCCGTTGAGGATGAAGGTAGTCTGCACCACGTCGCGCACCGGCTTGGCCCGTAGCTCGAACCCCAGGCCGAGACCGCCGTCGGTGAACAGCACATCGGCCAGGTGGCTGAGCTGGTTGAGCGCCGCGAGAAACCGCGGGTTGATGCGCAGGCCCTGGCTGTGCCGCGAGTCGGCCACCCAGCGCTGGCCTTCCTTGCGCAACACACCGCCCAGTTGCTGTTGCAGGAACTGCTCGATGCGCCCGGAGTCGGCACGGATCATTTGCCCAAGCATCGGCAATGACGCATCGCTGGTGGTCGCCACGAACGGGTAACGCCCGGCAAACGCGCCGTGCCAGTCGCTGACGATCGCCCGTTGCCACTGGCGATTGAGGCTTGCCGCCGACGGCTGCAGCACCCTTTGCCAGGCCTGTTCCAGCGGCTGCACGAACAGGGTCTGGCCGACCCCGCCCCACTCCGCCCCCAGGCTGGCGGCGATCAGGCTGCCGTAGGCGCGGGTGTCGGTGAGGTCGACGCTTTTGCCCTGGAACACGGTTTGCGCCAGGGCCTGGGTCATCTCCTGCGGATCGGCGGCGCTGCTTACCTGTTGCAGCTTCAGGCGTACCCGGGTGACTTGGGTGAGAAAGGCCTGCAGGCTCAGCCGGTCGTTGTCGTTCTTGCCTTCGGCCTCCTTGCCCAACAGCGCCAGCAGCGGACCGAAGGTGGCGTCCAGCGGACCGCTCGCGCCGGGGACCTGTTGGTCGATCAGCGGCACCTTGTCCTGGGTCATCAGCTTCTGCGCGGAGTGGATCAACGACGCACCCAGGGCCGGGCCGCGAGTGCCGGCCTGGCCCTGATACGCCAGGGTATTCATCAGCGCGATCAGCGGCGACTGGCGCACGTCGCTCATCAGGGTCAACTGGTCGATCACCTGATCCAGGCTGCCTACCGGTTGCCAGTCCAGGCGGTTGAGGAAGTCCAGCCAGGCGCTGGCGTAGTCCTGGAAGTAGCGCTCGGTCAGGCGTTCCTTGAGTTGCTCCGGGCTCAAGTCGGCGGCGAGGCTGGCGGGATTGTCGCTGAGTACCCAGTCGATCTCCTCGCGGCGCGCCTCGGCCACCTCGTCGATGGCTTGGCGGACCTGGCCCTCCCAGGCCTGGCGGGTGAACACCCCGGGAACGCTGGCCGTGGTGGCGAACAGCGCGCGGGCGTCGGTGTCGCCGACCATCTGCGGCAAGCTCAGAGCCGGGTAGTGATTGGCCGCCGCATCGAGCACCTGGCGGTACAGGCTGGCTTCGGCATTGCGCTGGCCAAGCTGGCCGAGCAGTACCTGACGGGCCTGGGCCACCAGCGTCGGGTCAGCCTCGATACGCCAGGCCGGATGGGCCGCCAGTTGCTCGGCATAAAACTGCCAAAGGCCAGATGACAGGCCCCGCCAGAGCCCCGGCGTCATCTCGGCTCGCTGCGCCTGGGTCTCGACCAGCACCTTGGCGAGGAAAGCCGCGTCGGCTTTTTCCGGGCGCGCCATCATCAGGTAGGCCTTGAGCTGCGCGTAGGCTTGCGGGGCACGCTTGGCGCGTTCGGCGCTGGCGGGTGGCAGGTTGATCAGGGTGTTGAGTTGCTGTTGCAAATTGGTGGCCGCTGGATCGCGCAGCAGGCGATTGTTGGCCTCGACATAGCGTGGCCACAGCACGGCCAGCAGTAGGTCGTTCTGGTTGAGGCCGAAGCGCAGGTACCAGGGCGTGCCGTGCTCGGCGCGGTAGTCCAGGCGCCCCAGCTCGCGGGTCAACTCGTTGAACGCCAGCAGTTGTTCGTCGGGGCTCTGCGACTGTTCGAGAGAGACCAACGTGCTCTGCATCTGGGCAATGTGCACGCGGTTGCTGGCGAAGGACAGCAGCAGGCCGGCGCCCCAGATCAGCGCCAGCCCCATTGCTAGTGAATAACTGATCCGCGTGGCGCCCCAGCCCAAACGGCGACGGTGAACAGTCTTGTCACCGAGCACGCCCTCCCAGGGCGGTGTGGCGTGCCAAAAGTGCTCAGTATTTCCCTTTTTTTCTTCGCCACCCGGCACCGGCAGGCTGAACCACAACCCGCGCAACGGCACGCCACGGGCAAACACCCGGAACAACGGCGTCAGCGCCTGCCGCCAACGGGCAATGCCCTCGACCTGCAAATCGCGGGACAGGCGCAGCAGGAAGTCATGATGAATGGCTCCATGCATCTGCGCCCATCCGGAGTCGCGCAGGGGTTCCAACAGGTCTTGCAGAGCATTCTCCACGGCCACCGGCGTCAACCGTGTCGGCAACAGACAACCCACCGCCTGGGTCTGGCGTGTTTTCTGGTCCCACTGACTGTCGCAGACCTGCCACAGGTGCAGCGGTAACTGCCAGCGCAGCTTGTGGGCCAGGGTTTGCAGGTGGCGTATGCCATGGTCCATGGCGCGGGGGTCGGCGCTTTGTGGTTTGTCGAGGGCCCAGATGACGCCGTCAAGGGGGCGCCAGCGGGTCAGGTTGCGCCACGCTTCGAGGCGTGAATCATCGAATTTGCTTTGCAGGCTACCGCCCCAAAGCAGGATGGTGTCGTGACCTTCCAGCCATTTTTGTACTGCCAGTTTGGGGGCGATGGCTTCGACCTGCTCGGGTTCGCCGACGACCAACAGAAAGCGAACCTTTGGCCGTTTGAGAAAACTGTAGTTCTCGCGCAGGTGCTCCTTTAATTCGGGGAACCAGGAAATGTCGGGGGAATCGCTCGGTTTGCTCAAGGGTGAAACCGGTGTTTCAGCGACCATTCCGATTATCCGATTCGACCGAGTCCCTGCCAGCCGATCCCAGGCCAGCAGAATGGTCGGGCAGGTCCAGCCGATGGCAAACCAGATGCCGAAACCGCGCAGCGCCAAGTCTTTGAGCGACAGTTGCGGCCAGCCGAAGTGAGTGCCGCTCAAGGCATACAGCAGACAACCCAGTATCACCAGTAATGCCAGGATCAGCAGATAACCCAATCCCACGCGAATCAAAGAACCCTTGTACTTTGCGTTATTCATTGCCATGAGGCACCGCCATTCCAATAGCCAATCGCTTGTTTCCATCCTGACTCAGCCAACCGCAAGGTTGTCCGGCCTTCCCCGCCTGTAACAGCGCCAGGGACATACCAATGAATGGTGCGATATACGCCAGTCCCCCCCAGTGTCTTGCCAATTGATGTTCGCCAGCCGACCACCCGCCTTCCACGAAGGCTTCCTGGCTTTCCTTATCCATTGCAAGGCAGGTTGGGGGGGCCGAGTCGATCCCGGCATATCGCTGCATTTGTGTACAGAGGCCTACAGCTGTCTGGTGCGTCTCATTCAAGTACTCTCCCCGGTGCAACACCTGGCGCCCCTGCGAACTCACCAGCCAGAGAAAGCCCGCCTCGCCGGGCAGTTCTGTGCCTTCAGCACTTTCGACCGAGATCACGCCAGCGCACAGCACCCAATCATCCTTGTCACGACAATCGTGGAAAAAGGCATCGATCAGAGCGTCCAGATCGGTCAGATCGTCCAAAGGCAAGCGTGCTTCGGGCAGCACCACTCCCCCCTTGCCCAGTGCCGTTGTGAAGGCGGTCTGGCTGCTCTCATCCCCCATCCAGGCAACACCTCGCAATGCCGGCCAACGTTCTTTCAATTCCGGGAGTTCAAGGGTCATCCGAGCCAGATACCGAGCCAGGGCCGGTGCGCGCAGGGTGGTCTTGGTCAGCGAAAGCGGGCAACAAAACCGTACCTGTGAGGCCTCCCGCAGTTTCGATGGCTTCGGCAAAGAGGTGCCTGCCATCAACCCTTGGTAATTGTCCTGGACATCGCCCGCTGGACCAATCAACCACACCTGCTGCACCGGCAAACCCAGACTGCGGCGCCGCCACCAGCGCTGAACCGCGGCGTCCACGCTACGGTGATACACGCCGTTGCCAAACAGGCCGATTTGCCATGCCAACACGCGCAGGGCCAATGCCAACGCCCAACACAACGGCAGCACGGCACTCCATAACCACAGCTCCAGCCGTGGCTGATCCTCAGGCCACAGCGTGAGCAAGGCGGCCGCCTGCAGGCCCCATAGCCACAGTAAAACCAGCCACCAGCACCGCCACTGTGGAACACTTGGCGCCACTACCTCGGGGTACTCCGGCGGCCGATTCATGGCACCACCCCCATGGAGGAAACCGCCAGGGTGCTGACCAACCGGCAACCACAGTCACAGCGGTAGCCATCCAGCGCCAACAATTTGCCTTCCATGGTGAACCCCGAGGCGCCCTCGCTGATACGCGTCGTGCCGTGTTTGTCGCAGCGCACCTTGTCACCCATGCAAGCCACCGGCATGCCGAAGGCTTCGAAGTGACCTTCCAGCACCTCGCCGCCATAAGGGCGCAGCGGATCGCCCCTACGCACCAAGGGCATCAAGACACCACCTCCTTCACCCGCTCGACCAACCCGCCACTGCGGGTCAGGTAGTCGAGCATGTTCTCCATGCGCAGCGCGTCTTCGGCTTTGACAATGGCCTGCTTTTGCTGCGCCACGACCTGGCCGATGGCCAACGTCGATTTCAGGATCTGCTCCGCGCCCGGCAGGAAGGGTTCCACTTCGCCCGTGGCGGCGTTGATCACCTGATAACCCACTGATGCCGCGACCATCGTCCCGGCAAAGGCTTTGCCGCCGTAACGACGAATGCTGTACGCCCCGCCCAACACCAGGGCAATGCCCACCACGCGTCCCGCCACCACGACCGGCGTCCAGCGCTTGTTGGATTCATCGCCGAAATACACCGCGCGATAACGGAAGTAATCACCAAACATCTCCCGCGAATTCATGAAGTCATGCAGGAACCAGGCGCGGGAGTCGTGCACCTGATCGTCGAACATGGCGACTACCGCAGCGATCGACGCTGAGTCACTCACTTCAAACCGATTGTCCCTACGTTCGATGAACAGTTCCTTGGCGCGCAACTCTCCGGCCGCCTTGATCTGCGCGTACTCGCGCTGCTCGTCATCCTCGCTGAGCAGATACACCGTGTCCCTCAGCACGCCATCGAATACCAATCCCCCAAAGCTGGTCTGATCTCGGCGCCACTGCTGATAGTCGTGTTCGAACTCGACGGCGGCCTCGCGGATTTGCTGCTGGTCCAGCACTGGTTCGTAAGGCGGTGGGCCGGCAAGGGCGGCCAGATTTTGCGTTTCGACGGGTTGGCCTCGAACGCCCGCGCGGGCCCCTTTGGCCTTCTTCGTATCCATCTGACGCTGGGCTTTCTGCTCGGCTTGCAGGGTCGCGTTGGTTTGCACGGCCTGGCCGTAAAAAGGCTGATTGGCATAACTGCCCCGGGCGAATCGCTCGATTCGCCAACCAGTGAGCCAGGCCAGTTGCGCGGCCATGGTGTCTTCCAGGTTGTGGCCAAGGCGTAGGGGTTCGCTGGTGGTTGGAGGTGAGGTAGGGTCTTCCGCCAGGCCCAGGGTGGTGCGCCAGGCGTTGAAGCGGTTGATGAGCGTTGGACTGAAGTCGAATTCGTCACCGGTACCGGGTTCCATCTTTCGCGATGGCTGAATCTGCCGCAGTTCATCCGGCACTACGGCTTCGGGCACAGTCAGCGGCGCTCCAGCCCTAAAGGCAGCGGCATAAAGATCATGCAAAACGATCTGCGACAGTAATTCGCCTGATCCGCCACGGGCCTTGCCCTGATCCCCAGGCGGGTAACCGCCACCCACGTCCGAGTGCATGCCGGGGTAAACCACTTCAGTGGCATAAGGCGGGTAACGGCCATCGGCATAGCGGATCGAGTCCAGTGGAAAACACAGACGCTGCTCATGGGCGGCTACGAAGTGCCGGCAGTCCTTGATCCATTCGGGGAAGCGCGCGACATCCGGCAGTGACTGTGTGCCATCGGCCCAGTCCATATGCCCATCGGCAAAGGGCGCGGCACGGGCGCTGCCCACCGAGGCCACGGTGTCGAGCAAGCCGAGGAATTCGATGCTCAGCGGCAGGCCCAGCAACTTCTGTTCCGGGAGTTCGGCGCCTTCCGGGGTATCGAGCAACTCACTCAACCAGGTGATGAAGGTGCGCGCTTCCGCCGCGCCGCGAGAAAAGCCGTAAACGAACAACTTGATCGCCAGCACCGTGGGCTGCGCCGTCGCCACCTTGGCCCGCAAAGGCTCCAGCAGCGAAGCCATGGCCTGGCGGCGGCTGCTTTTGCCCAATGCGGTCATGGGCCAAGTGGTGGCCATCGCTTTGAGCTTGGTCTGGGCGACCGGCAGATCCAGCCGCTGCTGGTTATTGAGCGCAAAAGACAACGCGTCGGCGATTCTCAGTAGTCCCCAGTTGATCCGGTCCTCACCCCGGTTGGCGAACGCCATGCCCATGGTACTGAAGTCCAGTTCGCCAATCTCGGGGAAGGGGGTGCCCACGCCGGGGATATAATAGCGAAAGTAGCCGTTTTGCGGCTGAAGAATACTGGCGTGAAACAGCCGCGCGATATTGGTCGGATGGGGCGGCTCGGCCTTATGGGTATCATAGGGCTCGTTGTTATTGGTGCCATCGAAAAACAGGCTGATGTGCAGGGCACGCGCACAGGTGGAAGCGCCGCGAAAACCGCGCTCGGCATTCAGTTGTTGACGGTACAACTCCACTTCGGCGTTTTGCCGATGGTGATTCGCCCTTACCACTTCAGGATCGCTGGGCAACCACCCTTCCTTGGGAAACAGGGACGGGACATATACGGAATCACGATTCTTTACTTCGGACATACGGCTGGCTCCTGCATGTTCAGAGGTTCCTTGATTGGACTATTGGGAGAGGGATACGCCCAGCAAGACGTGGACACCTTGACTTGATGGCAGGGTAGAAAATGCACTTCCAACGAACAAAGCCTTTCCTCATAGGGCGGAAGCTCCACAATCGCAGTGTGTTGCTGGTACTTGGCTTTATGCTCGGCATAAGCAGCCCGATACTCATCAGTACCCAAGGGTGGTAATCGGGCATTAGAGTTTGGATCAGTTTCCCACTCCACTTTGAACTTCAAACCCGGCGACCATTGACTGGGCAACATCACACAACACACGCCCCCCCCATAACCATTAGGACTGGCATTCCCGCCCCCATAACCATTCACCGAGAAATAATTGATGGCTGCCGAAGTGTGATTAACCCCGTTCAAATCTCCGGCCAGATACTTCGGCGTCCCCGGAGAACACCCGGCCAGCAATAACAGCAAACTACCGACAGCCCATTGCCGCCTTGCCTTCCCTTTCTCATTAATCATTAAACGCCTCCCTGTTTATTAAGTTGCGCACGAAAAATGCCTGCGACAGGCAACTTTCGTTCACTACCTTTTCTTGAGACGGGAAACACAACCGCTGCTCATGGGCGGCGACGAAGTGCCGGCAGTCCTTGATCCATTCGGGGAAACGCCCGACATCGGGCAGTGATTGAGTGCCATCGGCCCAGTCCATATGCCCTTCGGCAAAGGGCGCGGCACGGGCGCTGCCCACCGAGGCCACGGTATCCAGCAAACCAAGGAATTCGATACTCAATGGCAGGCCAAGGAGCTTTTGTTCTGGAAGCTCGGCGCCTTGCGGCGTGTCAAACAACTCGCTCAACCAGGTGATGAAGGTGCGCGCCTCGGCGGCCCCCCGGGAAAAGCCATAAACGAACAACTTGATCGCCAGCACCGTGGGTTGCGCCGTCGACACCTTGACCCGCAACGGCTCCAGCAGCGAAACCATGGCCTGGCGGCGGCTGCTTTTGCCCAAGGCGGTCATGGGCCAGGTGGTGGCCATGGCTTTGAGCTTGGTCTGGGCGACCGGGAGCGCCAAGCCCTTCTTGTTATCTAACGCAAAAGACAACGCGTCGGCGATTCTCAGCAGTCCCCAGTTGATCCGGTCCTCGCCCCGGTTGGCAAACGCCATACCCATGATACTGAAGTCCAGTTCGCCAATCTCGGGAAAGGGGGTGCCCACGCCGGGGATGTAGTAACCAAAATAACCGTTTTCCGGTTGATCCAGACTGGCGTGAAACAGCCGCGCGATATTGGTCGGGTGGGGCGGTTTGGCCTCGCGGGTATCGTAGGGCTCGTTGTTGTTGGTGCCATCGAAAAACAGGCTGATGTGCAGGGCACGCGCGCAGGTGGAAGCGCCGCGAAACCCGCGTTGGGCATTCAACTGCTGACGGTACAACTCCACTTCGGCCGTTTGCCGATCGTAATTGTCCCTCACAACTGCTGGATCGCTGGGCAACCGCCCTTCCTTGGGAAACAGGGACGGGACATACACGGAATCACGATTCTTTACTTCGGACATACGGCTGGCTCCTGCATGTTCAGAGGTTCCTTGATCGGACTGTTGGGTGACGGGTAGCGCCAGCAGGAAGTGGACACCTTGACCTGATGACAAGGTAGAAAGTGCACTTCCAACGCACACAGTTCGTCTTCATAGGGCGGAAGTTCCACAATCGCAATGTGTTGCTGGTACTTGGCTTTATGCTTGACCATAAAGGCCCGAAACTCATCGGTTCCCAATGGAGGGGATTTAGCATAAGGATCAGAATCAGTTTCCCACTCCACTTTGAACTTCAAACCCGGCGACCATTGGCTGGGCAACATCACACAACACACTCCACCCCCGTATCCATTAGGACTGGCATTCCCTCCTCCATAACCATTCACCATGAAGTAATTAATAGCCGCCGACGTGTGATTAACCCCATTCAAATCCCCGGCCAGATACTTCGGAGTCCCCGGAGAGCACCCGCCCAGCAACAACAGCAAACTACCGACAGCCCATTGCCGCCCAGCCTTCCCTTTCTCGTTACCCATTAAACGCTCCCTGTTTATTAAGTCGCGTACGACAAACACCCGGAATGAAAATTTTTTCGCTTAAACCTACATATACCTGCAACAAACACATTGGCTACGCATAGATACAGACACCCCTTAAACCACAGATAATCCGCCCACTTAATAAGTATGTGAGCTTGGACGCCAGCGTGGCTCAACCGAAAACTTTACATCCGGATATTTTATAGCTGGCGAAATTGAAACTTTACTTTCCTTGTCTTCTACCCCTTGCCTACCATCATAGAAAACAAAAGTATTGTTATTTGAATGCAGCCAATCGTTTACTTTTGAGCTGTTGACAGAAGACGCAGAAAGCTTATCTGGAAAAACAAACCTAACCTTTACATCATCATAACGCTCTCCATAATACATCCACATTAAATCAGGCAAGTATCCTTTGAAGGCCGGTATATAAGCCGTCATCGAAGAGTCAACAAGGGGAGCACCATCAACATATAACCTCAGGTCTTTTTTAGTGCCATTCTTATACTCCACCCCATACCTAATTGATTGCGCAGAAGCTCGGAAGCTTTTTGAACCACCAAAGTCAAACTTAATATACCCATGATTCGGCTCCATTCTCGCCTGGATATCAGTCATTTCTTCTTTTCTATCTGCACGCGCGTAGTCATGGGGAATGCTCAGCGTATCGACCGCCAGATCGACTGGAATACTGGCCAGCACGACAACCGGACAAATAATTGTTATATAACAAAGCACGGATGCAAGATCCGCATTAAATGTTAGTACCTGAACATCTGTTACTACCCCCCTGTAATAATCTGCATCGCTGGCAAAACCCAAGTTTTCAATCCGCGCCGCATTTGTTCCGCACCCCATAAGAGATGAGACAAGCAGCCCCACCAATATTAATTTCGCTATAAATTTAGTCACTCTTGCTCCTCTCCACTCGCACCAGACAACACAGCAAACTTGTCCACCGCACAAGCATTCAAACCCCCGAAATAATTTTCGCAACTTGCTTGAAGCACAACGTGGTAACAGCGAGAAAAACACTCCTCACTGGATAGTTGTGAAAACGTTTTCACTGCAAACCCGAGCAACTTTTGCGCATCACTGATGCAGCCCAACCGATCAAATTGCGCATCCGTCAACTCAACCGGAGTGTTTGCTTCTCCAAGTACCTGATCCGAGCCATAGGTGCCCGGTTGCCAGGCAATCCGTTGATCCCGATCCAGCCAACTCCAGAACAACGCCAGGCTCAGAAACCGTTGTTTCTGTTCCGGGTCCAGGACGCTTGCCAACAATTGCGGTAGCACGCGCGGATCGTAGAAGCGCAGCAAGCCAGACTGTCCTCCCCATTCAAGCTGTGAAAGTCCTTGCAGGGTCTTGGTCAGAACATCGAACGGGATGGGGGAAATCAACAACATGAGTCTCGGCATGTGCCCCATCTGCTCGATGATCTCTTCCAACCAGGCTTTGTGGTGCCAATCGTCCAGACTGATGCGCATCAGGATCGGCGCCTGGAGCAACAACGTCTCCTCCGGCGTTGTGTTGAAAAATGAAAACCAGGGAATGGCTGGCTCGATGGCTTCAAGTGCTGGTAGCAGGGAAACATCGGAGCCCGCTTGGTCGACGATTAAATCAACATGATCGAGGTCCGCTGCACGGCACAAGCCTTCCAACTGGTCGAGCCACTGTTCATAAGTTTCTTGCATTTATCGTCCCCCACTGGTCGTGCGCATCACTGCGCCCGCCGCCTCGGCTTGAGCAATTTTCAGGCACTCTTCACACACCGACTTCGGCAACACCATCAACGGAAAACTCTGGCCGCCAGGCCCCTCCCAGACATGCTGCCCCCGAGACGTCAGCTTGCTGGAACTTTCCTGAGTGATGCCGTCGTTCGGATCGATGCGGATGAAATTTTCTCCACTGGCCAGCGTGATGCCTTTTTTGGCCGTGAACAGCAGATGCCCCTGCACCGACTGCATCGTGACGTCCAGTTGGGCAATCAGATTCAGTAGATCGTCGTGGGACTCGATTTCCAGCGGACCCTTGCCGGAGACCACGCGCAGGCCTCCCTGCTGGGCCAGCAGGGAGATGCCTTGAATGGCGTGGGCTAAAAGTCGCTGGACGGCGGCCAGATTGATGTCGTCGTCACTTTGCAGGTGGAGCGCGTCGCCGCTTTTCAGTAGCAGGCTGGCCGGGGTCACCGCACCGATGCCCTTGGGTGCGCTGAGCAAGATGGCCGCGTCGGCCAGGTCTTTCGCGGCGGTTTGCAACTGCTGCAAGCCGTCGAGAGTGGGCTGGCGGCTGTGGTGGGCCAGGGCGATATCTTGCCAGTAGGCTATCTGCCCTTTCGCCCCCTCGATCAGGCTGGATGCGGCCCCCATCTCCAGCACCTGCCCTTGGGCTTTGCTCTGTTCATCGGAGCTGATAAACAACCCCTTGCCCGCCCGAATCGCCCCCCAGGCATCGGTGCGCAACTCAAACCCTTCACCCCGTTTTTGCCGCTCGGCATCCACCACGTGCCCAAGGTTGAGCTGGCTCTTGCCGCTGTGTTCGGTGCTGAGCTTGATGTGTTCCTGCCCTCGGGTATCGTCCAGGCGCAGCTTGTTGTTGGCCGGGGTGCGCAGCACGTTGCGCTTTTCGTTGTACATGGTGACGTGGTCGGGGTGCTGGCTGTCGTGCAA
>NZ_CATKPX010000041.1:0-36357 GCF_949767755.1 Pseudomonas sp. IT-P4 | reverse complement strand
AAAAGCAGGTCTTTTTGTTTGTGCAATCAACCCGCCGAGCGGCTGTTACGAATCCGTCGGCGCGCACTGAGCGTCAGGCGGATCGACAGCATCAGCGCCGCACAGCTCAAACCGGCAATTAAACCTTCCCACAGCCCGCTCGGGCCGCTGGCCGGACCGAACAAGTCGGTCAGTCCCAGCACGTAGCCGACCGGCAGGCCGATGCCCCAATAGGCGAACAAGGTCAGGATCATCGTCACCCGGGTGTCCTGGTATCCACGCAGCGCACCCGCGCAGATCACCTGGATGGCATCGGAAAACTGGTACAGCGCGGCGTACACAATCAACATCGACGCAATCTGGATCACGGCCTTGTCAGGCGTGTAGATCGACGCGATAGGTTCGCGCAGGAGCAGGATCAGGGCCGCCGAGAACGCCGCGAACACCAGTGCCGCGCCGAGCCCGACCTTCGCCGCGAAGCGCGCCTGCCAGGGATTACCGGCTCCCAGTGCCTGGCCGACGCGCACGGTCACCGCCATGCCCAGCGAATAAGGAATCATGAACAGCAACGAGCTGATATTCAGGGCGATTTGATGCCCGGCCACCACGGTGGAGCCAAGACTGCCGATCAACAGGGCAATGACCGCGAAGATGCTGGACTCGGCGAACACGGCGATACCGATCGGCAGGCCAATGCTGACCAGACGCTTGATCACGGCCCATTTCGGGCGGTCGAAGCGTACCAGCACACGGGTGCGGGCATAGAAGGGGGCCCAGAAGGTCCAGCCGGCCATGCTCAACGCCATGAACCACATCACAATGCCGCTGGCCCAACCGCACCCGACGCCGCCCAGGGCCGGTGCGCCGAAATGGCCATAGATCAACGTGTAGTTCAACGGGATGTTCAGCAGTAGCCCGCACAAGCCGATGACCATGCTCGGGCGGGTACGGCCCATGCCATCGCTGTAGCAGCGCAGCACGTAATAAAACGCCATGCCCGGCAAGCCGAAGGCGATCCCGTGCAGGTACCCCATGCTCGGCTCGATCAATTGCGGATCGACTTTCATCCAGTGCAGGATTGGCTCGGCGCCGAGCAGCAGGCCACTGCCGATCAACCCGACACACAGTGCCAGCCACAGCGCCTGGCGTACCAGCGGGCCGATTTCGTCAAGTTGCCCGGCGCCAAAGCGTTGCGCGACCTTGGGGGTGGTGGCCAGCAGGACGCCGGACATCAACAGGTAGACCGGAATCCAGATCGAATTGCCCAAGGCCACCGAGGCCAGGTCCCGTGGGCTGACGCGGCCGGCCATCACCGCATCGACGAAGCCCATGGCCGTGGTGGCCAGTTGCGCGATCATGATCGGCAGGGCCAGGCTGAGCAGGCCTTTTAGCTCCAGGCGAACGGGGGTCGTCCGCGCCGGAGCAATGGCGGCGGTATTCTCAATTACAGGATTCAATGGCGAAACGTCCAAAAGGTATTGATGCACAGGCGCGCATTCTACGCGTTGACGCGGCAGTCAGGAAAAGACCCGTGTTACCGATTTGTAATCAAAACCTGTGGGAGCGGGTTTGCTCGCGAAGGGGGAGTGTCAGTCACCATTAATGTTGCCTGGCACACTGCTTTCGCGAGCAAGCCCGCTCCCACAAAGTAACTTGCGCTTCAGACACAAGTGAACAATGCCCGCTGGCCCACCACCCGCATCTACGCCTAAACTGCCGATCCGCCAAAGGAGCCTGCCATGCTGATTGTTGCCGACGAAAATATCCCCCTGCTCGATGCCTTCTTCGAGGGTTTCGGCGAAATCCGCCGGGTACCGGGTCGTGCCATCGACCGCGCTACGGTCGAGCAGGCCGATGTTCTGTTGGTGCGTTCGGTGACCAACGTCAATCGCGCGCTGCTCGAGGGCAGCAAGGTGCGCTTTGTCGGTACGTGCACCATCGGCACCGATCATCTGGACCTGAATTACTTCAAACAGGCCGGCATCACCTGGTCCAGCGCACCGGGCTGCAATGCCCGTGGCGTGGTCGACTATGTGCTCGGCAGCCTGCTGACCCTGGCCGAAATCGAAGGCGTCGACCTGACCCGGCGTACTTACGGGGTGGTTGGTGCTGGCGAAGTGGGTGGGCGGCTGGTCAAGGTCCTGCAAGGCCTGGGCTGGAAAGTGCTGGTGTGCGATCCACCTCGGCAAGCGGCGCAAGGAGGGGATTACGTCAACCTCGAGCAGATCATCGATGAGTGCGACGTCATCAGCCTGCACACGCCATTGACTAAGCAGGGTCAGCAATCGACCTGGCACTTGTTCGATGAACAACGCTTGAACCGGCTCCGGTCCGGCACCTGGCTGATCAACGCCAGTCGCGGGCCGGTGGTCAACAACGCGGCACTGCGCGATGTGCTGCTGGAGCGCGAAGACCTGCAAGCAGTGCTCGATGTCTGGGAAGGCGAGCCTGAGGTCGACGTGGCGCTGGCCGAGCTCTGCGTGCTGGCAACGCCACACATTGCCGGTTACAGCCTCGACGGCAAGCAGCGGGGCACCGCGCAGATTTATCAGGCGTATTGCGATTTCCTCGGGCAACCGGCCCGCGTCAGCCTGGGCGATTTGCTACCGGCACCGTGGCTTTCGCACGTGACCCTCAATGCCCAAAGCGACCCGGCCTGGGCGTTGGCGATGCTGTGCCGTGGCGTGTATGACCCGCGTCGTGACGATGCCGATTTCCGTCGCAGCCTTGTCGGCAGTGTCAGCGAGCAGCGTGCGGCATTCGATGTGTTGCGCAAGCAATACCCGTCGCGCCGCGAGATCGACGGGTTGCAGGTGCGGATCGAGGGGGATGCGCCGCAGTTGCAGAGGATTGTGGCGGCGTTGGGAGCGACACTGGTTTAAAGACCGCATTGGCCTTATCGCGGGCACGCCCGCTCCCACAGGAGCCGCGTTGGATACAAATGTTGTGTACGACCCGGATCCCCTGTGGGAGCGGGCTTGCTCGCGAAGGGCGCGCCACAGTCCCGGATTGGATAAGCAGGCATAAAAAACCCGGCCAACAATGGGCCGGGTCAAGAAGACGGTGGCTATATCACTTTTGTTCGGCAGGTTTGACCAATCGCTTTTCCAGTTCGCTGCAAGCTTTCTGGATCATTTCTTCAGTGATCGGTACTTCGCGACCCTGCTCGTCAATAATCGAGCAACCCAGAGACTGGTCTGGTTGCGTGCGGATCACTTGAATCTTGTCATCGCTGCTGTGTTGCAAGGACATGGCCTGTCTCCTCATCAGGTTGTTAGCTCACTGTAGAACCGCCAGGTGACCGGGCTATGACAACTCCCTGCGATCTTTCCGGGGGGACAGAACCAGTCCAGCAGAAATGCCTTCGCCTGGCTACCCGAACTTTAGACCAATAGCGTCTAGCCTCTAGTGTTGGTGGACATAATCAACCGGACTCATTGTGATTTGCAGCGAGCCACCCCATTGAGCGGTATAGGCTGACCCTAATGACTGCCTTGTCCAGGATAATTACGATGCTCTCTGCCCGTCACCGCCGTGCCATTCGCCTGGCCAGCCGTTTCATTGCGCCGTATCGCTGGCAGGCCATTGGCGCCTTGCTGGCGTTGATCGCCACCGCCGGCATCACCTTGTCCATGGGGCAGGGCATCCGCCTGCTGGTGGACAAGGGGTTCATGACCCAGTCACCGCACCTGCTCAATCAGTCCATCGGTCTGTTCATGGTGCTGGTGGCGGGGTTGGCGATCGGAACCTTTGCACGGTTTTACCTGGTGTCGTGGATCGGCGAGCGCTGCGTCGCCGACATCCGCCGCAACGTGTTCAATCACCTGATTTACCTGCATCCGGGGTTTTACGAAGACAATCGCAGTTCGGAAATCCAGTCCCGCCTGACCGCCGACACCACGCTGCTGCAATCGGTCATCGGCTCTTCGCTGTCGTTGTTCCTGCGCAATCTGTTGATGGTGATCGGCGGGATCATCCTGTTGTTCATCACCAACCCCAAGCTCACCAGCATCGTGGTGGTTGCCTTGCCCCTGGTGATCGCGCCGATCCTGATCTTCGGGCGCCGGGTGCGTAACCTCTCACGCCTGAGCCAGGACCGGATTGCCGATATCGGCAGCTATGTGTCCGAAACCCTGGGCCAGATCAAGACCGTGCAGGCCTACAACCATCAGGCCCAGGACGAGCGCCGGTTTGCCGTGACCGTGGAAGAGGCGTTCAACACCGCACGCAAGCGCATCTTCCAGCGGGCCTGGCTGATTACCCTGGTGATCGTGCTGGTATTGGGCGCGGTCGGGGTGATGCTCTGGGTCGGCGGCATGGACGTCATCGCCGGGCGGATTTCCGCCGGCGAGCTGGCGGCGTTCGTGTTCTACAGCCTGATCGTCGGCAGCGCGTTCGGTACCTTGAGCGAAGTGATTGGCGAGTTGCAGCGGGCAGCCGGAGCGGCCGAGCGGATTGCCGAGTTGCTGCGCTCAGAAAACATCATCCTGGCGCCAGTGGCGGGCGCGGTGAAACTGCCCGAGCGTGTCGAAGGCCAGTTGCAACTGCACAATGTGCGTTTTTCCTACCCGTCGCGGCCGCAAAGCTATGCTGTCGACGGCTTGAGCCTGACCGTCAATGCTGGTGAGACGCTGGCGCTGGTCGGGCCATCAGGGGCCGGTAAATCCACGGTGTATGACTTGCTGCTGCGATTTTACGACCCGGCCGAAGGGCGCATCCTGCTCGATGGCGTGCCATTGACTCAACTCGACCCGCTGGACCTGCGCCGCTGTTTCGCCCTGGTGTCGCAAACCCCGGCGCTGTTTTTCGGCAGCATTGAAGAAAACATTCGCTACGGCAATCCACAGGCGACCTTGGCCGAGGTGCAGGAGGCGGCAAAAATCGCTTACGCCCATGACTTTATCGAAGGCATGCCCAACGGTTACCAGACTCATCTGGGGGACGGCGGTCTCGGCTTGTCCGGTGGCCAGCGCCAACGCCTGGCCATCGCCCGCGCGTTGCTGGTGGACGCGCCGATCCTGCTCCTGGACGAAGCCACCAGCGCCCTCGATGCCCAGAGCGAACACCTGATCCAGCAGGCGCTGCCAAGCCTGATGAAAAACCGCACCACCCTGGTGATAGCCCATCGCCTGGCCACGGTGAAAAACGCCGATCGCATCGCAGTGATGGATCAGGGGAAGCTGGTAGCGGTGGGCACGCATCAGGAGCTTATCGCCAGTAATGCGTTGTATGCGCGGTTGGCGGCGTTGCAGTTTAGTGATGGACATGAAGCGGCATGAATGACTACTGATGAATGACGCCCGGTTCGGGCATTATGTCGTCCTCTGTTATGAGCCCGGATGAGGATATGAGCCGTTATCAACCACCGCTGACCTTGACGACGAAAATGTTGTCGCTGATCGCCGATATCAGCGAACAGATCGGTCAGCTTACGGCTATGGACGAACGCCTGCAGGCACCTCAGTTACGTCGTGGCAATCGGATTCGAACGATTCAGGCTTCTTTGGCCATCGAAAACAATTCGCTGAGCATCGAGCAGGTGACTGCCGTTCTGGCAGGGCAGCGTGTGCTGGGGTTGCCTCGGGAAATCCAGGAAGTACGAAATGCGTTTGCTGCTTACGAAGCCATGCCTGATTGGCAGCCAAGTAGCCGGACCGATTTACTGCGTGCCCATGAATTGCTGATGGGCGGATTGATTGATGAATACGGGCAGTTTCGTCGAACCGGCGTGGGTATCTATCGTGGCGATAAGTTGATCCATATGGCGCCGCCGCCGAGTCGCGTTGTGCACTTGATTGATGATTTGTTGGCGTGGCTTGGTGCCTCGGACTGGCATCCGCTGATTACCAGCTGCGTCTTTCATTATGAATTTGAGTTCATCCATCCCTTCGCTGACGGTAACGGACGTATGGGACGCCTTTGGCAAACCCTGATACTCAGTCAGTGGCGCCCGGTATTATCTTATTTGCCGGTTGAGGCCGTGATTCGGGATCAGCAGGAGGCGTACTACGCGGCATTGTCGGCGGCCGATCATTTGGCCGAATCAACGCCTTTCGTAGAGTTCATGTTGCGAGCCATGAGCCTTGCACTATCGGAGGCGGTACAGGGTGAGCGAGAAATCGACCCAGTAACCGACCCAGTAAGCGACCCAGTAGAGAAGTTGCTTTCTGCGCTGCATCTTAACGGTCCGCGAAAGATCAGCGAATTGATGGCTGACATCGGATTGGTGCACAAGGCGACCTTTCGGACTAACTATCTCAGGCCTGCATTAGCGGTCGAATGGATAGAGATGACCCATCCTGAGTCGCCAAGTAGTCCGGCACAAAAGTATCGCCTGACCCAGCTTGGAAAACAGGTCTTCGCACGGCTCAAGTCGGCAAAGAAATTCTGAGCAACAAAAAAGCCCGCATCTGTGATGCGGGCTTTTTTTGCGGGTCGATTTGAATCATTGATCGTCGAAATACCGCTCATGCCAGTCCACGATCGGCTGTGGTGAATTGAGCTTCTCGCCATAGATCACCGAATACGACAGCACGTTTTGCACATACTGGCGGGTTTCGTCGAACGGAATGCTTTCCACCCACACGTCGAAACTCAAGTGATCGGCGCCGCGCAGCCATTGGCGCACTCGGCCGGGGCCGGCGTTGTAGGCGGCGGAGGCGAGGACGCGGTTGCCGTTGAACTGGCTGTGCACCTGGCTCAGATACGCGGCGCCGAGCTGGATGTTCTTGTCCGGATCCAGCAGTTGCTGTGGCGAGCTGTAGGGAATGCTGAACTTGCGCGCGGTTTCCTTGGCGGTGGCGGGCATCAGTTGCATCAGGCCCGAGGCGCCGACCCCGGAGCGGGCGTCGTCCATGAACGCACTTTCCTGGCGGGTGATGGCGAACGCCCAGCTCGGATGCAGGCCGCGGTTCTTCGCTTCACGCACCAGCGTATTGCGGTGGGCCATCGGGAAACGGATATCCAGGTCATCCCAATACTGGGCCTGACTGATGGTGCGGATCGCCGGGAAATACCATTTCAGGTCGTAGGCCAGTTTGGCCTGGGCGACCATCTCGTCGCGGCTGAAGTGGCGGCTGACGTGGTACCACTCGCGGCGACCGTCGACAATTTGCCCGCGAGCGTGCAGTTCAAGGGCGCGACGCACGCCGGGAGTGTTGCGCACCTTGTTGATGGTGGCCTGGCTGAGTACCAGCGGTTTGTTGAGCAGCGAGTAGGGCGACTGTGAGCGATCGGCGGCGAGGAAGCCATAGAAGTCGCGTTCGCGGGCCAGGTTTTTATAGAGTGTCTGCGCTTCCGGATTCTGCGGTTGCGCCAGTTCCAGGCTGCGGGCCTGCCAGTAACGCCAGCGGTTGGTGGTGGCCAGGTCCTGGGGCAGGCGGCGGGTCAACTGGTAGGCATCGTCCCAGCGCGCCAGGCGCAGGAGCAGGCGCAGGCGCCATTCGGAAACCGTGTTGTCGCGCAGTTCCGGATCGTATTTGGTCATGACGTCCAGGGCACGACCGTCGAAACGTTTGGCGAGGCTCAGCCCGATTTCCCGGGCGATCGCGACTTTTTCATCCCGGGAGAAATGCATGCTGCTGGCGTAACCGTCGAGCAGGTTCATGGCCCTGTCCGGATCCTGGCGAGCCAGGCGGCGCAGGCCGAGGCTGACCACGTCGGACATGGCTTCATCGGCCGGGGCGAAGCGTGACGGCTGGTTGAGCAGTTCCGGTTTCTGCGCCACGTCCACCAGCAAGCGACCGCGAGGTGCGAGGGTGGTCATGCCATTGACCAGGCTGTTGGCCAGCGGATAGTTGCGCGCCTGGGCGGCGAGTTTCGCGCGTTCCCAGCGTTTTTGCTCGGTCAACTGGCCATCGGCGGCCCACATGCCGAACAGGGCATCGCAGGCTTCGGGCTGGGATTTGCCGGTCAGCCAGAGCTTTTCAGTGTTGGCATAACCTTCGGCCTTGAGGTTGTGGCTGATCTGGTACTGCGCATTCAGGCAGTCCAGTTCGGTGAAGTTCATTTTCGGGTCGTAATACTTGACGAAGGTCGCCCAGTCTCCCCGGTCCGCCAGCCAGCGCAACCAGCGCAGCTTCATCCAGTTGGCCTGGGGCAGGTCGCCGTGTTCGGCGAGGAATTTCTCGATTTCGGCGTTGCTCGCGGTTTTCAGGCGCGCGGTCAGCTCGTCGTACGCCAGGTAGGGTTCCAGCGGATAATCGGCGAGGGCCTGGCTGTAACGGAAATACGGGCCGCTATCGCCCTTGGCCAGGGCGCGCTTGGCTTCATCGTAATACTGGCGTTGGGTGGACAGGTCCACCGCCTGGGCGGATTGAACGGCAGCGGCAGACAGTAAAAAAGCAGATAAAAGATTGAAAAGGCGACTGCGCATGAGACGTCCGGGCAGAGAAAAATCATGACAAGCGCGGGCCAGGCCCGCGCTGAATTGTCTGTAGCTTAGCCTTTTGCCAGCAGCCGGTGAAAGCTTTGCGGGTCTTACCGCATCAGTTCGCAACATTTGTCCTTCAGAGTGCTGCGAGAGTGAAATTGCCGGCCTTCTGAAGCCTCAAGTCAGGTAGAATGCGCGCCCGGTTTTTGGAGAAGCTCATGACCCTGCTCAAATTCAGCGATGTGTCCCTTGCTTTCGGCGCTATGCCGTTGTTGGACAAGGTGTCCTGGCAGATCGCCCGTGGTGAGCGGGTGTGCATCATCGGCCGCAACGGCACTGGCAAGTCCAGCATGATGAAGCTCGTCAAGGGCGACCAGAAGCCCGATGACGGCTCCGTTTGGCGCGCACCCGGGCTCAAGATCGGCGAATTGCCGCAAGAATTGCCGGTGGCCGACGAGCGGACAGTGTTCGACGTAGTGGCCGAAGGCCTGGATGGTGTTGGCGCCTTGCTCGCCGAATATCACCACCTGAGCCAGAACATCGTCACCGACGCCGATCTGGACAAACTGATGCACGTCCAGCACGACCTCGAAGCCCGCGATGGCTGGCGTTTGCAGACCCTCGTCGACAGCACCTTGAGCCGCCTGCAACTGCCGGCCGACAAGACCCTCGCCGAGTTATCCGGCGGCTGGCGTCGTCGCGTCCTGCTGGCCCAGGCCCTGGTGTCCGAGCCGGACCTGCTGCTGCTCGACGAACCGACCAACCACCTGGACATCGGTGCCATCGCCTGGCTTGAAGAAGCGCTGAAGGATTTCCAGGGCGCCGTGCTGTTCATCACGCACGACCGTTCTTTCCTGCAGAACCTGGCAACCCGCATCCTCGAACTGGATCGCGGTGGCCTGATCGACTGGAATGGCGACTACGCCAGCTTCCTGGTGCACAAGGAAGCTGAACTCGCTGCCGAAGCCACTGCCAACGCGCTGTTCGACAAGCGCCTGGCCCAGGAAGAAGTGTGGATTCGCCAGGGCATCAAGGCCCGTCGCACCCGTAACGAAGGTCGTGTCCGTGCACTGAAAGCCTTGCGCGTCGAGCGTAGCGAGCGTCGTGAGCGTACCGGCAAGGCCAACATTCAGCTCGATACCGCCGACAAGTCCGGCAAGCAGGTCATGGTGCTCGAGAATGTGAGCTTCGCTCACCCGGGCGGGCCGTTCCTGATCAAGGACTTCTCCATGGTGCTGCAGCGTGGCGACCGTATCGGCCTGCTCGGCGCCAATGGTACCGGCAAGACCACCCTGCTGAAACTGATGCTCAGCGGCTTGCAGCCGACCAGCGGCAAAGTTGAAGAGGGCACCCGGATCGATGTCGCCTACTTCGACCAGTTGCGCCATCAGCTGGATCTGGAAAAAACTGTGATCGACAACGTGGCCGAAGGTCGCGACTTCATCGATATCGATGGCCAGAGCCGCCACGTGCTGAGCTACCTCGGCGACTTCCTGTTCAGCCCGCAGCGTGCCCGCACGCCGGTCAAGGCGCTGTCCGGTGGTGAGCGTGCCCGTCTGTTGCTGGCCAAGCTGTTCAGCAAGCCGGCGAACCTGCTGGTACTCGACGAACCGACCAACGACCTCGACGTCGAAACCCTCGAATTGCTCGAAGAGGTCTTGCTGACCTTCAACGGCACCGTACTGATGGTCAGCCACGACCGGGCATTCCTCGACAACGTGGTTACCAGCACTCTGGTCTTCGAAGGTGAAGGCAAGGTTCGCGAGTACGTCGGTGGCTATCAGGACTGGCTGCGTCAGGGCGGCTCGCCGCGCCTGCTGGGCGTGACCGAGAGCAAGTCCGGCAAGGCCGACCTGAACTCCGCGGTGGTGAAGGCCGAGCCTGCGCCGGTTGCGGCAGCGGTCGAAGCGCCGGTGGCAAAGAAAAAGCTCAGCTACAAGTTGCAGCGCGAGCTGGAAGCGTTGCCGGGGCAGATCGAAGCCATGGAGCAGCAGATTGCCGCCGTTGAAGCGCAGATGGCGGATGCCGGTTTCTACCAGCGTCCTGCGGCCGAAACGGCAGCGGTGATTGCTCAGTTGGAGCAATTGCAGGCTGAGCTCGACATCATGGTCGAGCGTTGGGCCGAGCTGGATGCCTGATTGATCCTGCAATAAAAAAGCCCGGCGCTCAGTGATGAACGCCGGGCTTTTCATATGCAATGCGATCTGCGGGCTGCCGTAGATCCAATGTGGGAGCAAGCCCGCTCCCACAATGATTTGTGTTGTCAGCTTTTGGTTTGCAGGCGTACAGCAAGCACATCGCAAGGCGCGCCGTGCAGCACGTCATTGGCGGTGGAGCCCAGCAGCAGTGCCAGGCCGTGCCGGCCATGGCTGCCCACCACGATCAGGTCGCAGGTTTGCTCCTTGGCCAGGTGGTGGATCTCCTGGCGTGGCTGGCCGTAGGTCAGGTGGCTGTATTCCCTGGAGAGCTCCGGATATTTCAGGATCAGGCGGTCAAGACGCTCCTTGGCCTGATCGAACTGCTGTTGTTGCAGTTGTGACAGGTCCATCGGCACGTCGCCGCCGAAGGCCATCGCCATCGGCTCGACAATGTGCACCAGCGACAATTTCGCACCGTTGCTCACCGACAGTTCGCGAGCGCGGTGAATCACAGGGTCGCACTCTTCGGTCAGATCTACAGCGACCAGAATATGGTTGTAGGGCATGAGGTGCTCCTCCTGAGGGATGCAATATTGGTAAGTATGGCTGGTTTCAAGCGCATTGGTTCCAAAGTGACACAATGGGCTCATTCAAATTCGGGAGTACAGATATGACGGTCTGGATAGTGGTGTCAATCCTGTTGGTGGTGCTGAGCCCACTGGCATGGTTGCGGCCGTCGCGAGTTCAGAGCGGGCGCATAGCCTTGCGGATGGAGGCCCGGCGCATCGGACTGGCCATGCAATTGGCACCTCAGGAGTGGCCACACTGGCTCAGCCAGGAGCCGCCGAGCCCTTGCGCCCAGTACCATCGTCCGCGGCGCGGCCGTCAGCCGGCGTGCTGGAGTTACTGGCAAAAATCACCGGGTGTCTGGGTCAATCAGTGGCAGGAAATCTGTGAAGATCGTTCGTTGCTCGATCATTTCGAAAAATTGCCAGGCAATGTCTTCAAGGTCGAGGCCGACAAGCAAATAATCGCCTTGTATTGGGGCGAGAAGGGCGAGGCCGAGGTTTTGCAACGGATCGATGCCACCCTCAAGGCGCTGGCCTGACACCGCAGCCAGTAAAAATCATCAGGCAATAAAAAGCCCGACAAAATCATCGGGCGGGTTGGCCAGGCAGGCCGGTAATCGGTGTTGGCTGATCTTACGCTGGGCATTCGCCAAAAGCGTTCACAATTTTCCTCCAGGTTTCGCCAGCGTAGCTTGTTAAACACGGGCTGCAGCGAATTAGGGCGAATTTTCTAACAATTGATTCTATGAATGACCTTGCATGTTTCGGCGTGTTTAAGGTCTTCGCAGTACGGATATGACCGGAAAGTCGCGTTTCAACCCGTGTTTTGGGCGATTGACAATTGTCGGAAATTCCGTGAAGGTGACATACCCAAATCAAACGGGCGTATGAATTGAGCGTTTGTATTTCAGACCGCTCCTACAGAATCCCGACTATCGCGTTGGCGGGTGTGCCGGGGGAATGGGCGTAGCATTGACGATCAACGTCCCTGCCAAGCCGTTCGCCTGCGTCCGACGTGTACTGTTCAGCTTCCATATCGTGGAGATCAGTTGATGATTTACGAAGGTAAAGCCATCACGGTTAAGGCTCTTGAAAGTGGCATCGTCGAACTGAAGTTCGACCTCAAGGGTGAGTCCGTCAACAAGTTCAACCGTCTAACCCTGAACGAACTGCGTCAGGCCGTAGACACCATCAAGGCAGATGCTTCGATCAAGGGCGTGATCGTCAGCAGTGGCAAGGACGTGTTCATCGTCGGCGCCGACATCACCGAATTTGTCGACAACTTCAAGCTGCCGGATGCAGAACTTGTTGCTGGCAACCTCGAAGCCAACAAGATTTTCAGCGATTTCGAAGACCTCAACGTCCCGACTGTTGTTGCCATCAACGGCATCGCGTTGGGTGGCGGTCTGGAAATGTGCCTGGCGGCGGACTACCGCGTCATGTCCACCAAGGCCAAGATCGGTCTGCCGGAAGTCAAGCTGGGCATCTACCCAGGCTTCGGCGGTACTGTGCGCCTGCCGCGCCTGATCGGTGCCGACAACGCCATCGAGTGGATTGCCGCCGGCAAGGAAAACCGTCCTGAAGACGCGCTGAAAGTCGGCGCCGTCGACGCAGTGGTAGCTCCTGAGCAGCTGCAGAACGCCGCGCTGGAACTGATCAAGCGCGCCATCTCCGGCGAGTTCGACTACAAGGCCAAGCGCCAGCCGAAGCTGGAAAAACTCAAGCTGAACGCCATCGAACAAATGATGGCTTTCGAAACCGCCAAGGGTTTCGTTGCTGGCCAGGCTGGCCCGAACTACCCGGCGCCGGTTGAAGCGATCAAGACCATCCAGAAAGCCGCGAACTTCGGTCGCGACAAGGCGCTGGAAATCGAGGCTGCCGGTTTCGTCAAGCTGGCCAAGACCTCTGCCGCGCAGAGCTTGATCGGCTTGTTCCTGAACGATCAGGAACTGAAGAAAAAGGCCAAGGCCTACGACGAAATCGCCAAGGACGTGAAGCAGGCTGCCGTACTCGGCGCCGGCATCATGGGCGGCGGTATCGCCTATCAGTCGGCTTCCAAAGGCACGCCGATCCTGATGAAGGACATCAACGAGCACGGTATCGAGCAGGGTCTGGCCGAAGCCGCCAAACTGCTGGTTGGCCGCGTTGATAAAGGTCGCATGACCGCCGCGAAAATGGCTGAAGTGCTCAACGGCATTCGTCCAACCCTGTCCTACGGTGATTTCGGTCACGTGGACCTGGTGGTGGAAGCGGTCGTCGAGAACCCCAAGGTCAAGCAAGCGGTACTGGCTGAAGTCGAAGACAAGGTCAAGGAGGACACCATTCTGGCGTCCAACACCTCGACCATTTCCATCACCTTGCTGGCCAAGGCCCTCAAGCGTCCGGAAAACTTCGTCGGCATGCACTTCTTCAACCCGGTGCACATGATGCCGCTGGTGGAAGTGATCCGTGGCGAGAAGTCCAGCGAGTTGGCGGTTGCCACCACCGTTGCCTACGCCAAGAAAATGGGCAAGAACCCGATCGTCGTCAACGACTGCCCGGGTTTCCTGGTCAACCGTGTCCTGTTCCCGTACTTCGGCGGTTTCGCCAAGCTGGTCAGCGCCGGTGTGGACTTCGTCCGTATCGACAAGGTCATGGAAAAGTTCGGCTGGCCTATGGGCCCGGCCTACCTGATGGACGTGGTCGGCATCGACACCGGTCACCACGGTCGTGACGTGATGGCTGAAGGCTTCCCGGACCGCATGAAAGACGACCGTCGTTCGGCCGTTGACGTGCTCTACGAAGCCAAGCGCCTGGGCCAGAAGAACGGCAAGGGTTTCTACGCCTACGAGACCGACAAGAAGGGCAAGCAGAAGAAAGTCGCCGATCCTTCGGTACTGGAAGTGCTCAAGCCGATCGTCTTTGAACAGCGCGAAGTCACCGACGAAGACATCATCAACTGGATGATGATCCCGCTGTGCCTGGAAACCGTTCGTTGCCTGGAAGACGGCATCGTCGAAACCGCTGCCGAAGCCGACATGGGTCTGGTCTACGGTATTGGTTTCCCTCCATTCCGTGGCGGTGCGCTGCGCTACATCGACTCGATCGGTGTGGCAGAGTTCGTTGCCCTGGCTGACCAGTACGCTGACTTGGGCGCGCTGTACCACCCGACCGCGAAGCTGCGCGAAATGGCCAAGAACGGCCAGAGCTTCTTCGGTTAAGCGCCCCCAACTAGAGTGAGAGTGAACTTATGAGCTTGAATCCTAGAGACGTCGTGATTGTCGACTTCGGTCGTACTCCGATGGGCCGCTCCAAGGGCGGCATGCACCGCAACACCCGCGCCGAAGACATGTCGGCGCACCTGATCAGCAAACTGCTGGAACGTAACGTCAAGGTCGACCCGAACGAAGTGGAAGACGTGATCTGGGGCTGTGTGAACCAGACCCTGGAGCAGGGCTGGAACATCGCGCGCATGGCGTCGCTGATGACCCAGATCCCGCACACCTCGGCCGGCCAGACCGTCAGCCGCCTGTGTGGCTCGTCCATGAGCGCACTGCACACTGCCGCGCAAGCGATCATGACCGGCAACGGTGACGTTTTCGTGGTGGGCGGCGTCGAGCATATGGGTCACGTGAGCATGATGCACGGTGTCGATCCGAACCCGCACATGTCGCTGTACGCGGCGAAAGCCTCGGGCATGATGGGCCTGACCGCGGAAATGCTGGGCAAGATGCACGGCATCACTCGCGAGCAGCAGGATGCTTTCGGCGTGCGCTCCCACCAACTCGCCCACAAGGCGACCGTGGAAGGCAAGTTCAAGGACGAAATCATCCCGATGCAGGGCTACGACGAGAACGGTTTCCTGAAAACCTTCGACTACGACGAAACCATTCGTCCGGAAACCACCCTGGAAAGCCTGGCGGCTCTGAAGCCGGCGTTCAATCCGAAGGGCGGCACCGTGACAGCCGGTACCTCGTCGCAGATCACCGATGGTGCCTCGTGCATGATCGTGATGTCGGCGCAGCGCGCACAGGACCTGGGCATCCAGCCTCTGGCGGTGATTCGTTCGATGGCGGTGGCAGGTGTGGATCCGGCAATCATGGGCTATGGTCCAGTACCGGCCACACAAAAAGCATTGAAGCGCGCGGGTCTGGGCATCTCCGACATCGACTTCTTCGAGCTCAACGAAGCTTTCGCCGCACAGGCCTTGCCAGTGCTGAAAGATCTGAAAGTGCTCGACAAGATGAACGAGAAGGTTAACCTGCACGGCGGCGCGATCGCCCTGGGCCACCCGTTCGGTTGCTCCGGTGCGCGTATCTCCGGCACTTTGCTCAATGTGATGAAGCAGAATGGCGGTACCTTCGGGGTAGCCACCATGTGCATTGGTCTCGGCCAAGGCATCTCCACCGTCTTCGAACGCGTTTAAGCGTCTCGTTGATGGAAGCCGGGGCCAAGTGCCCCGGTTTTTGTTTTTCCGGATTTATTTTTGTTTTTATTTTGAAAAAATTCAGTGAGGGCCAAAGCATGCCGATACAACCTGGGCTCTACCAACATTACAAAGGTCCGCAGTACCGCGTATTCAGTGTTGCGCGGCATTCGGAAACCGAAGAAGAAGTGGTCTTCTACCAAGCCCTGTATGGCGATTACGGCTTTTGGGTGCGTCCCTTGAGCATGTTCCTGGAGTCCGTCGAAGTTGACGGCGAACAGGTGCCACGCTTTGCTTTGGTGGAGGCCGAAGAAAGCCTTTTCAACAAGCCATAAGCTGAGTGCGCGCAAAACCCTGCGCTTGACCTCACCTTGTTGCCACTATATATAGCGGTGCCGCGTCAGGCGCCAACCGCCTTTCACTTCTCGAATTCAGGAATTTTCTGATCCATGGGCAAATCGCTGGTCATTGTGGAATCCCCGGCTAAGGCCAAGACCATCAACAAGTATTTGGGCAACGAATACGTGGTGAAGTCGAGTATCGGCCATATCCGAGACCTGCCCACCAGCGGTTCGGCTAGCGCCAGCAAAGAGCCAGCCGCCAAGCGCGGTAAGGCTGCCGCGGGTGAAGTGCCGGCACTGTCGCCGAAAGAAAAAGCGCGCAAGCAGCTGGTCGCTCGCATGGGGGTCGATCCGGACCATGGCTGGAAAGCCAAGTACGAGATCCTCCCGGGCAAGGAAAAGGTCATCGAAGAGCTGCGCCGGCTCGCCAAGGATGCTGACACCATCTATCTCGCAACCGACTTGGACCGCGAGGGGGAAGCCATTGCCTGGCACCTGCGCGAAGCCATCGGTGGTGACGACACCCGCTACAAGCGCGTGGTGTTCAACGAAATTACCAAGAAGGCGATCCAGGAAGCCTTCTCGAAGCCAGGCGAACTGGATATCGACCGCGTTAACGCCCAGCAGGCGCGTCGTTTCCTCGACCGCGTCGTGGGCTACATGGTTTCGCCGCTGCTGTGGGCCAAGATCGCTCGCGGTCTGTCTGCCGGTCGCGTGCAATCGGTTGCCGTGAAGCTGGTGGTCGAGCGCGAACGTGAAATCCGTGCGTTCATCCCGGAAGAGTACTGGGAAGTCCACGCCGACCTCGGCACCGCCAAAGGCGCGACCGTGCGTTTCGACGTGGCTCGCGAAAAGGGCGAAGCCTTCAAGCCGCTCAACGAAACCCAGGCCATGGCTGCACTGGAGAAGCTCAAGGCTTCCAGCTACAGCATCGTCAAGCGCGAAGACAAACCGACCAGCAGCAAGCCGTCGGCGCCGTTCATCACCTCCACCCTGCAACAGGCCGCGAGTAACCGCCTGGGCTTCGGTGTGAAGAAAACCATGATGATGGCCCAGCGTTTGTACGAAGCTGGCTACATCACTTATATGCGTACTGACTCCACCAACCTTTCGGTTGATGCCGTGGCGATGGCGCGTACCTATATTGAAGGCGAGTTCGGCAAGAAGTACCTGCCGGAAACCCCGAACGTCTACAGCAGCAAGGAAGGCGCACAAGAGGCTCACGAAGCGATTCGTCCGTCCGACGCCAATACCGAGCCAAGCAAGCTGTCGGGCATGGAGCGTGACGCTGAGCGCCTCTACGAGCTCATCTGGCGCCAGTTCCTCGCTTGCCAGATGCTGCCGGCGCAATACCTGTCGACCACGGTCACTGTGGGTGCCGGCGACTTCGAGCTGCGCGCCAAGGGCCGCATCCTGAAGTTCGACGGTTACACCCGCGTCATGCCGCAAATCGCCAAGCCAGGCGATGACGACGTACTGCCGGACATGGCCCAGGGCGACGCGATGAAGCTGATCAAGCTTGATCCGACCCAGCACTTCACCAAGCCGCCGGCGCGTTACTCGGAAGCCAGCCTGGTAAAAGAAATGGAAAAACGCGGCATCGGTCGTCCTTCGACCTACGCGGCGATCATTTCGACCATTCAGGACCGCGGCTACGTGGCGCTGCACAACCGTCGTTTCTACTCGGAAAAGATGGGTGACATCGTCACCGAGCGTCTGGCCGAGAGCTTCTCCAACCTGATGGACTACGGCTTCACCGCCGGCATGGAAGAGCATCTCGATGACGTGGCCCAGGGCGAACGTGACTGGAAAAACGTGCTCGACGAGTTCTACGGGGACTTCAAGAAGAAACTCGAAGTAGCCGAAAGCCCGGAACACGGCATGCGCGCCAACCAGCCCGTCATGACTGACATTCCGTGCACCACCTGCGGCCGGCCGATGCAGATCCGTACCGCGTCGACCGGTGTGTTCCTCGGTTGCTCGGGCTACAGCCTGCCGCCGAAAGAACGCTGCAAGGCCACCGTCAACCTGGTGCCGGGCGACGAAATCGCCGCGGACGACGAGGGTGAGTCGGAGTCGCTGGTGTTGCGTGGCAAGCATCGCTGCCCGATCTGCAGCACGGCGATGGATGCCTACCTGCTCGATGAAAAGCGCAAGCTGCACATCTGCGGTAACAATCCGGATTGCGATGGCTACGAAATCGAAGAGGGCACTTATCGTATCAAGGGCTATGAAGGTCCGAGCCTGGAGTGCGACAAGTGCGGTAGCGAGATGCAGCTCAAGACCGGCCGTTTCGGCAAGTTCTTCGGTTGCACCAATGCTACTTGCAAGAACACCCGCAAGCTGCTGAAGAGCGGTGATGCGGCGCCGCCGAAGATGGATCCGGTGAAGATGCCTGAGCTGAAATGCGAAAAGGTCAACGACACCTACATCCTGCGCGACGGTGCATCCGGTCTGTTCCTGGCCGCCAGCCAGTTCCCGAAAAACCGCGAGACCCGTGCTCCGCTGGTGATGGAAATCATCCCGCACAAGGACGAGATCGATCCGAAGTATCACTTCCTCTGCGAAGCGCCGAAGAAAGATCCGGATGGCCTCCCGACTGTGATTCGTTACAGTCGCAAGACCAAGGAGCAGTACGTGCAGACCGAAGTCGACGGTAAGCCGACTGGCTGGAAAGCGTTCTACGACGGCGGCAAGTGGACGGTCGAAGACAAGCGTCCGGCTGCGAAGGCGTAAAGCGTCGCGGCACTGAAAAGGCCGCATGAGAACCCTCGGGTTTTCATGCGGCCTTTTTTGGTGCTCCTGCAAAGAAGGGGGGGCTTGCGGTTGGATCGGCTGATCCTCGACACTGTCCAACCTGCATGAAGCAATTATTTCGTTGTGGAGGCTGCCGTCATGGCCCACGAACTGTATACCCGCACCAATCAGAAGATTTATTTCGCCGGCTTGTCGCTCGAAGCGCTGGCCCGCACTGAAGAGGGGCGGGCGATGAATTCGCTGGCGCTGATCCAGGCCGGACGCGAATCCACGCTGTTTCACCTGTACGGTGCGCTGTTGGGTCTGTGTCACGAAATCGCCGGTTTCTATCGCTTGCCTCAGGCCAATGCGCCCCGTGCAGAGATGTTGCTGACTCGCGAGGTGCTGGACACCATCGCCATTCCGGAAATGGCTGAGCTGGTCGAACTGGCCAATAATCCGGAAACCTGGCTGGCCAAGCTGTTGGCCGCTCATGCGGCATTGTTTCAGCCGCCACGCGCGCCTCACAAGCCGAAAGGGGACGTGACCCAGCCTCTGATCCAGGCTGTCAATCTGGATGAAGAGGAGGCACCGCAAGAGCTGAGTCGGGAAGAGCTGGAGAGCTGGCGTCAGAATCTGAAAGGATTGGCGATCCGCTTTCGCGAAGGCCTGAACGAGTGCTGACAGAAACAGTTTTGGGATGGCATCTGGTCAAGATCCCGAGCGAAGCCTGGCCGATGCCTATATAATCCCCGCCTTTCGTGGAGAACAGTCCTTTATGCCAACGTCCTTTCTAGAAATTGTCGAGTTACCAGACGGCCGTATCGAGCTGCGCAGGGCCGAGGACGAGGGTTCTCTGGTTACTTTGGATTTCTCCGAGGACGCCAAGGCATTCCTGCAAGGGCAGCACGTGGAAGTCGCCAAGGCGATGTTGAGCGTGGGTGTTCAGATGGCCGGTCGCCTGGTTGAAGGCGAATTCGACAAGGAAGAGGGGTCGCGGGTTCTTCATTGACCCCCGTCTGTCGCTTTTCTTGATGTCGTTACTCATCGGCTTCTCTGTCCCTGGAGAAGCCTTGCGCGGTGAAGCACGCGTCTTGTCTGCCGGTTAACCCAGTCGAATATTCAGGCTCTGAGCGTCCCCGGTGCGGGCGGCGCTGATCAGTTGTTGCCGCGATTGGGAGCTCAACGGGTTGATCCAGCTGACCACCGTGTGGCTGCGACCCAGGCGCAGGGCTTCGCAGGTCAGTTGCTGGGCGCTCTGGGTGCCCCGTGGTTGCAGCAACAGAATGCGCTCGCGGTTGAGGCCGGCATCTCGCAGCCAGGCTTGAGTCAGGCTGGCGGGCGGGGCGATCAGTGTCAGCCAGCGTGCGTCCTGGTCCTGGCTCAATTCCCTGAGGATCGGTGCCAGGAGGCTCAGGCAGTTCCCGGCTGCACCACGCAGTGACAGCTCGCTGAAAACGTCAGGTTCGGCGCTCCAGGGGGACTCGACTACGTCTTTCAGGATCGGCGCCAATGGCTGTGCCATGAACGCTTCGAACAACGGCAGTTGGGTTTGCTGTGGTGATGTCTGTGGGAACTGCATGGTGCCTCCTTTAGCGGCGAATAACGCCAACACTCAAGCCTTCGATCACCAGTTCCTGGTCTTGAAGGTTCACTTCAATAGGGGCGAACTCGGGGTTCTCGGCGATCAGCCAGACTTTGCTGCCGTCACGCTTGAAGCGCTTGACGGTCACTTCGTCGCCGATTCGCGCAACCACGATCTGGCCGTTGCGGGCTTCGCGGGTGGTGTGGACCGCCAGCAGGTCGCCGTCGAAAATGCCGATATCCTTCATGCTCATCCCGTGGACGCGCAGCAGGTAGTCGGCGCGCGGATGGAAGAAGGCGGGATTGATGTTGCAGGATTCTTCGATGTGTTGCTGCGCAAGAATCGGAGCGCCGGCCGCGACCCGGCCAATGATCGGCAGGGTGGAGTCGTCGGCCTTGGCTTCGAAACCGGGGATGCGAATGCCACGGGAGGCGCCAGGCGTCATCTCGATTGCACCCTTGCGAGCCAGTGCCTTGAGGTGTTCTTCCGCCGCATTGGGCGACTTGAAGCCCAGTTCCTGAGCGATTTCCGCACGGGTGGGTGGATACCCGTTGTCTTCCAGGCAGCGCTTGATGAAGGCCAGAATCTCTGCTTGTCGTGGCGTCAGCTTTAGCATATCGATCGCTCTGTTTTTTTATACAGTGACTGGGATTATATACAGTGAGGCGATCTTGGCAATGCTCCTTTTTTCAGTCGCCGCCGGACGGTCAAACAGTCAGTGGATTGAAGCTTTGCCGTTGTGTGGTTAAATGTCTGACCGACCATTCCCGAAACGAACTGCCAGACTTGACAATGCACAGGTTGAAACGTATGTTTCAAACAAGTGTTTGTCAGGCGGAGTAGCCATGGCCCAGTCGGAAACCGTTGAACGCATTCTTGATGCAGCCGAGCAGTTGTTCGCGGAAAAAGGTTTCGCCGAAACCTCGTTGCGTCTGATCACCAGCAAGGCGGGTGTCAACCTGGCGGCGGTGAACTATCACTTCGGTTCGAAGAAGGCGTTGATCCAGGCGGTTTTCTCGCGGTTCCTCGGTCCGTTCTGCATCAGCCTCGATAAAGAGCTGGAGCGGCGTCAGGCCAAGCCTGAAATCAAGCCGACCCTCGAAGAGTTGCTGGAAATCCTCGTCGAGCAGGCGCTGGTGGTGCAGCCGCGCAGCGGCAACGACCTGTCCATCTTCATGCGTTTGCTGGGGCTGGCGTTCAGTCAGAGCCAGGGGCACTTGCGGCGTTATCTGGAAGACATGTACGGCAAGGTGTTCCGCCGCTACATGATGCTGGTCAACGATGCGGCGCCGCGTATCCCACCTATCGAACTGTTCTGGCGTGTGCACTTCATGCTGGGTGCGGCGGCGTTCAGCATGTCCGGTATCAAGGCCTTGCGCGCGATTGCCGAAACCGACTTCGGCGTGAACACCTCGATCGAGCAGGTCATGCGCCTGATGGTGCCGTTCCTGGCTGCCGGCATGCGCGCCGAATCCGGCGTTACCGACGCGGCCATGGCCACTGCCCAGCTGCGTCCGCGTAGCAAATCGACACCGGTTGCCGCCAAGGTTTAACCGCGCACGGGTGGGCGCGGCAGCTGACATCCGCTAAGCTAGCCGCCCATGCCGACTCTCGTTTTGAACCCGTTTCCCATTGATATCGCCGACCTGCCGGGCACAGCGTCTGGCGGCGAATTCGTGTGGGCCGGGTTTTCTGTTATCAAGGAATTTCTATGACTGCTGGCTTGCAAGGCTCGTTGATGGTGGACGTCGCCGGTACCTGGCTGACCGCTGAAGATCGCCAATTGTTGCGCCAGCCCGAAGTGGGTGGCCTGATCATCTTTGCCCGTAACATCGAGCATCCGCGTCAAGTGCGCGAGCTGAGTGCGGCCATTCGCGCCATTCGTCCCGATCTGCTGCTGGCGGTGGATCAAGAGGGCGGCCGCGTGCAGCGCCTGCGCCAGGGTTTCGTGCGCTTGCCTGCCATGCGCGCCATTGCCGACAACCCGAACGCCGAATACCTGGCCGAGCAGTGCGGCTGGATCATGGCTACCGAAGTGTTGGCTGTTGGCCTGGACCTGAGCTTCGCCCCGGTGCTCGACCTGGATTACCAGCGCAGCGCCGTTGTCGGCACTCGCTCGTTCGAAGGTGATCCCGAGCGCGCGGCCTTGCTCGCGGGTGCATTCATCCGCGGTATGAACAGCGCAGGCATGGCGGCTACCGGCAAGCACTTCCCCGGCCACGGCTGGGCTGAAGCGGATTCCCACGTCGCGATCCCCAACGACGAACGTAGCCTCGACGAGATTCGCGCCAATGACCTGGTGCCGTTTGCCAAACTGAGTAAGCAACTGGCCGCGGTCATGCCGGCCCACGTTATTTATCCACAGGTCGATTCCCAGCCCGCCGGTTTCTCCCGACGCTGGTTGCAGGACATCCTGCGTGGCGAACTGCAGTTCGATGGCGTGATTTTCAGTGATGACCTGTCCATGGCGGGCGCTCACGTGGTCGGCGATGCCGCCAGCCGTATCGAAGCGGCGCTGACTGCCGGTTGCGACATGGGCCTGGTGTGCAACGACCGTGCGGCCGCCGAACTGGCCTTGAGCGCTGCGCAACGCCTGAAGGTCAAGCCTTCCGAGCGCATTGCACGGATGCGCGGCCAGTCGTTCGCCAGCACCGAATACCGTCAGGACCCGCGCTGGCTGGCCGCTGTCGGCGCGCTCAAAGAAGCTCAATTGATTGATTAAGGACTGTTCGTTATGACGGTTTACGCGATTATCGGTGGCACTGGCCTGACTCAACTCGAAGGCCTGAGCATTCGCCAGTCACTGGCAGTGGACACGCCTTATGGCGCACCTTCGGCCGAGGTTCAGATCGGCGAGTATGCCGGCAAGGAAGTACTGTTCCTCGCGCGTCACGGCCATCCCCATCGTTTTCCGCCGCATCAGGTCAACTACCGCGCCAACCTCTGGGCGCTGAAGCAGGCCGGTGCCGAAGCCATTCTGGCGGTCAATGCCGTGGGTGGCATCCATGCCGCCATGGGCACCGGGCATTTTTGCGTGCCACATCAGTTGATCGACTACACCAGCGGTCGTGAGCACACCTACTTTGCCGATGACCTGGAGCACGTCACCCATATCGACTTCAGCTATCCCTATAGCGAACCGTTGCGCCAGCAACTGATTGCGGCATTGGCGGTGGAAGGCGTGGGTTACAGCAGTCATGGCGTGTATGCCTGCACTCAAGGGCCGCGACTGGAGACAGTGGCTGAAATCGCCCGACTGGAGCGCGACGGCTGCGACATCGTCGGCATGACCGGTATGCCGGAAGCGGCCCTGGCCCGCGAGCTGGAACTGGATTACGCCTGTCTGGCGCTAGTGGTGAACCCGGCGGCGGGCAAGTCGACGGCGGTGATTACCATGGCCGAGATCGAGCAGGCGTTGCATGACGGCATGGGCAAGGTGAAATCGACGTTGGCGCGGGTGCTCAAGGGCTGAGCCCCACTTGATACCGCGTTGACCCCATCGCGAGCAAGCTCGCTCCCACAGTGTCCGCGTCGAACACAACTTTTGCGGACATCACTGAACCTGTGGGAGCGAGCTTGCTCGCGATGGCGGTCTAAAAAACGCCGAAAGTCTCAACGTTTTTCGAGGTTTTCCGGCAGCGGCGCAAACAGCGCCTCGATATCATCGTTTTGCAGCTTCCAGTCCCCGGCCTTGCGCCCATCCAGCACACCGGCCGCGAGGTCGGATTTTTCCTTTTGCAGGTGCTGAATCTTTTCTTCCACCGTGCCGCGCGCGATCATTTTGTAAACGAACACCGGCTTCTCCTGGCCGATGCGATACGCGCGGTCGGTCGCCTGGTTTTCCGTCGCCGGGTTCCACCACGGGTCGTAATGAATCACCGTGTCCGCCTCGGTCAGGTTCAGGCCAACGCCACCGGCCTTCAGGCTGATCAGAAAAATCTGACGCTTGCCGCTTTGGAATTCCTTCACTGGAGTACGGCGGTCGCGGGTCTGGCCGGTTAGCAGGGCGTAGGCCACGCCGCGTTTGTTCAGTTCGTCTTCGATCAGCGACAGCATTGAAGTGAACTGCGAGAACAGCAGGATTCGTCGACCTTCCTCGAACAATTCCTCGAGCATTTCCATCAGGCTGTCGAGCTTGCCCGACGTGCTGCCACGGCTTGGCGGGGTCGCCTCGTTGACCAGGCGCAAATCGCAACACACCTGACGCAGCTTGAGCAGGGCTTCGAGAATAATGATCTGGCTGCGGGCCACGCCTTTGCGGGTGATCTCGTCGCGGACTTTCTTGTCCATGGCCAGGCGCATGGTTTCGTACACATCACGCTGGGCCTCGTTGAGTTCGACCCAGTGAATGATCTCGGTTTTCGGCGGCAACTCGGTCGCCACCTGTTCCTTGGTGCGGCGCAGCAGGAAAGGTTTGATCCGACCGTTGAGGTGCGCAAGCCGTACTTCGCTGGTGCGTTTTTCAATCGGCATGCGGTAATCGCGGTTGAAGCTTTTGACGTCGCCCAGCCAGCCGGGCAGGAGGAAGTGAAACAGTGACCAGAGTTCACCGAGGTGGTTTTCCAGCGGCGTACCGCTCAGGCACAGGCGCTGTCGGGCATTGAGCTCGCGGGCAGCCTGGGCGGCCTTGCTGGTCGGGTTCTTGATGTATTGCGCTTCATCCAGCACCAATATGTGCAAGGGCTGCGCCGCCAGGCGTTCGACATCCTTGGGCAGCAGTGCATAGGTGGTCAGGATCAGATCGTAGTCAGCCAGCTTGTCGAAGTGCTTTTTGCGGCCGGCACCGTACAGCGCCAGTACCTTGAGCTGCGGCGTAAAGTGCGCCGCTTCGTCGAGCCAGTTGGGGATCAGGCTGGTCGGCATCACCACCATGCACGGCCGATCCAGGCGGCCGGCGTTTTTCTCGCTCAGCACATGGGCCAGTGTCTGCAGGGTTTTGCCCAGGCCCATGTCGTCCGCGAGAATTCCACCCACCTCCAACTGCCGCAGTGATTGCATCCAGCTCAAGCCTTCGAGCTGATACGGACGCAGCGTCGCATTCAGGCCTTCCGGGGCGATGGCCGTGTGGTCCTTGATGTCGCGCAGGCGCTGGGCAAAGGTGCGGATCTGTTCGCCACCCTCCCACAGTAGCGGCATGTCTTCCAGCGGGTTCAGGCGCGTGGCATCGGCTTTACTCAGGCGCAGCGTGGTGTCGCCGGGCTCCTGCAGGTAGAACTCGCCAAGGGTGGCCAGCACCGGTTTCAAGCGGCCGAAGGGCAGGGCGACTTGCAGCGGGCCGTGCTCGGAATTCGGGCGATTGGGGATATTCACCAGGATCAGCTCGTCGTCGCGGCGTCGGGCGAGGCGTTCCGGGTTGAGGATTTCGGTGTGGGAGCGCATCAGGTTGAGCAGGATCGGCAACAGGCTCAGGCGTTCGCCGTTGACGATGATCCCCAGTTCCAGGTCGAACCAGTCGCGCTCCGGAGCCTGCTCGACCGTGGCGTACCAATCGTCTACCGCTGTCAGGTCGAACCCGAAGTCCTCGTCGATCTGCAACTCCCAGCCCTGGGCGCGCAACTTCGGCAGTTCATTGAGGGTAAAGGTCAGCCAGGCGCTGTCATTGACCATCTCGAACAGCTCGCCGGCGCTTTCCGGCAAGGCCTTGCTTTGCCGGGTGGCGACTTTGAAGCCGAGGATTCGCAGTTGCTCGCGGTAGGACTGTTCCACGTCCGGGTGGCGTTTTATCCGCAGCGTCTGGGTTTCCTGGCGAATCAGGATGTCGGTGTTTTTCTGCCCGCTGACGTACTCGTCCAGGTAACTGAAAGACAGCGCCGCGCGATGCTGGATGTAGCGCTGCATTCGACCGTTGCGCGGTTCGAAGGCGCTAAACTCGATACTCGCCAGCCATAGGCGCGGTACCGGTTGCACATTGTCCACCAGCACTTGCGGCGGGGCTTTCGGGCTGCGGTTTTCCAGGACGGCCTGGAGCTTTTCCAGGAGTTCGGCGTCTTTGGCGGCAGCGGGGTAGTCGAGGGTTTCCTGCACTTGCAGGAGCACCGCCGCGCAATGTTTGCAGTTGCTGTGGACCGGGCAGGAGCAGGTGGCGTCGACCATCAGCAGCGTGCCTTTGGCTGACTCGCGCAGGCGAATGGTCTGACGGTAAACGTTACCGCCAGAGCCTTCACACGCGGCGACGATGGTTGCGTCGCCGGCCTCGACGATCCTGACGCGATTCTCCAGCGCGTAACGGCGACCACGCTCCAGGCTCTGTTCCTTGAATCGGCTGACCCAGGACGGTGCGAGGGGTTTGCTCAGGGTCGCGGACATAGGGAATCAGTCCGGAATTTCTTCGGGAGCTGCTCGGGGTGCGGGGGCGGTCAGCGAGGTGATCTTGATCAACAGGCCGAGGTGGCCGTTATCGAGAAAATTCAACTGGCCGTTCTTGGTGTGGCTTTCCTGTTTCAGGCGCTCGCTGGCGGTCACCATGCCATTGGCATCGATCTGGTTGACCCAGAAATCGGCGTCGACGTCGGTAAAGCGTCCCAGTTTCATGTTCAGTGTGCCCTCGATCGGGAACTGACCATATTGTTCCTTACCGTCGCTGACCGCCACTTTGCTGGCCGTTTCACCGAGGGGTTGTTGCCAGGCCTTGTGCAGCAACACCGTGTAGTCGGCGCTGCTGGTGAGTTTTTCCACCTCGCCATTGAGGCTTGGCGTGCGCAGGCTGTCGGGGCTGACCGGTTGGGCGCCCGCCGCCCAGTCTTCCGGCGCGGCGCGGCTGACAATCGCCGGCACGGCGTTTTGACGGACCAGAATCATTTCGACCTGATACAGGTCATCGGCAAATGCCGTGGGTGCGACCAGCGTTGGCATCAACAGGGTCAGCAGGGTCAGTGAGCGAAACAGGCGCATGCGGCGTCCTTCAAGCAGTTTTCGGAACGAGGCGCTCGAACAGCGCCTCTACAGTATTAAAGCGCTCTTCCGGGCGCTCCATCGGAACCATGAACTTGAACATCGTGGCGCCTTCGAATTTGTAGCGTTTTGGCTGGCTCTGGATCAGTTTGATCAGGGTCAGCGGGTCGACCGGCGTCTGTGCGGCGAACTCGACGCGACCGCCCTGGGGGCCGCCATCGACTTTCTTGATGCCCAGTTGCTCGGCCTGCAATTTCAATGCAGTGATACGGATCAGGTTCTTGGTCGGTTCCGGCAGCAGGCCGAAACGGTCGATCATCTCCACCTGCAAATCCTTGAGGCCGTCCTCGTCGGTGGCCGAGGCAATGCGCTTGTAGAGAATCAGGCGGGCGTGGACATCCGGCAGGTAGTCTTCCGGGATCAACGCCGGTACCCGCAAGTTGACTTCCGGACCGCCGCCGAGCGGTTGATCGAGGTTCGGCTGCTCGCCCTTGCGGATCGACTTCACCGCGCGCTCGAGCATTTCCATGTACAGCGTGAAGCCGACAGCCTGGATCTGCCCGCTCTGGCCGTCGCCGAGCAGTTCGCCGGCGCCACGGATTTCCAGGTCGTTGGTGGCGAGCACGAAGCCCGCGCCGAGGTCCTGGGTGTTGGCAATCGCTTCCAGGCGCTTTTCCGCGTCCGGGGTGATTTGCTGGCGTGGCGGCGTCAGCAGGTAGGCATAGGCCTGGTGGTGGCTGCGTCCGACCCGGCCGCGCAACTGGTGCAACTGTGCCAGGCCGAACTTGTCGGCACGCTCGATGATGATGGTGTTGGCGCTTGGTACGTCGATGCCGGTCTCGATGATGGTCGAGGCGATCAGCACGTTGAAGCGCTTGTGGTAGAAGTCGCTCATCACCTGTTCGAGTTCGCGTTCGCGCATCTGCCCGTGGCCGATGCCGATCCGTGCTTCCGGCACCAGTTCGGCGAGGTCGGCGGCGCATTTCTCGATGGTCTTCACGTCGTTGTGCAGGTAGTAGACCTGGCCGCCACGCAGCAGCTCACGCAGCAGGGCCTCTTTGACCGTGCTCTTGTTCTGTTCCATGACGAAGGTGCGGACCGACAGGCGGCGGGCCGGCGGCGTGGCGATGATCGACAGGTCGCGCATGCCTGATACCGCCATGTTCAGCGTGCGCGGAATCGGCGTGGCGGTCAGGGTCAGGATGTCGACTTCGCTGCGCAGGGCCTTGAGCTGTTCTTTCTGGCGCACGCCGAAACGGTGTTCCTCGTCGATGATCACCAGGCCAAGGTTTTTGATCTTCACGTCGTCCTGCAGCAGCTTGTGCGTGCCGATGACGATGTCGATCTTGCCTTCGGCCAGGTCCGCGACTGCCGCATTCACTTCCTTGGCCGACTTGAAGCGGCTCATCACTTCCACGGTTACCGGCCAGTCGGCAAAGCGGTCGCGGAAGCTGTTGTAGTGCTGCTGGGCGAGCAGGGTGGTCGGCACCAGGATCGCCACCTGGCGACCGCCGTGCACGGCGATGAACGCGGCGCGCATCGCCACTTCGGTCTTGCCGAAGCCGACGTCGCCACATACCAGGCGATCCATCGGCCTGGGCGCAAGCATGTCTTCGCGCACCGCGTCGATGGTGGTTTGCTGGTCCGGGGTTTCTTCGAACGGGAAGCCGGCGCTGAAGGTGGCGTAGTCGGCCTTCGGGTCGGCGAAAGCGTAGCCTTCGCGGGCGGCGCGGCGGGCATAGATGTCGAGCAGCTCGGCGGCGACGTCGCGCACCTGTTCGGCGGCTTTGCGCTTGGCTTTCTGCCAGGTCTCGGAACCGAGGCGGTGCAGCGGGGCCAGGGCATCGTCGCTGCCGGTGTAGCGAGCGATCAGGTGCAGGTTGGCCACCGGCACATAAAGCTTGGCGCCTTCGGCGTATTCCAGGGCGAGGAATTCAGCGGTCTGGCTGTCGATTTCCAGGGTCGCCAGGCCCAGGTAGCGGCCGACGCCGTGGTCGATGTGCACCACCGGCGCACCTTCGCGCAGCTCGGTGAGGTTCTTGATGACGGCATCGTTGTTGGCATCGGCGCGCTTTTCGCGGCGACGGCGCTGCATCACGCGCTGGCCGAACAACGGGCTTTCCGCGACAAGGGCCAGGGCCGGGTTGTCGAGCAGCAAGCCTTCGTCGAGCGGGGCGATGGTGATCGCCAGGCGTTCCTTGCCGGCGACAAAGTCCGGCCAGCTGTCGACGGTTTTCGGTCGCAGCTTCAAGCGTTCCAGCAGCTCCAGCAGCACCTCGCGGCGACCTGCCGATTCGGCGGTGAACAGCACGCGGCCGGGGAACTGGTCGAGGAACTCCGCCAGTGCCGCCAGCGGTTGGGTGGCCTTGGCTTCGATCGCCAGGTTGGGCAACTCGCGAGCGGGGAAGCGCTCGCGACCGCCACCGCTTTCCACATCCTGTTGACTGGCCACCACGCGCGGCCAGTTCTTCAGGCGCGCGAAGCAGTCTTCCACCGGCAGGAACAGTTCGGCGGGCGGTAATAAAGGACGGGACGGGTCGACGCGGCGTTCTTCATAGCGATTGCGTACGTCGTTCCAGAAGTTTTCCGCGGCCTGTTCGATGCCGGGCAGCGAGAACACTTGGGTGTCCTGGGGCAGGTAATCGAACAGCGTCGAGGTTTCTTCGAAGAACAGCGGCAGGTAGTACTCGATGCCGGCCGGGGTAATCCCGCTGCTCAAATCCTGGAAAATCGGGCAGCGGCGGAAATCGACATCGAAGCGCTCGCGAAAGCGCGCCTTGAAGCGAGTGACCGCTTCTTTTTGCAGCGGGAATTCCTTGGCCGGCAACAGCTTGACCGAATCAACCTTGTCGATCGAGCGCTGGTTCTCCGGGTCGAAGGTGCGCAGGGTTTCGATTTCGTCGTCGAACAGGTCGATGCGATACGGCAGTTTGCTGCCCATCGGGAACAGATCGATCAGCGAGCCGCGAACGGTGAACTCGCCGTGCTCATACACCGTATCGACGTAGCGATAGCCCGTGGCTTCAAGCCGGGTGCGCATTTGCTCGACGTCGAGCTTCTGGCCGATGTCCAGCACCAGGCTGCTGCCGAGCAGGAATTTGGTCGGCGCGAGGCGATGCAGGGCGGTCGTGATCGGCACCACCAGCACGCCATGGCTCAGTTCCGGCAGCCGGTACAGACTGGCGATGCGCTGGGAAATGATGTCCTGGTGCGGCGAGAACAGGTCGTAGGGCAGGGTTTCCCAGTCCGGAAAGTGCAATACGGGCAAATCCGGGGCGAAGAAACCCAGCTCCTGTTCCAGCCGTTCGGCACTTTGGCTGTCGGCGGTCAGCAGCAGGGTAAAGCGCTTGGCAGCGCTGGCGGCCTCGGCGATGGCCAGGCTCAGGGTGGCACCGGGCAGGTTGCCCCAGTGCTGTTTACCTGCCGCGGCAGGGAGAAGCGGTAGACGCAGAACGGGCACGGAAGGTTGAGCTCCAAGCGTTGCGACAAAGTCGGCAATTGTAGCGGTCAACGATGCCGCCTGTCAGTTGCTGACTGTGTCTAAAGCACGGGTTTGGTGAAATGTAGTGGTAAAGACAAAATCCGGCGCTTTTTTGCCATGAATTATTGAATATGTAGTGGCAAAAACAACGAGTGTTACGGAGGGTTACGGATAACGACGCGCGGCCTCCAAAAAATTGACTGCGCTGAAAGCCCCGGTTTTATTGGGTTTGCGCGGGGCGTAATTTTTTTGAACGACGAATTGTTACGTAAAGCACGACGGGCGCGCATTGCTACCGCTGTCACTCGGCGGCATAATGTAGCCCCTTTTTTCTGCCCCTACATGTGGAAGGTTCCCGTGACTCAGAAGCCCGACCAGTGTCTTGGTGAATGGATCGACCGTGAAGCACTCGCAGAAGCGATGATTCCGCTTATCGGTCAGCTCTACCGCAATAACAACGTGGTGAGCTCGATCTATGGCCGCAGCCTGATCAATCGTTCAGTCATTGCGATTCTCAAAGCTCACCGCTTTGCTCGTCACCGTCAGTCCGACGAAAGCGAGCTGTCCGTCCACGAAACATTCCCGCTGATCAAGGCGATGAGCGAACTCAAGCTCGGCGCCGCTTCGGTGGACCTGGGCAAGCTGGCGGCCAAGTTCAAGGCCGAAGGCAATGGCCGTACTGCCGAGCAGTTCGTCCGTGAAGAACTGGCTGACGTGGTTGGCCAGCAAAACGCATCGGCCCGCAAAGGCACCGACGTTGTCCTCTACGGCTTCGGTCGTATCGGCCGTCTGCTGGCGCGCATCCTGATCGAGAAAACCGGTGGTGGCGACGGCCTGCGCCTGCGCGCCATCGTTGTCCGCAAGGGCGCCGAGAACGACCTGGTCAAGCGTGCCAGCCTGCTGCGCCGCGACTCGGTCCATGGTCCGTTCGATGGCACCATCACCATCGATGAAGCCAACAACACCATCACCGCCAACGGCAACCTGATCCAGGTTATCTACGCCAAGAGCCCGGCCGAAGTCGACTACACCCAGTACGGCATCGAAAACGCCCTGATCGTCGACAACACCGGTGTATGGCGTGACGCTGACGGCCTGGGCCAGCACCTGGCCTGCCCGGGCGCTGCCCGCGTGATCCTCACCGCACCTGGCAAGGGCGCGCTGAAGAATATCGTGCATGGCATCAACCATGGCGAAATCACCCCTGACGACAAGATCATCTCGGCGGCTTCCTGCACCACCAACGCCATCGTGCCGGTGCTAAAGGCGGTCAACGACAAGTACGGCATCGTCAACGGCCACGTCGAAACCGTTCACTCGTTCACCAACGACCAGAACCTGATCGACAACTTCCACAAGGGCAGCCGTCGTGGCCGCGCCGCGCCGCTGAACATGGTTATCACCGAGACCGGTGCCGCCACCGCAGCCGCCAAGGCGCTGCCAGTGCTCAAGGGCAAGCTGACCGGCAACGCGATTCGCGTTCCTACGCCGAACGTGTCGATGGCCATCCTGAACCTGAACCTGGAAAAGGCCACCACTCGCGAAGAGATCAACGAGTACCTGCGCCAGATGGCCATGCACTCGGACCTGCACAAGCAGATCGACTACGTGAGCTCCCAGGAAGTGGTTTCCACCGACTTCGTTGGCTCGCGCCACGCAGGCGTAGTGGACGCTGAAGCGACCATCACCCAGGATAACCGCGTTGTTCTGTACGTCTGGTACGACAACGAGTTCGGTTACAGCTGCCAGGTGGTTCGCGTGATGGAAGACATGGCCGGTGTAAACCCGCCAGCATTCCCGCGCTAAGTCTTTAGCTGCACATGAAACGCCCCGGCCCTGGTCGGGGCGTTTTTGTTTGTGCGCTCCGCAATAAATACGCTTTAGAAACAATCCTGTAGGAAAAGGATCGTTTCTATTGGCGAAACTTCTGAATCATTCTTTTGACCCTGCCGTGAGGATCGCGACGCTGTTAGCGTCCGCCGCATTATTTCTGAACACCCTTCCTGGGATATGGATTTTGAAATGAATGCACCCATGCAGCCTTTGTATACCAACGATGTTTCCCCAGAGTATCTGCGCAGTCTGGACAATCCACACTTCACTGAGCAGCAAATTGCGCAATTCCATGAGCACGCCCAAGTGGTTGTGCGTCAACAGCAGGCCTACATCGACGCTCATCCTGCTATCGCAATCTTCCGGTGCGCAACCGAGGGCAGCCACACCCGTAACGGCGGGGTGATCCAGCAAGGGACAGGGCCGCTGGAGTTCAAGTTGGAAAATGGACGCTCGGTGCGCGTAGCGCGAACAGGCGACTACGTCCTGTATGCCGATGGCAGTACGGCGCAAATCATTACCGGCGCAGGGCAAGACAACAATGATGTGGCGCTGGTCGGCAGCATGCTCAGCAATGGCGACGAAATCATCAATACACCGCAAGGCGGCTACGTGTTTATTGCGCGCGAAGGTGTGTCGATGGGCGAGGATTTTTTGCCATCGGTCGCGGATTGAGTGACGAAGTCTGGCGCTGTCCAAAGCTGTCTCAGTGCTGCGTTGCTTAAATGCTCACGCAGCTGATGGTCGAAAACTTTCTGGACTCGGCCGGAAGTAACGGAGAAGAAATTCAATGAAAGAAGGACATTTCATCGGTCTGAATGACCGAACCACTTGTGGTGGCAAAGTTCTGGATGGTGATACCCGGATCATGATGTATGGCGTTGCCCACGCCTGCGATGGTGATCGAGTTACCTGTGGAAAAGACGGGAAGACGTATCGGATCGTCGGTGGTATTTCGCACATGATCAGTCATGGAAAGCTCATGGCTGGTACGCTGGACAGTTACAGTAATTGCCCCTGTAAAGCTCGACTGATCCCCTCCGTAATGACGGCCACGTATCAAAGCAACGCAAGCCCTGCAAAGCCGGCCACCAGGGCTGCGGGCTCATCGGCGGCTCCGGCTGAAAACAGCTTTACGGCCAAACCTCAGGTGGTTGATCTGAAGCTGGCAGATAAAATCTCTGCACCACCCGGCGACCTTGGTGGAAGCGAAGCCTGTAACCATCCAGACCAGATGGAAGAGCTTGCCAGCTACATCGCAGGTGAGATGAATAGGAACATCAAGCATCCGTCCGTGTTGAAAATGAAAGAGCTGATGAGCTACGACAGCAGCGCGCAAGCCAGGAAATTTCGGGCGTTACCCTGGTACGCCAGACTGGCTGGACCACCAAATTTCAACGGAATTGCATGGACGAAGAAGCTTGAGGCGATGGCGATCTGGACGAAGCAGGTGGGTCAGAATATGGAGTGGGATCACAAGCCGAAGCTTCGGGCTATGTACAACGATGACGTCCGGCACAAGCAAGGCCGATATGACTACTACTACGATATTTGGTCGAACATCCATTATGGGTACGTCGGCATAGTAGGTGGGCTTTCACAAAGCGTATTGTTGGATGGTGCGGGAGTTGAGCAAATTGGCTCGGACACAAAAAGGTGGATTGAAGACCATAAGAAATACCCAGGCCCGCATCTAACTGCGAGTCTAGTTGACGGACTACGGGCATTTGACGATATAGCCGATAGGGTGGCGATAAGTATTGGTGTGAAACTCGCCAGTCAATACGCAAATGGCGGGGTGACAGCCAAAATCATCATGAGCGAAGTTTTGGCAGTCGCACCCGAAAATTGGGGGGATGGAGTTCGTGAGCACTCCTGCACGTAAAAGAGGTCAATCTTTTAAAAGGTGGTTGTGGATTCCGATTGTGTATCTGGCCATCACCCACTGGGATATTGCGCTACCTACGGTTACTATTCACTATCCCGAGAGCGGAAGGGAGGAGCTCAGATACATCTGGAATGTCCAAGACCGGGTATACAAAGGAGGGATGCAACCCGGCGGAGGCACAGTCGATAATGGTCACCTGTTTCCGGATGATAATTTTTTTATGGAAATCTCCTGGTGGAGCAAAAATGTTCGTGCCCACTGCGTCAACATAACCCCGAAGTGGCCTAATACGGATATCTATCTTGATGCCAATGGTGATATTGATCTCAGCGAAGGCAGTGGCACTGATTCGGATCGCTTGAAACAATGTATCACAGATACCGCGAGCCCCTGAAAGATGCCAAGTTCTGAGGGGATCGGCTTCACAAGATTATCAGTATCCCAAAATGTAAATAAAAGGGTGCTGCTTTTGTTTATGCGTAGACTGCTAGCAATATTGCTTCTGATATATTTTGTCTGGTATGTCTCCGTGCCAAGGGTGAAAGTCTATTTCTCAGAGGAGGGGGGGCGGAAAGTTGGAGTTTGTTCTAAATACTCAGCACGATATATTTCGAGGAGAAATCTCCCCTGGCCAATCTACAGGAGGTCCCGGCCATATTTTTAAAAATAATGATTTTTTCATGCAGTTCGACTGGACTGTCTCAGGGAAAAGTCATTGCGTAAGGATAAGTCCTAAGTGGCCAACGACCAGTATATATATTGGAGCAGATGGAGCTCTCGATAGCGGTCACACTAGTGCAGCCGATTCAGATCGATTAACGGAATGCCCTCGGCAATGAGTACAGGATCAAAAAAAACGCTCCGACCTTCATTCTACGGTCAGCCCTTGGACTGAATTGTGACCATGGGAGGATAAAGTGTCGATAAACATCGGTTTAAAACTCGCCAATCAGCACCCTGATGGCGGGATAACTGCGCAGATAATTGTGAAGTGTTGGCAGTTGCTCCGGAAAACTGGGGGGAAGGAGTCCGTGTCCACGACTGCAAGTAAATCCCGGAGGCGGTATAAGCGATGGTTGTGGATTCCAGTTGTGTTTTTGGCCATCACTCATTGGGATATTGCGTTACCTACTGTGACTGTTCACTACTCCGAAGATGCTCGTGGCGAACTTAAATACATATGGAACGTGCAGGACCGTATTTTCAAGGGGCGTATGCAACCCGGAGGCGGTACGCGTGATTATGGCTTTCTGTTTCCGGATGAGAATTTTTCATGGAAATTTCCTGGTGGAACGATGGCGCGCTCCGACATTGCGTCAACGTAACCCCTAGGTGGCCCAATACGCATATTTACCTCAATGCCAATGGCGACATTGATTACAGCGAAGGCAGTGGCACGGATGCGCATCGACTGAAGCAATGCTTCACGGATACCGCAAGCCCATGAAGAGTAGTGAGATGCACAACTTGTAAGGTGAATCTAGGAGACGGAGTCCGTGTCCATTCCTGGTAATAAACCTCGGTCGCGTTACATTCGGTGGCTATTGATTCCGTTGATACCACTATTGCTGCCATTGGTGGTTCTTCTCTTGATCGCCCTCTGGCAAATTATTGTGCTGCCCGCCGCGACGGTTCATTACTCCAAGAATGACGAAGGCGAATTGCGGTTCATCTGGAATGTACAACGCCGGATATACAAAGGTGGTATGCCCCCTGGCAGCAGCACACGCGATCATGGTTTTTTGTTTCCTGATGAGAAGTTTTTCATGGAGATCTCTTGGTGGAACGATAAAGATCTCCGACACTGCGTAAATATCACCCCGACATGGTCCAATACGCACATCTACCTTGATGCCAACGGCGATATTGATCGCAGCGAAGGCAGCGGTACGGATTCGCATCGACTAAAACAATGCGTCACCGATACCGCGACTCCATGAAAAGACCCCGATTGCAGCCATTGCAGTTCGGTCAAGAACTTTGTAGGAGCGAGATTACTCCGGGCGGTGTTCCGATGATGGAGCCAGGAGCGCTGCGTTTAACCAGTAAACATGCGTTATCGTTGACGACCATCGCGAGCGAGCTCGCTCCTACAGGGATTGGTGGTGTTTGCGCGGTCGTGATCACACCAGCGATCCAA
>NZ_CATKPX010000040.1:0-36916 GCF_949767755.1 Pseudomonas sp. IT-P4 | reverse complement strand
GTCAGCTCCTACGTAACGCGCATATAAGGCAACTTTCTGCGCACTTGCGGAATAAGCAGTTTAAAAACCACCACAAACAATATTGATTATCATTTAGCAACTACTATGTTCGTTACATTCCCTACAAAACATAATTGACGAAATGCCGGCTAATGCCCACGGGCCAAGGGCCACAGGGCTTTTGAGGCTCGCTATGTCCTTATTCCTATAATAAATTTCGCTATAGGAATTTTACTTGCCGGGTGTTTAGCCATAAAATCAGCGGGATTGATTGCTGCGACATATCGTCACTGCTTTTGTTTCTTTTCAAGCTCAGAGACCTTTGCTCTCTGTTAAGGATTACCAGCATGCCCGAAGCGACAGGACTCATGGCCCATAACTGGGGCTTTGCCATTTTCCTTCTAGGCGTCGTCGGCCTCTGTGCCTTCATGCTGGGCGTCTCCAGCCTCCTCGGGTCAAAAGCCTGGGGCCGCAGCAAAAACGAACCGTTCGAGTCCGGCATGCTACCTACAGGTGGCGCCCGCTTGCGGCTCTCAGCCAAATTCTATCTGGTCGCGATGTTGTTCGTGATCTTCGATATTGAAGCCCTCTTTCTCTTTGCATGGTCTGTGTCCGTCCGCGAAAGCGGCTGGACCGGATTCGTCGAAGCTCTCGTTTTCATAGCAATTCTGTTGGCAGGTCTTGTCTACCTATTCCGAGTGGGCGCCCTTGACTGGGCTCCGGAAGCTCGGCGCAAGCGGCAAGCGAAGCTGAAACAATGAGGCTTTGGCAATGCAATACAATCTCACCAGGATCGACCCCGATGCTCCTAACGAGCAGTATCCGATTGGCCAGCGGGAAACCGTTTCCGATCCGTTAGAAGATCAAGTCCACAAAAACATTTTCATGGGCAAGCTCGAAGACGTGCTTAACGGCACGATCAACTGGGGGCGCAAGAACTCCCTGTGGCCGTATAACTTCGGTCTTTCGTGCTGCTACGTGGAAATGACCACCGCCTTCACGGCGCCCCACGACATCGCGCGCTTTGGCGCCGAGGTTATCCGGGCATCGCCGCGCCAGGCGGATTTCATGGTTATCGCCGGTACCTGCTTCATCAAGATGGCGCCGATCATTCAGCGTCTCTACGAGCAAATGCTCGAACCTAAATGGGTCATTTCCATGGGTTCGTGCGCCAACTCCGGTGGCATGTACGACATCTACTCCGTCGTTCAAGGGGTGGACAAGTTCCTGCCCGTGGACGTCTACGTGCCTGGCTGCCCGCCCCGCCCTGAGGCTTTCCTGCAAGGCTTGATGCTGTTGCAGGAGTCGATTGGCCAGGAGCGTCGTCCACTTTCCTGGGTCGTTGGTGATCAAGGCGTGTATCGCGCCGAGATGCCTTCCGAAAAGGAAAAGCGCCGCGAACAGCGTATTCAGGTAACCAACCTGCGCAGCCCCGACGAAGTCTGATCCAGACCTGCTTCTTTAATAGAACGAGAACCTGGCTTCATTCTTTACGTTGACCGAAAGCGATAAAATAACCATGACTACAGGCAGTGCTCTGTACATCCCGCCTTACAAGGCAGACGACCAGGATGTGGTCGTCGAACTGAACAACCGTTTTGGCCCGGAGGCGTTCACCGCCCAGCCGACCCGCACCGGCATGCCGGTGCTTTGGGTTGCCCGCGCCAAACTCGTCGAAGTCCTGGGCTTCCTGCGCAACCTGCCCAAGCCATACGTCATGCTCTATGACCTGCACGGCGTGGACGAGCGTCTGCGCACCAAGCGTCAAGGGCTGCCGAGCGGCGCCGACTTCTCCGTGTTCTATCACTTGATGTCGATCGAACGTAATAGTGACGTAATGATCAAGGTCGCCTTGTCCGAGAGCGACCTCAGCTTACCGACCGTCACCAGCATCTGGCCGAACGCCAACTGGTACGAGCGTGAAGTCTGGGACATGTTCGGCATCGACTTCAAAGGTCACCCTCACCTGTCGCGCATCATGATGCCGCCGACCTGGGAAGGTCACCCGCTGCGCAAGGACTTCCCGGCCCGCGCCACCGAGTTCGACCCGTTCACCCTGAACCTGGCCAAGCAGCAACTCGAGGAAGAGTCCGCGCGCTTCAAGCCGGAAGACTGGGGCATGAAGCGTTCCGGCCCGAACGAGGACTACATGTTCCTCAACCTCGGCCCGAACCACCCGTCCGCGCACGGTGCGTTCCGTATCATCCTGCAGCTGGACGGTGAAGAAATCGTCGACTGCGTACCGGACGTCGGTTACCACCATCGTGGTGCCGAGAAGATGGCCGAGCGTCAGTCCTGGCACAGCTTCATCCCGTACACCGACCGTATCGACTACCTCGGCGGCGTGATGAACAACCTGCCGTACGTGCTCTCGGTCGAGAAGCTGGCCGGCATCAAGGTGCCGGAGAAGGTCGACGTCATCCGCATCATGATGGCCGAGTTCTTCCGGATCACCAGCCACCTGCTGTTCCTGGGTACCTACATCCAGGACGTCGGCGCCATGACCCCGGTGTTCTTCACCTTCACCGACCGCCAGAAGGCGTACACGGTGATCGAGGCCATTACCGGTTTCCGTCTGCACCCGGCCTGGTACCGCATCGGTGGCGTCGCCCACGACCTGCCGCGGGGCTGGGAAAAACTGGTCAAGGACTTCGTCGAGTGGATGCCCAAGCGTCTGGACGAATATCAGAAAGCCGCACTGGACAACAGCATCCTGCGTGGCCGGACCATCGGCGTTGCCGCCTACAACACCAAAGAGGCCCTGGAATGGGGCGTCACCGGTGCCGGCCTGCGTTCGACCGGCTGCGATTTCGACCTGCGTAAAGCGCGTCCGTACTCGGGCTACGAGAACTTCGAATTCGAAGTGCCGCTGGCCGCCAATGGCGATGCCTACGACCGCTGCATCGTGCGTGTCGAGGAGATGCGCCAGAGCATCAAGATCATCGACCAGTGCCTGCGCAACATGCCGGAAGGCCCGTACAAGGCGGATCACCCGCTGACCACGCCGCCACCGAAAGAGCGCACCCTGCAGCACATCGAAACCTTGATCACGCACTTCCTGCAAGTATCGTGGGGCCCGGTCATGCCGGCCAACGAATCCTTCCAGATGATCGAAGCGACCAAGGGCATCAACAGTTATTACCTGACGAGCGATGGCGGCACCATGAGCTACCGCACCCGGATTCGTACCCCAAGCTTCCCGCACCTGCAGCAGATCCCTTCGGTGATCAAAGGCAGCATGGTCGCGGACTTGATTGCGTACCTGGGTAGTATCGATTTCGTTATGGCCGACGTGGACCGCTAAGCATGAACAGCACGCTTATCCAGACAGACCGTTTCACCTTGAGTGAAACCGAGCGCTCGGCCATCGAGCACGAGCTGCATCACTACGAAGACCCGCGCGCGGCGTCGATCGAAGCCCTGAAGATCGTCCAGAAGGAACGTGGCTGGGTGCCGGACGGCGCCTTGTACGCCATCGGCGAGATCCTCGACATCCCGGCCAGCGACGTTGAAGGCGTGGCTACTTTCTATAGCCAGATCTTCCGTCAGCCGGTTGGCCGTCACATCATTCGCGTCTGCGACAGCATGGTCTGCTACATCGGCGGCCACGAGTCCGTGGTCAGCGAAATCCAGAGCAAGCTCGGCATCGGCCTGGGTCAGACCACCGCCGACGGTCGTTTCACCCTGCTGCCGGTCTGCTGCCTCGGCAACTGCGACAAGGCGCCGGCGTTGATGATCGACGACGACACGTTCGGTGATGTGCAGCCAGCAGGCGTTGCCAAATTGCTCGAGGGCTACGTATGACCCTGACTTCCTTTGGTCCTGCCAACCGCATCAAGCGTTCGGCCGAGACTCACCCGCTCACCTGGCGCCTGCGTGACGACGGCGAAGCCGTATGGCTCGACGAGTACCAGGCCAAGAACGGTTACGCCGCTGCGCGCAAGGCCTTCGCCGACATGGCTCAGGACGACATCGTCCAGACCGTGAAGGATTCCGGCCTCAAGGGTCGCGGCGGTGCAGGCTTCCCCACTGGCGTGAAGTGGGGCCTGATGCCCAAGGACGAATCCATCAACATCCGCTACCTGTTGTGCAACGCGGATGAAATGGAACCCAACACCTGGAAAGACCGCATGCTGATGGAGCAACTGCCCCATCTGCTGATCGAAGGCATGCTGATCAGTGCCCGCGCGCTGAAAACCTACCGTGGCTATATCTTCCTGCGTGGCGAGTACACCACCGCCGCCAAGCACCTCAACCGTGCCGTGGAAGAAGCCAAGGCAGCGGGCCTGCTGGGCAAGAACATTCTGGGCAGCGGCTTCGATTTCGAGCTGTTCGTCCACACCGGCGCCGGGCGTTACATCTGCGGTGAAGAAACCGCATTGATCAACTCCCTGGAAGGCCGCCGCGCCAACCCGCGCTCCAAACCGCCCTTCCCTGCCGCCGTAGGCGTGTGGGGCAAGCCGACTTGCGTGAACAACGTCGAGACCCTGTGCAACGTGCCGGCGATCATCGCCGACGGCGTGGACTGGTACAAATCGTTGGCTCGCGAAGGCAGCGAAGACATGGGCACCAAGCTCATGGGCTTCTCCGGCAAGGTCAAGAACCCGGGCCTGTGGGAGCTGCCGTTCGGCGTCACCGGTCGCGAGCTGTTCGAAGACTACGCCGGCGGCATGCGCGACGGTTACAAGCTCAAGTGCTGGCAGCCTGGCGGCGCCGGTACCGGCTTCCTGTTGCCGGAACACCTGGACGCACAAATGTATGCCGGCGGCATCGCCAAAGTGGGCACCCGCATGGGTACCGGCCTGGCCATGGCGGTGGACGACAGCGTCAACATGGTGTCCCTGCTGCGCAACATGGAGCAGTTCTTCGCCCGCGAGTCCTGTGGCTTCTGCACCCCGTGCCGCGATGGCTTGCCATGGAGCGTCAAGCTCCTGATGGCCATCGAGAACGGTGAAGGCCAGCCAGGCGACATCGAGACCCTGCTGGGTCTGGTCGGCTTCCTCGGCCCAGGCAAGACCTTCTGTGCTCACGCACCGGGCGCCGTGGAGCCGTTGGGCAGCGCAATCAAATACTTCCGTCCAGAGTTCGAAGCCGGTATCGCGCCTGTCAGCGCCGCCGTCCCGCCCCTGGCAAGGCCGATCGTAGTCGGCGCGTAAACGCTTAAAAAAGCGAAGGGTCCGTGCCCTTCGCTTTTCGTGTGATGACGCCTTTAACGGCTGTGTTGATTCACGCGGATAACAAGATTCCATTAGCCACGCCCGCTGACACCGGGCCAACGAAGAACTTTGAACCATGGCCACTATCCACGTAGACGGCAAAGCGCTCGAAGTCGATGGGGCAGACAACCTGTTACAGGCATGTCTGTCTCTGGGCCTCGATATTCCGTATTTCTGCTGGCACCCTGCCCTCGGCAGCGTTGGCGCTTGTCGCCAGTGCGCGGTCAAGCAGTACACCGACGAGAACGACACCCGTGGTCGTATCGTCATGTCCTGCATGACCCCTGCCACCGACAACACCTGGATCTCCATCGAAGATGAAGAATCCAAGGCCTTCCGCGCCAGTGTTGTTGAATGGTTGATGACCAACCACCCCCACGACTGCCCGGTCTGTGAGGAAGGCGGTCACTGCCACCTGCAAGACATGACGGTAATGACCGGCCACAACGAGCGCCGTTACCGCTTCACCAAGCGTACCCACCAGAACCAGCAACTGGGCCCGTTCATTTCCCACGAGATGAACCGCTGCATCGCTTGCTACCGCTGCGTGCGCTTCTATAAAGACTACGCTGGCGGCACCGACCTCGGTGTGTTTGGCGCCCACGACAACGTGTACTTCGGACGTGTAGAAGACGGCACCCTGGAAAGCGAGTTCTCCGGCAACCTCACCGAGGTCTGCCCGACCGGTGTGTTCACCGACAAGACTCACTCCGAGCGCTACAACCGCAAGTGGGACATGCAGTTCTCGCCGAGCATCTGCCATGGCTGCTCCAGCGGTTGCAACATCTCCCCGGGCGAACGTTACGGCGAACTGCGTCGTATCGAAAACCGTTTCAACGGTTCGGTGAACCAGTACTTCCTGTGCGACCGTGGCCGTTTCGGCTATGGCTACGTCAACCGCGAAGACCGCCCACGCCAGCCGCTGCTGGCCAACGGCACCAAGCTGAGCCTCGACGAAGCGCTGGATAAAGCCGCCGACCTGCTGCGCGGTCGCAACATCGTCGGTATCGGTTCGCCACGTGCCAGCCTCGAAAGCAACTACGCGTTGCGCGAACTGGTCGGCGCCGAGCACTTCTACTCGGGTATCGAAGCTGCCGAGCTGGAGCGCATCCGCCTGGTCCTGCAAGTGCTCAAAGACAGCCCGCTGCCAGTGCCGAACATGCGCGACATCGAAGACCACGACGCCGTGTTCGTCCTCGGTGAAGACCTGACCCAGACGGCTGCGCGCATGGCCCTGTCCCTGCGTCAATCGGTCAAGGGCAAGGCCGAAGACATGGCCGACGCCATGCGCGTCCAGCCTTGGCTCGACGCCGCCGTGAAGAACATCGGTCAGCACGCGCTGAACCCGCTGTTCATCGCCAGCCTGGCTGAAACCAAGCTCGACGACATCGCCGAAGAGTGCGTTCACGCCGCTCCAGACGACCTGGCCCGCATCGGTTTCGCCGTGGCTCACGCCCTCGACGCCAGCGCTCCGGCCGTTGAAGGCCTGGACGCTGAAGCCCTCGAACTGGCCAAGCGCATCGCCGACGCCCTGCTCGCAGCCAAGCGTCCGCTGATCATCGCCGGCACTTCCCTGGGCTCCAAAGCCCTGATCGAAGCCGCCGCGAACATCGCCAAAGCCTTGAAGCTGCGCGAGAAGAACGGTTCCATCAGCCTGATCGTGCCAGAGGCCAACAGCCTCGGCCTGGCCATGCTCGGTGGCGAATCGGTTGACGCCGCGCTGCAAGCGGTGATCGATGGTAAAGCCGACGCCATCGTCGTGCTGGAAAACGATCTGTACACCCGTACCGACAAGGCCAAGGTCGATGCTGCCCTGACCGCCGCCAAAGTGCTGATCGTGGCCGACCATCAGAAGACTGCCACCAGCGATCGCGCGCACCTGGTTCTGCCAGCCGCCAGCTTCGCTGAAGGCGACGGTACCCTGGTCAGCCAGGAAGGCCGCGCCCAGCGCTTCTTCCAGGTCTTCGATCCGAAGTACATGGACGCGAGCATCCTGGTTCACGAAGGCTGGCGCTGGCTGCATGCCCTGCGCGCAACCCTGTTGAACCAGCCGATCGACTGGACCCAACTGGACCACGCCACCGCAGCCGTCGCTTCGAGCACTTCGATCCTGAACCGCATCGTCGATGCCGCACCGTCCGCCGCGTTCCGCATCAAGGGCATGAAACTGGCCCGCGAACCGCTGCGTTACTCCGGTCGTACTGCCATGCGCGCCGACATCAGCGTGCACGAACCGCGTACTTCCCAGGATAACGACACCGCGTTCAACTTCTCGATGGAAGGTTACTCAGGCTCGGTCGAACCGCGTCAGCAAGTGCCATTCGCCTGGTCCCCGGGCTGGAACTCGCCGCAAGCCTGGAACAAGTTCCAGGACGAAGTCGGTGGTCACATCCGCGCTGGCGACCCGGGCACCCGCCTGATCGAAAGCACCGGTGACTCGCTGAACTGGTTCGCCAGCGCGCCGCGTGCGTTCAACCCAGCTCCTGGTACCTGGCAGGCCGTGCCGTTCTTCCATCTGTTCGGCAGCGAAGAGAACTCTTCGAAAGCCGCTCCGGTTCAGGAACGCATTCCGGCTGCTTATGTTGCACTGGCCAAGTCCGAAGCCGACCGCCTGGGCGTCAACGACGGTGCCATGCTGAGCCTGAACGTGGCTGGCCAGACCCTGCGTCTGCCGCTGCGTATCAACGAAGAGCTGGGCGCTGGCCTGGTGGCACTGCCTGCGGGCATCGCCGGCATTCCGCCAGCAATTTTCGGTAAATCCGTTGACGGTCTGCAGGAGGCAGCTCAATGACCTTGTTCACTCCTGAAGTGATCGATGTGATCATCGCGGTCCTCAAGGCCGTGGTGATTCTGCTCGCCGTGGTGGTTTGCGGCGCACTGCTGAGCTGGGTCGAGCGTCGTTTGCTCGCCCTCTGGCAGGACCGTTACGGTCCGAACCGCGTCGGTCCGTTCGGCGCGTTCCAGATCGCCGCCGACATGATCAAGATGTTCTTCAAGGAAGACTGGACGCCTCCATTCGCCGACAAGATGATCTTCACCCTGGCACCAGTCGTGGCCATGAGCGCCCTGCTGATTGCCTTCGCGATCATCCCGATCACCCCGACCTGGGGCGTGGCGGACATCAACATCGGCATCCTGTTCTTCTTCGCCATGGCTGGCCTGTCGGTCTACGCGGTGCTGTTCGCCGGCTGGTCGAGCAACAACAAGTTCGCCCTGCTGGGCAGCTTGCGTGCCTCGGCGCAGACCGTGTCGTACGAAGTGTTCATGGGCCTGTCGCTGATGGGCATCGTGATCCAGGTCGGCTCGTTCAACATGCGCGACATCGTTGAATATCAAGCGCAGAACTTGTGGTTCATCATTCCACAGATCTTCGGTTTCCTGACCTTCTTCATCGCTGGCGTGGCCGTGACTCACCGTCACCCGTTCGACCAGCCGGAAGCGGAACAGGAACTGGCTGACGGTTACCACATTGAATACGCTGGCATGAAATGGGGCATGTTCTTCGTCGGCGAGTACATCGGCATCGTGCTGATCTCGGCGCTGCTGGTGACCTTGTTCTTCGGTGGCTGGCACGGTCCGTTCGGCATCCTGCCGCAGATCCCGTTCATCTGGTTCGCACTGAAAACCGCGTTCTTCATCATGATCTTCATTCTGTTGCGCGCCTCGATTCCGCGCCCACGGTATGACCAAGTGATGGATTTCAGCTGGAAGTTCTGCTTGCCGCTGACCCTCGTCAACATGCTGGTGACCGCTGCGATCGTGTTGCTCAACACGCCCGCCGTCGCGGCTCAGTGAGGATAGAGAATCATGAAGTACATATTTGACATCGTGCATGGCTTCTACACCCAGCTTCGCAGCCTGGTGATGATTTTCGGCCACGCCTTCCGCAAGCGCGACACGCTGCAGTACCCGGAAGAACCGGTCTACCTGCCGCCGCGCTACCGTGGACGTATCGTCCTGACCCGCGACCCCGACGGTGAAGAGCGATGTGTAGCCTGCAACCTGTGCGCCGTGGCGTGCCCGGTCGGTTGCATCTCGCTGCAGAAAGCTGAAACCGAAGACGGTCGCTGGTACCCGGACTTCTTCCGCATCAACTTCTCGCGCTGCATTTTCTGCGGCCTCTGCGAGGAAGCCTGCCCGACCACCGCGATCCAGCTGACACCGGATTTCGAAATGGCCGAGTTCAAACGTCAGGACCTGGTTTACGAGAAAGAAGATCTGCTGATCTCCGGCCCCGGCAAAAACCCTGATTACAACTTCTATCGTGTTGCAGGTATGGCGATTGCCGGGAAGCCGAAAGGCTCCGCGCAGAATGAAGCCCAGCCGATCAACGTGAAGAGCTTGCTGCCTTAAGGAAGAAAGATGGAATTCGCTTTCTATTTCGCATCGGGTATCGCTGTGGTGTCCACGCTTCGCGTGATCACCAACACCAACCCTGTGCATGCCCTGCTCTACCTGATCATTTCGCTGATCGCCGTGGCCATGACGTTCTTCGCCCTCGGCGCACCGTTTGCCGGTGTCCTGGAAGTGATCGCCTACGCTGGCGCCATCATGGTGCTGTTCGTGTTCGTGGTGATGATGCTGAACCTGGGCCCGGCCTCGGTTCAGCAAGAGCGCGTCTGGCTCAAGCCCGGTATCTGGGGCGGCCCGGTCCTCCTCGCCGCGCTGCTGCTGGTGGAACTGCTGTACGTGCTGTTCTCCCACCAGACCGGTGAAGCCATCGGCCACACCACCGTAGACGCCAAGGCCGTGGGCATCAGCCTGTTCGGTCCTTACCTGCTGGTGGTCGAACTCGCCTCGATGCTGCTGCTCGCCGCAGCCGTCACGGCGTTCCACTTGGGCCGCAACGAAGCCAAGGAGCAATGACGATGCCTGCTATCCCCATGGAGCATGGTCTGGCGGTCGCCGGCATCCTGTTCTGCCTCGGTCTGGTCGGCCTGATGGTCCGCCGCAACATCCTTTTCGTGCTGATGAGCCTGGAGGTCATGATGAATGCCTCCGCGCTGGCGTTCATCGTTGCCGGTAGCCGCTGGGCGCAGCCGGATGGACAGATCATGTTCATCCTGGTGATCAGCCTCGCAGCCGCCGAGGCCAGTATTGGCCTGGCGATCCTGCTGCAACTGTATCGCCGCTTCCACACGCTCGATATCGACGCTGCCAGTGAGATGCGCGGATGAACCTACTCTTTCTGACTTTCGTATTCCCTCTCATTGGTTTCCTGCTGCTGTCGTTCTCACGCGGCCGCATTTCGGAAAACCTGGCCGCGCTGATCGGCGTGGGCTCCATCGGTCTGTCTGCGATCGTTACCGCCTACGTGATCTGGCAATTCAACGTCGCCCCGCCGGAAGGCGGCCACTACACCCAGGTGTTGTGGCAGTGGATGGCGGTGGAAGGCTTCACGCCGAACTTCGCCCTGTACCTGGACGGCCTGTCGCTGACCATGCTCGGTGTGGTCGTCGGCGTCGGCTTCCTGATCCACCTGTTCGCGTCCTGGTACATGCGCGGTGAAGACGGCTACTCGCGCTTCTTCGCCTACACCAACCTGTTTATCGCCAGCATGCTGTTCCTGGTGCTGGGCGATAACCTGTTGTTCCTGTACTTCGGCTGGGAAGGCGTGGGCCTGTGCTCGTACCTGTTGATCGGTTTCTACTACAGCAACCGCAACAACGGTAACGCCGCACTCAAGGCCTTCATCGTGACCCGTATCGGTGACGTGTTCATGGCCATCGGCCTGTTCATTCTGTTTGCCCAACTGGGCACGCTAAACGTTCAGGAACTGCTGGTGCTGGCTCCACAGAAATTCCAGTCCGGCGACTTCTGGATGGTCATGGCCACCCTGATGCTGCTCGGTGGCGCTGTCGGTAAATCCGCGCAGTTGCCGCTGCAAACCTGGCTGGCGGACGCGATGGCCGGCCCGACTCCGGTTTCGGCACTGATCCACGCTGCAACCATGGTGACCGCGGGCGTCTACCTGATTGCCCGTACCCACGGCCTGTTCACCCTGGCGCCGGAAATCCTGCACCTGGTGGGCATCGTTGGCGGTGTGACTCTGGTTCTCGCAGGTTTCGCAGCCCTGGTCCAGACCGACATCAAGCGTATCCTCGCCTATTCGACCATGAGCCAGATCGGCTACATGTTCCTGGCCCTGGGCGTTGGTGCCTGGGACGGCGCGATCTTCCACCTGATGACCCACGCCTTCTTCAAGGCCCTGCTGTTCCTTGCGTCCGGTGCGGTGATCGTTGCCTGCCACCACGAGCAGAACATCTTCAAGATGGGTGGTCTGTGGAAGAAACTGCCACTGGCCTACGCCAGCTTCATCGTCGGCGGCGCGGCCCTGGCGGCCCTGCCACTGGTAACCGCAGGCTTCTACTCCAAGGACGAAATCCTCTGGGAAGCCTTCGCCAGCGGCAACAACGGTCTGCTCTACGCCGGTCTGGTCGGTGCGTTCATGACTTCGCTATACACCTTCCGCCTGATCTTCATCGCGTTCCACGGTGAAGTGAAGACCGAAGCCCACGCCGGTCATGGCATTGCGCACTGGCTGCCACTGTCGGTGCTGATCGTATTGTCGACCTTCATCGGCGCGATGATCGTTCCACCGCTGCACGGCGTGCTGCCGCAAAGCGTCGGCCATGCCGGCGGCGAAGCCAAGCACAGCCTGGAAATCGCCTCGGGCGCCATCGCCCTGGCCGGTATCCTGCTGGCCGCGCTGCTGTTCCTCGGCAAGCGTCGCTTCGTCACCGCCGTCGCCAACAGCGGCATCGGCCGTTTCCTCTCGGCCTGGTGGTTCGCTGCCTGGGGCTTCGACTGGATCTACGACAAACTGTTCGTCAAGCCGTACCTGGCGATCAGCCACATCCTGCGCAAAGACCCGCTCGACCAGACCATCGGTCTGATCCCGCGCATGGCCAAAGGCGGTCACACCGCCCTGAGCCGTACCGAGACCGGTCAACTGCGTTGGTACGCCGCCTCGATGGCTGCTGGTGCCGTGCTGGTAATCGGCGCCGTCGTGCTGGTAGCGGTCTGATATGAACCTTGCGAATTTGCGAAAGGAAACGAACCCGTCATGATTCTGCCTTGGCTAATCCTGATCCCCTTCATCGGCGGCCTGCTGTGCTGGATGGGTGAGCGCTTCGGCGCCACCCTCCCCCGCTGGATTGCGCTGATCACCATGTCCCTGTTGCTCTCCCTAGGCCTCTGGCTGTGGGCCAACGGTGATTATTCATTTGCACCAAAGCCTGGCGCCGATCCGACTTGGGCGCTTGAGTTCAAGCAAGTCTGGATCCAGCGCTTCGGCATCAACGTGCACCTGGCCCTCGACGGCCTGTCGCTGTTGATGATCATGCTGACCGGTCTGCTGGGTGTGCTCTCGGTACTCTGCTCGTGGAAAGAAATCCAGCGTCACGTGGGCTTCTTCCACCTGAACCTGATGTGGATCCTGGGCGGTGTCGTCGGCGTGTTCCTCGCCCTCGACCTGTTCATGTTCTTCTTCTTCTGGGAAATGATGCTGGTGCCGATGTACTTCCTCATCGCGCTCTGGGGTCACAGTTCTTCGGACGGCAAGAAAACCCGGATCTACGCGGCGACCAAGTTCTTCATCTTCACTCAGGCTTCCGGCCTGATCATGCTGGTGGCGATCCTGGGCCTGGTACTGGTCAACTTCAACGACACCGGCGTGATTACCTTCAACTACGCCGACCTGTTGAAGACCAAGATGTCGATGACCACCGAGTACATCCTGATGCTCGGCTTCTTCATCGCCTTCGCGGTCAAGCTGCCGGTCGTGCCGTTCCACTCCTGGTTGCCTGATGCTCACGCCCAGGCGCCGACCGCAGGTTCCGTCGACCTCGCCGGTATCTTGCTGAAGACCGCTGCCTACGGCCTGCTGCGCTTCGCCCTGCCGCTGTTCCCGAATGCTTCGGCCGAGTTCGCGCCGTTTGCGATGGCCCTGGGCCTGATCGGGATCTTCTACGGTGCGTTCCTGGCGTTCGCGCAAACCGACATCAAGCGTCTGATTGCCTTCTCGTCCGTTTCCCACATGGGCTTCGTACTGATCGGCATCTACTCCGGCAGCCAACTGGCGCTGCAGGGCGCGGTGATGCAGATGCTGGCTCACGGTCTGTCGGCCGCGGCACTCTTTATCCTCTCCGGTCAGCTGTACGAGCGCACCCATACCCGCGACATGCGTGAAATGGGTGGCCTGTGGTCGAAGATCGCTTACCTGCCGGCCCTCAGCCTGTTCTTTGCAGCGGCATCCCTGGGCTTGCCGGGTACCGGTAACTTCGTCGGTGAGTTCCTGATCCTGATCGGCACCTTCCCGATCGCCCCATGGGTGACCATCATCGCGACGTCCGGCCTGGTGTTCGGTTCGGTCTACTCGCTGATCATGATCCACCGTGCGTACTTCGGCCCGGCCAAATCGGACGCGGTACTGCATGGCATGGACGGTCGCGAAATGATCATGGTGGTCGGTCTGGCCGCACTGCTGATCTACATCGGCGTGTACCCACAACCGTTCCTCGATACCTCTGCCGCGACGATGCATGGCGTGCAGCAGTGGCTCGGCACCGCCTTCACTCAACTCGCTTCGGCCCGGTAAGAGCGCTATGGAATTCACGACCCAACACTTTATCGCGCTAGCGCCGCTGTTGATCACCAGCGCCACGATCATCGTGGTGATGCTGGCGATCGCCTGGCGCCGCAACCACTCGCAGACCTTCCTGATTTCCGTGGCGGGTTTGAACCTGGCACTGTTGTCGATCCTGCCTGCCTTGAAAGTCGCGCCCCTGGCCGTGACGCCCTTGCTGCAGATCGACAGCTTCGCCTGTCTGTACATGGCGCTGATCCTGGTCGCCACCCTCGCCTGTGTCACCCTCGCCCACGCCTACCTCGGCGATGGCGGCACGGGTTACCCGGGCAACCGTGAAGAACTGTACCTGCTGATCCTGATGGCCGCCGCCGGTGGCCTGGTTCTGGTCAGCGCGCAGCACCTGGCCGGGTTGTTCATCGGTCTGGAACTGCTGTCGGTGCCGGTCTACGGTCTGGTGGCTTATGCCTTCTTCAACAAGCGCTCGCTGGAAGCCGGCATCAAGTACATGGTGCTGTCGGCGGCCGGTTCCGCGTTCCTGTTGTTCGGCATGGCCCTGCTCTACGCTGACTCCGGCTCCCTGAGCTTCGTCGGCATCGGTCAGGCACTGGCGGCTACCGGCCTGCCAAGCTCGCTGGCACAACTGGGCCTGGGCATGATGCTGATCGGCCTGGCGTTCAAGCTGTCGCTGGTGCCGTTCCACCTCTGGACTCCGGACGTTTACGAGGGTGCTCCGGCGCCGGTCGCAGCGTTCCTGGCGACCGCTTCCAAAGTGGCTGTGTTCGCCGTGATGGTGCGTCTGTTCCAGATCTCGCCAGCGGCGAGCAGCGGTGTCCTGAGCGACGTGCTGACCATCATTGCCATCGCGTCGATCCTGTTCGGTAACCTGCTGGCACTGACCCAGAGCAACCTCAAGCGTCTGCTGGGTTACTCGTCCATCGCCCACTTCGGTTACCTGCTGATCGCCCTGGTGGCGAGCAAGGGCCTGGCCGTGGAAGCCATCGGCGTGTACCTGGTCACCTACGTGATCACCAGCCTCGGTGCTTTCGGTGTGATCACCCTGATGTCCTCGCCGTACAAAGGCCGTGACGCGGACGCCCTGTACGAATACCGCGGCCTGTTCTGGCGCCGTCCGTACCTGACCGCCGTCCTGACCGTGATGATGCTGTCCCTGGCCGGTATCCCGCTGACCGCGGGCTTCATCGGCAAGTTCTACATCATCGCCACCGGTGTCGAGTCCCATCAGTGGTGGCTGGTCGGCTCGCTGGTACTGGGCAGCGCCATTGGCGTCTTCTACTACCTGCGCGTGATGGTCACCCTGTACCTGATCGAACCGAACCTGCGTCGCGTCGATGCGCAACTGCACTGGGAACAGAAGGCAGGTGGCGTGATGCTGCTGGCCATCGCCCTGGTCGCGTTCTTCCTCGGCGTCTACCCACAACCGCTGCTGAACCTGGTTCAGCAATCGGGCCTGGTGGGTTGATCGCTTAAGCGACACTCGGTAGAAAACACAAACGGCACCTTCGGGTGCCGTTTGCATTGGCGCCTGAAAAATAGTTCAGAGCCTCCCCTGCCGTCGGATGTGTGAGAGTTTTTCGATCGCTATAGGAAAACTCACCATACGCACCAGCCGAAAACCGGCCAGTTTCTCCCAGCGTCATTTTTGATCCACCTCTTTCTGAAAGATCCGACACACAACGACTACAAAACCTGGAAAGCGACGCCCGGATATACCGGGAATCCGAATATATAAGTATCCACTTTCGTTTATCGCCCCCCACGCAAGCCCCTGCCTCTCTGCATTCAACTCTTGAAATGCGGCGACATCTATTGGAAAACAAATAACAAACCAAAATTGATGTGTACATATTTCATCGGCGCCGACAGCCAAGAACTGCAACATCTGCACACTTTTGACCCAAATACCCCTTTGATTATAGATTCGACTCGTGCTGAAAACAGCACACTCCATTTCTAATCAAAGGAAACTTCCCAATGGGTTATATGGTCAGCGGCTGGAATGCCAACAAAATCACGGATATCGAGCAACAGGAAACACCTACGCCTGAGCAGATCGAAGCATTGCAATTGACCGAAGCTGAATTGGCGGAACTTGTAGAACAAGACGTCGAGTAACAATACGAACGGGGGACAGGTTCCCCCGTTCTCACGAGGAAAAACAATGGACAGGACAAGGATTGCCGAACGGGAACTGTCAGCGGACGAGGCACAAAAGCGCATTCTCGCCGAACTGCGCTTTTTGGGGCTCGAACCCAGCATCCGCACACTAGGACGTAAAGTTGTCTCGGTGTTGGCCAGTCTCGGCAGCAACACGCATGAACCGATCTGTGGCGCCGGCAAAGGCTATCCGGACCAGGCTCGGATCGGCGCACTCTATGAAGCCCTCGAGCACTATTGGACGGAAGATCTGAGCGCTAAAGACATTCACTTTGCAACTGCGCAATACTTTACAGAAACAAAGCTTTTTAACGATGACTCAGTACTGCAGCTTGTTTGCGACCAAAAAGACACCTGGATCGCTTGCCGAACTTATAAATGCCCCTTGCAAGACACTCACTTTCACTACCCGATAGCACTGACTCTGCCAGGTTATCCAGAGCGGGCATTTGAACAGGACAATGCCAACTATTGTGCCCTGCGCCGATATTCAAGTAACAGTGGTACGGCGATCGGAGCGAGTTACAACGAAGCATTACTCCATGCCACCAACGAATGCATTGAACGGGATGCCGTTTCTTTATTTTTGCTGAACCACTTTTATTATGAAAATCATCCACCTCTGCGACGGGTTGCACGCCTGCGTCAAAGCGATATCCTCGGCCGTTTGTGGACCGATGCCGAAAGGGAGATTGGCGCAGAAATCGTGTTGCTGGAAATCAGCAATGAATTCCAGGCACGAACATTCCTGGCTTTCCCAGCAACGCCAGACACCCACATCAGCCTGTACGGTACGGGTTGTTCCCTTGACCCACGGCATGGTGCCTGGCGTGCGCTGACCGAACTGGTACAACTGCATCACGCCGTGTCGCAGTCGCAGTCGCAATATCGGCAACACCTGATCAATGCACAGCGACATTTGCAGCGCTTTCCCCGTCTGTTGCGCTGCTCGCAGTTCCATACCCCGTCGCTACTGTCTCCCCAACATAGCGTGGTGCTGCCCGACGCGTGGGATGAACGACCATTGACCGAGCAAATCTCCCAGTTGCTGCAAGACCTGCAACGTCACGGACGGACATTAGGTGTAACTACTCTTCATCAAACCGCTTTGGGCACCACACTGGTCAACGTAGTCATTCCCGGTCTGGAGCGCTTTTTCATTGTTTCCAGCGGCAATGTTGTTATCCCCCAGTCCCGGGGTCGACGCCTGGAAAAAAACCGGCAGGCGACATGCGCATGAATACTCCAACGGTGGTTACTCCCGACCGAGAGGTGGCATTGGCTCAAGGCCTGGCCAGGCACGTCATCCAATCCGGTACCATGAGTTGCTACGTCGAGCCTGCGGGCGCCAGCCTGAATCATCTATTTTTTCTACGAGTGAAAGGTCGTGACTGGGTTGGCCGAAAGACCCTGCAACGTGACGCACACCAGCGGTTGCACCTGAGCAGTGTGCTCACCCCTTTCATGTTGCTTGGGCCTCTCGTCCAGTGGCAGTGGAGTAACGAAGGTGTATCAATTTACTTTCGAACAGCGACCCTGGCTGAAAAAACCAAGGCCTTCGACACCGCACTGGCGCTATCTGATAGCGAGGTTAACTTCCCGTTTCCGTTATGTGACGACTCGAATCAGGAAGCGGTCTGTCCTGACGAGTTCTGGCAGTGCAACGAGGTCCTCGCCACACAACTGAACGCAGACGAAGCGCATTTTCGCGACCATTGCGTCCAGCTGCTCAAGACAATGCCAATGAAGGGGCAAGTAATTTATGACCCGGCCTGCTCCACCGGCGAGTTCATATCCCATCTGGCCCGGGAACTCACCGACTATCGCTTTCTGGCATCCGATCGCTCGGCCTCGATGATTGCGTATGCAAAAAACCGCCACGTGACATCGCCAGTCGAATTTCGCCTGCTCGACTCCAGCGACGCCGCCATTTCCGGCATTCAATGCGACGTCCTTATCCTTCGATTTCTTAATGCCGAAGTTCTGACCCGCAGCGACGCTCACACCGCTTTCCGCTCCCTGGTGCACTGCGTAAAGCCCGGCGGCAACCTCCTGATCTTCGGTCATACCCCTGTTCTGATTCCTGTACCCTGGCTGGCCCAGCAGTACCACCTGCATTTGTTGTCCAGCGTGGCGGCACGCTCCGGCCAGACAGAACTGTTCCAGTTCTATCGTTTGCTGGTCCCGACTTCATGACCGGCACTCTCCAAACAAACGGATACTACCCAACCGGCGACGGCCATCAACTGTATTGGGAGCGTCACGGAACACCGGGAGCCGAACCGGTATTTTTCCTCCACGGTGGCCCAGGCGGTCGCTGCCGGCATGAACACCTTGAGTTTTTCGACTTGGAGTGCTTCGACGTCGTTCTCTTCGATCAACGCGGGTGTGGACGCTCCCTCCCCCATGGCGAGCTCCGCGATAACACCTGCGGACTGTCAGTAGAAGACATCGATGGGTTACGTCAGCATCTGGACTTCGAAAAAATCAGTCTGCTGGGGGTTTCCTGGGGCAGCTGGCTGGCAATTCAGTACCAGCAGCGCTATCGCGACACCCTGCTGAAAACCACACTGGTCTCGGTTTTCGTGCCTTTCGCCGATAATGTCAGTGCCTACGAACAAATGCTTAACCACGGACTGTCGACACTCACTGGCTGCCATGCAAGCCATTCCCTACGCGACATCTTCCGGATACTCTGCGAGGGCTGTCCGCTACAGCAGCGCCACGCGGCCATTCAATGGTTACAAGCCCTTTTGCAACAGACAGGACAATCCATTGGCCGGAACACCCTTGAGGATTTCGTCGACGACGAAGCCATTCGCGCCATACGCCTGGAGCTGCATTACCACATGCAGCAATACTGCTTCACACCAGCCAACGAAGAGTTGACCCTGGATAGAAACACTTTGCTGATGCAGGGAGTCAGGGACGCCTTCGGCATGGCCAGTGTGCGCTGGCTACGACAGCGTTTGAATCTTGATTGCCGACTGCTGTATGCCGGGCACAACGCGTTCGCCCCCTCCATGCTCAAGGCTGTGCGATATGCGCTCAAGCGTGTTGCCCGAGACTGAATCAGCGGTAGCCGAACAGTCTGCCCGGAGGACTCGATCTCTTGAGCTTTGTCTGGATCAAGAGATACCACCAAAAGACGGCACCTTCGGGTGCCGTTTTTGCGTTTGGGGGATTTTGTCTTGCCTTACTGAGTCCGCCTGCCCACATGACGAAATTGTAATTCCCCCATCACCTTGGCGTTATCCGCAGCTTGCAACGATGTCACTCGGCGACCATGCCGGCGGGCCTTCTCCGTCGAACAATAAAACCCACGCCGACGCACGTTCCCGTTCTGCCGAACCCCAGGAGTGATAAATGGTTAACAATTTAAAAATGTCGATGGCCGCTTTAGCGGTGGCGGTCGTCTCCGGACCGTCCATGGTGTTTGCGCAAGATAAGGCCGAGGGCTTTATCGAGGGCAGCAGCCTGACGGTGCTCAACCGCAATTTCTACTTCAATCGTGATTACCGCAAAGGCCAGTCCAGCCCCACCGGCAATGGATACTCCGAAACCTGGGCGCACGCGATCATCAGCAAATTCGAATCCGGGTACACCCAAGGCACCGTCGGGGTGGGCGTCGATGCATTTGCGATGATCGGCGTGAAACTCGATACCGGCGACGGTCGCAACGGTGGCCGAAGCTCCTTCGACATGCTGCCAGTCAATAGTGACGGCGAGGCGCAGGGCGAATACACCAAGATCGGTGGCGCCGCCAAAGTGCGCGCCTTCGACACGGAGATAAAAGTCGGCGATGTGTTCCCGTCCACCCCGGTCGTCGCAGCGGGAGATTCCAGGCTGTTGCCCGAAAGCTTCCAGGGCATCACCGCGACCAACAGCAGTATCGACGGGTTGACGGTACAGGGCGGACGCCTGCACGCGATGAGCCAGCCGGTTTCCAGCGACATGAACGAGAATTTCGAAACCTTCTATGGCGGCCCGGTCAATTCACCCTGGATCGCCTACTTTGGCGGCGACTATGAACTGAACAAAAACCTCAGCTTCAGCCTGTACTCCAGCCGCCTCAAGGATGTCTGGAATCAGTACTACGCAGGTACCGCCTGGACTTACCCGCTGACGGACGACCTGTCGCTGTTTGGTGGTCTGAACTATTACAAGGCGGTAGACGAAGGGAAACAACTACTCGGCGAGTTCGACAACAATATCTGGAGCGGTCGGGTGGGTGTAAAACTGGGAGCGCACTCCATTGCGCTGTCGCACCAGCAAAACAACGGCAACGACGACTTCGATTATCTGCGTCAGTCCGATTCGATCTTCCTCGACAACTCCATCCAGTACAGCGATTTCAACGCCCCCAAGGAGCGCTCCTGGATGGCGCGCTACGACCTCGACATGACCACCTACGGCGTTCCAGGCCTCTCGTTCATGACCCGTTACGCCCGTGGCAGCGAAGCCGACTATTCCAACGCCAACTCGGTGTACATGCGCCGCGATGCCGATGGCAACCCTTTGACCGATCAGAAACGTTGGGAGCGCGACATCGAAGTCAAATACGTGGTGCAGACCGGCTCGCTGAAAGATCTGTCGCTGCGCCTGCGCCAGGCCACTACCCGCGCCACAGCGTTCGAATCGGACCTGGATGAAGTCCGGCTGATTGTCGAGTATCCGTTGGCCGTTCTCTAACCTGGCACTGCCCCTATTCACCTTTAGAAGCTCCTTGCTCCTTTGGTAAAAGGTGAATCTTTTGGCGTCCTTCGGGACGCCTTTTTTTTGGTTCACGCAATTCCGGGGAACACCGATACCTGTAGGAGACGGCTTGCTGGCGATGGCGGCCTCCTGGCTGGAGTATTTTATTGGTGGTGTACATATCCATTTCTGCGGTAACGGCCTCCTATGGTTCCGCTTTTACAGCGGGTTACCTGGAAAAGCGCCAAGTAACCAAACGCTTTTGCCCACTGCGCAGAACCTGCGCTCGGCCTCTCGAGGGGCGTGCACCGCAACAGCACCGCGAGGCGAGCTAACGCTCGACCTCGTTGTATGGTGGTGTACGCGTTCCCCTGTAGGAGCTGCCGAAGGCTGCGATCTTTTGATCTTGCTTTTGCGATCGGGAAATGGTCTGCCGGCCAAGGCCTGACGCGGTGTTGAACGGCCCGCCCGGTTCATCGAACGGGCCGGCAACCCTTAGCGGTCAAGCAGTTTCATGACTTCTTCCGGATAACGCAGGCCTGCGGTGGCATTGGCCGCAAAGATCGCTTCCAGCGCGTGCAGTTCTTCGCCACTCAGCGTCACCTCCAGTGCGGCCACGTTTTCTTCCAGGTATTTACGTTGCTTGGTACCCGGAATCGGAATCAGGTAGTCACCCTGGGCCAGCACCCACGCCAGCGCCAGTTGGCCCGCCGTCACGCCTTTTTCTGCCGCCAGCGCTTGTACCTGTTGCACCAGCAGCAGGTTTTTCGCGAAGTTTTCGCCCTGGAAGCGCGGGCTGAAACGACGATAATCGTCGGCCGCGAAATCATCCGGGCTTTTTTCCTGAAATAAACAATGTGCACCTGCATCGAACAGGATGTCATCCACCCTGTTTACGACACTCCCCCGCCTCCAGATACCTGAGTGTCTTGAGTTGCCCCCGGGAATCTTCAAAAGTCATCGCAGCCGGAACCACGGTACACCCCTTCGCAGGTCGCACAACGCTCACGACTTTCACCACATCCAGGGTCATGCCGTATCGATAGTCTTCCACCACCGGCGCCGGTTTGCCCAGGTTGGCCGCGTACTGCTCCATGGCTTGAGTGTTTGCACTGAACATTTTCTCGAATGTCCTGTCCCCGCCACCTTCCGCCAGCACATTCATCGACATCGTCGTCACCCCGAGAAACGCAATCAACTGACTTGCTTTCATAGCCATCTCCTTCAAAAAATCCATAAAAAAGCCCGCCATCGACCTGCGATGACGGGCTTGCTCAAGTGCGACACGCTTACAGGTCGTTAGCCCTGTCGCCCTTTTCCTCATTCACTACGACGGGATCACGTGACTGCTCTTTGGCAACAAACAGCTCCATCGAACGGCCATTGGCGGCCATCATTCTTTCGAAGGTTCTGTCGCCACCACCTTCCGCCATCACCAGAGAAGACATCATCAATGCCGCCGCGAACGCACCCAGTTGTACCCGTTTCATGTTTGATTCCTCGTTTGATTAACTGATGGGATCAAGGTAACAATCCGAACCTTTCGTGACGGTGGCGCCGAAATTACATATCCGTCATGTGCGAGCTGTTCTTCGGATCGGGATACAAAAAACCGTGGGAGCTCGCTCCCACAGGGGATATCTATTCAACGGGTGTCACTTCCTCTTCACGTCGATGCGCCAGCTGATACAGCGCAGGCAATATCAGCAGCGTCAGGATGGTCGAAGACAAAATCCCGCCAATCACCACCGTCGCCAGTGGCCGCTGTACTTCCGCCCCGGTGCCAGTCGCCAGCGCCATCGGAATGAAGCCCAGGGACGCCACCAGCGCCGTCATCAACACCGGCCGCAGTCGTGTCAGCGCGCCTTCGTTGATCGCGTCAAAGAGTGAGCGCCCCTCCTCGCGCAGGTTGCGGATAAACGCGATCATCACCAGACCGTTGAGTACCGCCACCCCGGACAGCGCGATGAACCCGACGCCCGCCGAGATCGACAGCGGAATGTCCCGAAGCCACAGCGCTATGACGCCGCCGGTCAACGCGAAAGGAATCCCGGTGAACACCAGCAAGCCGTCCTTGAGGTTGTTGAACATCATGAACAACAGACCAAACACCAGCAGCAATGCCACCGGTATCACGATCCGCAAACGCTTGGCCGCCGACTGCAACTGCTCGAATTGCCCGCCCCAACTGGTCCAGTAACCGGCCGGAGTCTGCACATTCCGTTCGATCACCTCACCTGCTTCCTGGACGAACGAACCGATATCCCGCCCGCGCACGTTGGCGCTGACTATCACCAGCCGTTTACCGTTTTCGCGGCTGACCTGATTCGGCCCCAACACCAGATCGAGACTGGCGACGTCCTTGAGCGCGATGAAACCGATCTGGTTGGCAGCAGCGTTGAGCGGTGCCGGCACTGGAATCAGCAGCGTCGAAAGACCGTCGATGTCCTTGCGCATGGCATCGGACAAACGCACCACCATGTCGAAACGCCGGTCACCTTCGTACAACGTGCCCGCCTGTCGCCCACCGACCGCCACCGCGATGGTGTCTTGCACATCGCCGGCGTTGAGCCCGTAACGCGCGGCCTTGTCACGGTCGATGTTGATGGTCAGCACTGGCAGCCCGGTCGTTTGCTCGACCTTCACCTCCGATGCCCCCTCTACCTTCTGCATCGCCGCGGCAATCTTCGTCGCCGTAGCATTGAGCACCGCCATGTCATCCCCGAATACCTTCACCGCCACGTCGCTGCGCACGCCGGAGATCAGTTCGTTGAAGCGCAACTGGATCGGTTGCGACAGCTCATAGTTACTGCCCGGCAGCGTCGCGGCAGCTTGTTGCAGTTCGGCCATCAGGGTTTCGCGGGACTTGCCCGGGTCCGGCCACTGGTCTTTTGGCTTGAGCATCACGTAGCTGTCGGAGATGTTTGGCGGCATCGGATCGGAGGCAATTTCGGCGGTGCCGGTGCGGGCGAACACCCGCTCGACTTCCGGCACTTTTGCAAGGATCAGGGTTTCCAGACGCTGCTGCATGTCCACCGATTGCGTAAGGCTCGTGCCAGGCACGCGCAAGGCTTGCAGGGCAAAATCGCCTTCGCTGAGGCTCGGTACAAACTCGCTGCCCATGCGGCTGGTCAGCACGCCGCTGAGTACAATCACGCCCAGTGCCGCACCCACCGCCACGGCGCGATGGGACATCACCCAGGCCAGTGTCGGCGCATAAACCTGCCGCGCGCCGCGCATGACCGCGCCCTCTTCTTCCTTGACCTTGCCGGTGACAAACAGCGCGATCGCGGCCGGGACAAAGGTCACCGACAACAGCATGGCGCCGAGCAACGCGATGACCACGGTGAACGCCATCGGATGGAACATTTTCCCTTCGACGCCGCTCAAGGCGAAGATCGGCAGGTACACGACCATGATGATCAACTGCCCGAAAATCAGCGGTCGGCGCGCCTCCCTGGCCGCCGCGAACACTTCATGGAAACGCTCGGATCGCGTCAGCAAACGCCCGTGATGTTGCTGTGCATGGGCCAGTCGGCGCAGGGTGTTTTCGACGATCACCACCGCGCCGTCGACGATGATGCCGAAGTCCAGGGCGCCGAGGCTCATCAGGTTGGCGCTGACTTTGTTGCTGAACATCCCGGTGAAGGTGAACAGCATCGACAGCGGAATCACCATCGCGGTAATCAGCGCCGCACGGATGTTGCCCAGGAACAGGAACAGGATCGCGATCACCAGGATCGCGCCTTCGACCAGGTTTTTCTTCACCGTGGCGATGGCTTTGTCGACCAAATGCGTGCGGTCGTACACCGGGACGGCAATCACGCCTTCGGGCAAGGAGCGGTTGATCTGCTCCAGCTTGCTGGCGACGGCTTGCGACACGGTACGGCTGTTTTCGCCGATCAACATGAACACCGTGCCGAGCACCACCTCGCGACCGTTTTCGGTGGCAGCACCGGTGCGCAGTTCACGGCCAATGTCCACGGTCGCGACATTGCGGACCCGGATCGGCGTGCCATCGACATTGGCCATGACGATGTTGGCAATGTCCTCGGTGCTCGCCACTTGCCCCGGCGCGCGAATCAGCAACTGCTCGCCGCTGCGCTCGATGTAACCGGCGCCGACATTGGCATTGTTGCGTTCCAGCGCCTTGACCAGATCAGCCAGGGTCAACTTGTACGCCGCCAGCCGTTTCGGGTCGGGCGCGATCTGGTATTCCTTGGCGAAACCGCCAATGGTGTTGATCTCGGCCACACCGGGGACGTTGCGCAACTGCGGCTTGATAATCCAGTCCTGAATGACGCGCAGATCTGTCGGTGTGTAGGGCGTGCCATCGTCCTTGAGTGCCCCATCCTGCGCCTCCACCGTCCACAGAAAAATCTCGCCGAGGCCGGTGGAAATCGGCCCCATCACCGCTTCCGCACCTTCGGGCAACTGCTCCCTGGCAATCTGCAAACGCTCGTTGACCAGTTGGCGGGCGAAGAACAGATCAGTACCGTCCTTGAAAATCACCGTGACCTGCGACAGCCCCGAACGCGATAGCGAACGGGTCTGCTCCAACGCCGGTAAACCAGCCATGGCGGTTTCAATCGGGAAGGTGATGCGCTGCTCGGTTTCCAGCGGCGAGAACCCGGCGGCGCCGGTATTGATTTGCACCTGGACGTTGGTGATGTCGGGCACTGCGTCGATCGGCAATTTTTGATAGCTGGCGATACCGACGCCGGCCATGAGCAGAACGGCGAGCAGCACGATGATGCGCTGCTCGATGGCAAACTGGATCAGGCGTTCGAACATGAGAACTTTCTCGTCGAGGAGCGGATCGGTGGGCTTTACTGGAAGGCGCTAGTGAGCGTGCTCGGCCGAGGCTTTGCCCATTTCCGATTTGAGAACAAAGCTGCCGGCAGCCGCGACTTGCACGCCCTGCCCCAACCCTTGGGTGACTTCCACCAAACCTGCCGCGCGGCTTCCCAGCTCCACCGTTTGCGCCTTGAAGCCATCGTCGGTCCGCACGAACACCGTGGGTTTGTCCTCGATGGTCTGGATGGCGGTTTCCGGTACGGCGACTTTCGCCTGTCGGCTGTCGGTGACGACCAGTGCAGTGACAAACAGGCCCGGACGCCAGGAGCCTTGCGGGTTTTCCAACGTGACGCGAACGGTGGCGGTGCGGGTCTGTTCGCCGAGCAGACTGCCGACGTAGGCCACGGTGCCGGCAACCTCGGCGTTCAATTCCGGAGCGCTGACGGTAACGGATTTGCCCACTTGCACCTTGTCCAGTTCCTTGGGCGAAACGCCGAAAGTCACCCAGACTCGCGACAGATCCGAAAGCGTAAAAGCCGCGGTGGTTTCATCGACCACCTCCCCGGGTGTCAGGTGTTTTTCCACCACGACACCGTCGAACGGCGCGCGCAATTCGTAGCGATTACCGCCGGTGGCAACCACGCTGCCGCTGAGTACACTGATTTTTTGCCGGGCGTTAGTCAGGGCAATTTCAGCTTCTTCCAACGCTTGGCGCGCCTGAAGCAGATCCTGCTCGGCAGAGATTTTGTCCTGCCACAGTTTCTTCTCGCGCTCGTAGGTGGTGCGAGCCAACGCCAGGCGCCGTTGCGCGGCGGCCTGTTCGCTGCGCTGATCGGAGACCTGCTGACTGGTGATCACAGCCAACAGCTGACCCTTCTTCACGGATTGCCCGAGATTGACCGATACCGACTCGACAACACCAGGAACGCGCGGCACCACGTGAGCCGTGCGATCCTCGTCGAAGCGCACTTCGCCGGGGAACGGCAAGCCGAGGCTGATGTTCTGCGACCGCGCCTGCGCCAGTTGAATGCCGGCTGCGGCGATCTGTTCGGCGCTCAACGCCAGATGTCCCTCTTCGCCTTCAGCAAGTCCACCGTCGGCGGCTGCGCCCTCTTCGGCGTGATCGGCGTGTTCCGCCGCTTCATCGGCGTGAACGTCGATGGCTGAATTGCCCGGCCACATCGAGCCGATTCCGACGCCCAGCGCCATAGTCGCCAGCGCGACAACGATCAGTTTTTTATCCATGCAAACTCCTCTGCGCCGTGTCGTCGCGCAGTAATCAAAAAAATGAAATTCAAGGGCTGGCGGCAAGGTCGCCGAAGATACGTTCGATGCGTACCCGGGCGTCTGTCGCTTCGCTGACCGCCTGGATGTATTGGCTGCGGGCGCTGATCAGCGTGCGCTGGGCGTCGAGCACATCGAGAAAACCGAACTTGCCCATTTCGAATCCACGGGTGGCGCTGTCGACCGCACTTTGTGCGGCGGGCAGAATTGTCTGGTTGAACGCTTTGAGTTCGCCATTGGCGGTTTGCCATTGCTCGAGGGTGGTCCGGATTTCCGTGCGCAGGCGCAGCTCCGTGGCGTTACGCAGATCCCGCGCCTGATCGCTGCGACGCGCGGCCGCCAGCACGTTGCCCTGGTTGCGGTTGAACAGCGGAATCGGCATCGAAAGCCCGACCACGTTGACTCGCTCGCGGTCCGTTTCGCTGTACTGGCTGCCGATGCTCACCGTCAGATCGGGGATGCGTTGCGACTTCTCCAGCGCCAGCGATGCTTCGCGCTGATCGATCTGCAACTTGGCCAGGCGCATTTCAGGGGTTTCATTCAGGCGCTCGATTAATCGGGTCGGCGGTGGCGCGCCGGGCATGCTTTGCGTCATGGCTTGCACGACGGTCGATGTCGGCAACGGTGCGCCCATGACCTGCGCCAATTGCTGATACGCATTGGCCTGATCGCGTTCCGCGCGGCTCAGTTCCAGGCGCACTTCGGAGAGTTGCACTTGCGCCCGAGTGCCCTCGACCGGCGATGATTTACCGGCCTCGATCCGCCCTTGGGCCACGCGCAAACCGTGCTCGGCGAGTTGCAGCGATTGACGGGACAACTGCAAGCGTTGCTGCGCCGTTTGAGCGCTGTTGAACGCTTGAATCACATCGGCGCGCAGGGCATTGCGCTTGCGCTCCAACTCGATTCCGGCGGCGTCCTGCGCGCGGCTGGCAACATCGATTCTTGCGCCGCGTTTGCCGCCCAGTTCGATCGGCTGGCTGAGCATCACTGTGGTCGTGCGTGAATCGCGGCGAGTGTCTTCCGCCTCCCATGACACCTCGGGGTTGGGGATAAGCCCGGCCTGCTTGCGGTCGCCTTCGGAGATACCGATTTCCCATTGCGCTGCCGCGAGCTCGGGGTTGCCGGCAAATGCTGTTTGCAGGGCTTGCTCAAGGGTCAGTGTCGATGCTTGCGCAAGATCCGCGCCCGCCAGCAGTAAAAAGCAGCTGGCGGTCACCGCCCTTGCCATTCTTTTCAGGCGTGATCGCGCCGTCAGTTCTCTTAAACCGGGCAATGGAAGACTTCCTTTTTAAATCAAGAATTCCATCACGGTAGAGTTTTTAACTTATCGACAAGGTGACTGAGAGATTACAAATCCGTTATCCACGGTTTATGGAAGTTGTTTTGCTCTAGGATGCGAAGTGCTCACCTTGATATAGAAACACATGGAAACAAATACATGGGCATTATCCAAAAAACAGTACTTGCCTCCGTTCACCTCTCATGAATCGGGTGAGTATTTTGGCCTCGCGCGCTGCGTCAGGGTGTCGCAGAGGGCCGATTTCAGGGCTCGAGACTCAGTCAACAATTGACTCTGTAGCCACTACAACCTTTACCTTGCGCCCCCACAGCCAGTGAAACCCTCACTAGGAAATCTGAAATTCACAACACCGCCTGTCAATAACCCGTCTGGAAGCCCTATCAAAAACAACAACTTTTCTCGACCGACTTAGTTACTTAACCATTAAATACAAGTGGTGATTAATCATGCGAATCCTTGTCGTCGAGGACGAGCTTAAAGCTGCCGAATACTTGCATCAGGGCCTGACGGAAAGTGGTTATGTCGTTGACCACGCGGCCACCGGTGCCGATGGATTGCATCTGGCGCAACAACAGGCATATGACCTGGTGATCCTGGACGTGAATCTGCCGAAACTGGATGGCTGGGACGTGCTGGAGCAACTGCGCCGCACGCACTCCACCCGGGTGATGATGCTCACCGCTCGCGGTCGTCTGGCCGACAGGGTTCGGGGTCTCGACCTGGGTGCCGATGACTACCTGGTCAAGCCCTTCGAGTTTCCCGAACTGCTCGCACGGGTACGCACACTGATGCGCCGCAGCGAAAACATCCCGGTACCGCAGGTTCTGAAAGTCGCCGATCTGGAACTTGATCCGGGTCGCCACCGCGCCTTTCGTGGCGAGCAACGCATCGACCTGACCACCAAGGAGTTCGCCCTGCTGCATCTGCTGATGCGTCAGTCCGGCGAAGTGCTGACCCGCACGCAGATCATTTCACTGGTGTGGGACATGAATTTCGACTGCGACACCAACGTGGTGGAAGTGTCGATACGGCGTCTGCGAGCGAAAATCGACGATCCGTTCGACAGCAAGCTGATCCACACCATGCGTGGTGTCGGTTACGTCCTGGAGGCTCGGGAATGAAGCCGGCAAGCCTGTCGCTACGGCTGGGGCTGACCATGAGTACTCTTGGAGCACTGTTGGTGATGTTCCTCGCTGTACTGGCCTACTTCGCCCTGACCCATGAGCTCAATACGCTGTCCCGGGACAGTCTGGCCAGCAAGATGGAGCAGATTGAACACAGCCTGTCGCTGTACACCGACCCCGGTGAAATCAGTTCGAAGCCGCATATTCTGCTCGATCAGGTCATGGGACACGACAACCTGACGCTGACCATTTACGACCGAAGCAACCAGCGTTCCCCGCTGCTGAAGTCCGGCACCGGCATGGTCGATCCGCGCCCTGAACTCAAAGCGTTGCGAGCGACTGTCGACCAGTTGACCTACAGCGACAGCACCGACGCTGAAGGCGCGAAATATCTCACCCTCTCAAAGCTGATTCGCCTCAAGAATGGCACCAGTGTCCCGGTGTTGCTGTCGATGGACAATGCCCACGATCAGGCATTGCTCAGTGCCTATCTGCGCTCGACGCTGATGGCGTTGCCTTTGCTGCTGATCTTCATTGGCTTGAGTGCCTGGGCGGCGGTGCAACGAGGCCTGGCTCCAATGCGCGAGTTTCGCAAAGTGGCGGCGATGGTTTCGACCCAGGATCTTGATCATCGACTGTCGGTGGTGAATATGCCGCAGGAGTTGAGCGAACTGGCGCAAGGCATCAACTTCATGCTGCACCGCCTCGACAACGGTGTGCAGCAGCTATCGCAGTTCTCCGATGACCTGGCCCATGAACTGCGCACGCCGATCAACAATTTGATGGGCAAGGCGCAGGTGACACTGTCCCGTGAGCGTACGAGCGAGGAATACAAAGATGTATTGGTGTCGTGCATTGAAGAGCTGGAGCGTGTCGCACGGATCGTCCGCGACATGCTGTTTCTGGCGCAGGTCAGTCATCCCGCGGCGCTCGCTCCTTTCGAGTTGATCGAGTTGGAGGATGAAGCGCTGAAAGTCGCCGATCTGTTTTCCCTGTCGGCGCAGGAAAAGCGCATCAATCTGAGTGTGGTCGGCAGCGCTCGGGTGCTGGGCGACCGGCTGATGATTCAACGGGCGATTTCCAATCTGCTGTCTAACGCGCTGCGCCACTGTCCCGCCGGGGAAACCGTCTCGCTGCTGATTGAACAAGGGACATCAAACGTTTCGCTGCTGGTCAGCAACCCCGGCGCGGGCATCGAAGCGCACCATTTGCCGTACCTGTTCGAGCGTTTTTACCGGGTCGACAGCAGCCGCTCCCGCGCGCAGGGCAGTACCGGACTGGGGCTGGCGATTGTGCGCTCGATCATGAGCCTGCATCAGGGCGTGGCACAGGTGCAGAGTTTGCCGGGAACGATGACGGTGTTTCGACTGGGTTTTCCAAAAGTCGACGAATAGTTGCTCATCGGGGAGTGAGGTGCCCGCGATGACGGTGGAACAGGCAGCAACAAAAACGGCACCTTCCGGTGCCGTTCGCCTTTTACAGCCCAATCACTTTACTTACGCGCCGCCTCCCACGATTTCAGCAGCTCGCTGTAGCTCACGGTCTCGCCTTTAGGCTTCTCGTTCGCCAGTTTCGGTTTCGGTGCGCCCGGCTGGTCGAACCAGTATTGCGCGTCGCGCTCGGGGTTCATTTTCGGGGCGCAGGTGGCTTGTGCCTTCGAGCGTTCCAGACGGGTCATGATTGCATCCTGATCCTTGGCCAGGCCGTCCAGCGCTTCTTGCGGGGTTTTCTCGCCGCTGGCGGCTTCGGCGATATGGCTCCACCACAACTGCGCCAGGCGAGGATAATCAGGCACGTTGGTCCCGGTCGGGGTCCATTGCACGCGGGCCGGGCTGCGGTAGAACTCCACCAGGCCACCGAGTTTCGGCGCCAGGTCGGTCATGGCTTGCGAGTTGATGTCCGATTCGCGGATCGGCGTCAGGCCGACGATGGTTTTCTTCAGCGACACGGTTTTCGAGGTCACGAACTGCGCATACAGCCACGCAGCCAGTTTCTGTTTCTCAGGCGTCGACTTCATGAACGTCCACGAACCCACGTCCTGATACCCCAGCTTCATCCCCTCCTCCCAGTACGGTCCGCGTGGAGACGGCGCCATGCGCCATTTCGGTGTGCCGTCGGCGTTCATCACTGCGAGACCCGGCTTGGTCATGTCGGCGGTAAACGCGGTGTACCAGAAGATCTGCTGGGCGATGTTGCCTTGGGACGGCACGGGACCTGATTCGGAGAAGGTCATGCCCGCCGCTTCCGGTGGCGCGTATTTCTTCATCCAGTCCACGTACTTGGTGGTGGCGAACACGGCCGCCGGGCCGTTGGTGTCGCCACCGCGGGTCACGCTGGAGCCCACAGGGTGGCAATCCTCGACGCGGATACCCCACTCGTCCACCGGCAAACCGTTCGGCAAGCCCTTGTCGCCACCACCGGCCATGGAGAACCAGGCATCAGTGAAGCGCCAGCCCAGGGACGGGTCTTTCTTGCCATAGTCCATGTGCCCATAAACGCGCTTGCCGTCGATTTCCTTGACGTCTTCGCTGAAGAATTTGGCGATGTCTTCATAGGCCGACCAGTTCACCGGTACGCCGAGTTCGTAGCCGTACTTTTCCTTGAACTTGGCCTTCAGGTCCGCGCGTTCGAACCAGTCGGCGCGGAACCAGTACAGGTTGGCGAACTGCTGATCGGGCAACTGGTAGATCTTGCCGTCCGGCGCGGTGGTGAAGGAGATACCGATGAAGTCCTTGATATCGAGGGTCGGCGAAGTGAAGTTCTTGCCCTCGTTGGCCATGAGGTCGGTGATCGATTCGGTCTTGCCGTAGCGGAAGTGCGTACCGATCAGGTCCGAGTCGTTGACCCAGCCGTCATAGATGTTCTTGTCCGACTGCATCTGGGTCTGCAGCTTTTCCACCACGTCGCCTTCCTGCAGCAGGTCGTGGGTCAGCTTGATCCCGGTGATCTCGGTGAAGGCCTTGGCCAGCACCTTGGACTCGTACTCGTGGGTAGCGATGGTTTCCGACACCACCTTGATGCTCATCCCGCGAAACGGCTCGGCCGCCTTGATGAACCACTTCAGCTCTTCGAGTTGCTGATCGGCCGTGAGTGTGGATGGCTTGAATTCAGCGCCGATCCATTTCTTCGCGGCGTCTTCATAGGCATCGGCCCAGGCAGACGCGCTCAAACCGCTGAGTGCCAGCATGGCTGCCAATGAAATGCTATGTCGCAGCTTATTGTTTTTGTCGAACATAGAGACCTCCTGTTTAAGTTTCGGAGCAACATTGCCGAGCGATTCGACTAGCCCCAACGCATCACAGCCAACAGCCACACCAGGGACATCGCGAAGGCGACCCAGATGCTCCAGTCGGTGACGCCGATTACCAGCAAATGCAGGTAGGCGCTGCCGAGAAGACCGATGAACAACCGATCGCCACGGGTGGTGGCAATCGGTAGAAAACCTCGCCGAAGCACACTCGGCGAACGCAATTCCCAGGTGGTCATGCCCACCAGGATCAAGCCGATGACACCAAAAAATGCCGCCGTGGGGACGGTCCAACTCATCCATTCCATCATCAGTTCCTCATACCCGGCCCAAGGCAAAGCCCTTGGCCACGTGGTTGCGAACAAACCAGATCACCAGCATGCCCGGCAGGATGGTCAACACCCCCGCCGCCGCCAGCACGCCCCAGTCAATGCCGGATGCCGAGACGGTACGGGTCATCACCGCTGCGATCGGTTTGGCGTTCACCGAAGTGAGGGTTCGCGCCAGCAGCAGTTCGACCCAGGAAAACATGAAGCAGAAGAACGCCGTGACGCCGATGCCGGAGCCGATCAGCGGGATGAAAATCTTCACGAAGAACTTGGGAAAGCTGTAGCCATCGATGTAGGCGGTTTCGTCGATTTCCTTGGGCACGCCGGACATGAAGCCTTCGAGAATCCACACCGCCAGCGGCACGTTGAACAGGCAGTGGGCCAGGGCCACGGCGATATGGGTGTCGAACAGCCCGATCGAGGAATACAGCTGGAAGAACGGCAGCAGGAACACCGCCGGTGGCGCCATGCGGTTGGTCAGCAGCCAGAAGAACAGGTGCTTGTCGCCGAGGAAGCGATAACGCGAGAACGCATAGGCCGCCGGCAAGGCCACGGTCAGGGAAATGATCGTGTTCAGGCTCACGTAATACGCCGAGTTGATGTAGCCGGTGTACCAGCTCGGATCGGTGAAGATCACCTTGTAGTTCGCCAGTGTGAAGTCCTGTGGGAAAAGTGTCAGGCCGCCGAGGATTTCGCCGTTGCTCTTGAACGACATGTTCAACAGCCAGTAGATCGGCACCAGCAGAAACAGGATGTAGAGCAGCAGTGGGATCAGCTTTCTCTTGCTCATGGCGGGCCTCAGCGGTTGGCGTCGGAGTGAGTCATGGCGGTGTAGAACAGCCAGGACACCAACAGGATGATCAGGAAGTACACCAGCGAGAATGCAGCGGCCGGACCGAGGTCGAACTGCCCGATCGCCATTTGCGTCAGGGTCTGGCTCAAGAAGGTCGTGGAATTGCCCGGACCGCCACCCGTGAGCACGAACGGCTCGGTGTAGATCATGAAGCTGTCCATGAAGCGCAGCATCACGGCGATCAGCAGCACACTCTTGAGCTTGGGCAGCTGGATATGCCGGAACACCGCCCAGGCCGAAGCCCGGTCGATCCGTGCCGCCTGGTAATACACATCCGGAATCGCCCGCAGGCCGGAGAAGCACAGCAGCGCCACCAGCGAGGTCCAGTGCCAGACGTCCATCACCAGCACGGTGACCCAGGCGTCCATGGTGTTCGCCGCATAGTTGTAGCTGATACCCATGGCCTTGAGACTCGCCCCCAGCAGACCGATGTCGGCCCGGCCGAAGATCTGCCAGATGGTGCCGACCACGTTCCACGGGATCAGCAACGGAATCGCCAGGATGATCAGCACCACTGACGACCAGCGCCCCTTTGTCGGCATGGTCAGGGCAATCGCAATCCCCAGGGGGATTTCGATCAACAGCACGCAGGCCGAGTAGATGAACTGGCGCAGCAACGAGTCGTGCAGGCGCGGATCGAGCAGCACCTGCTTGTACCAGTCGGCGCCGACGAAGTAGCGGCTGGACTGATCGAAAATGTCCTGCACCGAGTAGTTGACCACGGTCATCATCGGGATCACCGCACTGAACGCCACCAGCAGGAACACGGGCAGCACCAGCCACCAGGCCTTGTTGTTGTGCACCTTGTTCATGGCTGCGCCTCTTGGTTGGCATTGGCTTCGAGCAGGAATTCATCGGCGTAGACCATCAGCCATTGCGCCGGAAAGCTGATGTAGGCCGTGCCTTGCGGCACAGGTTTGTCTTCGGCCAGGCGCACTTTCAGCGGCGCGCCATCGAGATCGAGGGTCATGATCTTGTAGGTGCCCAAGTCTTCGACGTGTACGACCTGTGCCCGCAGCGCGTCATCAAAGGCTTCGTCCCACACATGGACGAACTCCGGACGAATGCCGACCTTCAGGGTTTTCCACCCGGACTCGGCAATACGTTGCTGCATCGCTTCCGACAGCGGCAGGTGCGTGGAGGCAAAACCGACACCGCCCGGTTGCGGCTGCACCTCGATCAGGTTCATCCCGGGGCTGCCGATGAAGTAGCCGACAAAGGTGTGGCTCGGGCGCTCGAACAATTCCCTTGGCGTGCCGAACTGCACGATCTGGCCGCCGTACATCACCGCAATCTTGTCGGCGAAGGTCGAGGCCTCCAGCTGATCGTGGGTGACGTAGACCATGGTGATGTTGAACTGCTCGTGGATCTGCTTGAGCTTGCGCCGCAGTTTCCACTTCAGGTGCGGGTCGATCACCGTCAGCGGCTCGTCGAAGAGGATCGCCGACACGTCGTCACGCACCAGCCCGCGGCCCATGGAGACTTTCTGTTTTTCGTCGGCGGTGAGGTTGCGGGCCTTTTTGCTCAGCAGGTTCTGCAGGTCGAGGACTTCGGCGATTTCCTGCACCTTGCTATGAACCCTGGCCTCGGCCATGCCCTGATTACGCAGCGGGAAGGCCAGGTTGTCGAACACCGTCATGGTGTCGTAGACCACCGGGAACTGGAAAACCTGGGCGATGTTGCGCTTCTCCGGGGTCAGGTTGTTGACCGCTTTGCCGTCAAACAGCACATGGCCCTGGGACGGGCTGAGCAGCCCGGAAATGATGTTGAGCAAAGTTGATTTACCGCAGCCCGACGGACCGAGCAAGGCATAGGCGCCGCCCTGCTCCCAGATGTGGTCCATCTCGCGGATCGCGTAGTCCTCCGGTCCCGACGGGGTCTTGGTGTAGCTGTGGGCGAGGTTCTGCAAACGGATTTCGGCCATCAGGCAACCCTCGTGACACGCCGGCCCGGCGCCTGGACCAGCCGCCCCTGCGTATCGAACACAAACAGTTTATGGGTCGGGATGTAGATGCGGATCGGCGCATCGACGTCGTATTCGTGGACACCCGGCAAGTGCAGCACCAGCAGGAAGTGTTCGTTGCGCACATGCAGGAAGGTTTCCGAGCCGCTGATTTCCGCGACTTCGACGGTCACCGCCAATTCGAGGTCGTCGTCGTTGCTCGGCACCAGCGAGATATGGCTGGGGCGCACGCCGAAACGGAACTCGCCCTCACCCACCGGGCGCAGATCGACGTTCAGCGGGAAGTGCACGAAGTTGGCGAAACTCACTTCGTTGCCGGCAATGCGTCCCGGCATCAGGTTGATCGGCGGCTCGGAGAACAGCTCCGCCGCCAGCACCGTTTGCGGCTGGTGGTAGACCGAGGCGGACTGGCCGCTCTGGATCACCCGGCCTTCGTGAAGAATGGTGGTGGTGCCGCCCAGGGCCAGGGCTTCATTGGGCTCGGTGGTGGCGTAGATCGCGATGGTATGGCGCGCCTTGAACAGCTCGCGCATTTCCTGGCGCAGCTCTTCGCGCAACTTGTAGTCGAGGTTCACCAGCGGCTCGTCGAACAGGATCAGTTCGGCGTCCTTGACCAGCGCCCGGGCCATGGCCGTGCGTTGTTGCTGACCGCCGGAAAGCTCCAGCGGATAGCGCTTGAGAAACTTCTCGATGCGCAGCATCTTCGCGGTTTCCAGCACCTTGTTCTGGATCAGCTCGCTGGATACACCGGCCTGACGCAGCGGCGAGGCGATGTTGTCGAACACCGTCATGGTCGGGTAGTTGATGAACTGCTGATAGACCATCGACACATTGCGCAAGCGCACGGGGCGTTGGGTGACGTCGACGCCGTTCATCAGGATGCGGCCGCTGTCGGGCTTGTCCAGACCGGCCATCAGGCGCATCAGGCTGGTCTTGCCGGACAAGGTGCGCCCGAGCAAAACGTTGAAGGAACCGGGTTCAAAACTCAGGTTGGCATCGTCGATCCAGGTCTGGCCCTCGACGGTGCGGCTGACGTGCTCCAGGGTGAGTGACATGGCTCGGCCTTTTTATTATTGGAGTCAAGCGACCGGAGCTCTAAAGCGACATCCGTGCCAAAAAACTCAAGCTATTGATTCAGCTTGAAATTCCCGAAGATGACGGCAAAACCGCGTTCGATGCTGAACACAAATGAACAATCACAAATGAACAATTGAACAGTTCACCCATTGACAGTGAACAATAGTGAACAACACTCTATGGACTGTTCACGACCCCTGTAGGAGCTGCCGCAGGCTGCGATCTTTTGATTTTTTTTTTTAAGATCAAAAGATCGCAGCCAGCGG
>NZ_CATKPX010000039.1:0-45621 GCF_949767755.1 Pseudomonas sp. IT-P4 | reverse complement strand
TTCGCGCCGGGGGTACTCGCGGTGCAGGTGGAAGAGGAAGTCCTGGCCCCGGAAATCGTGACGGCCGCGCAGGATGTGCTCGACGATTTCCGGCACCGACCGGTGCTGGTAGATCCGGTATTGCCGGCCCCGCGCGAGCAGCGCCAGACGCGGTTGCAGGGTGACTTCGTAGCGTGCCTCGTCGACGGAAGCGGACAGGCGTTTGAAGCCACTGATTACCCCGTGCAAGGTGCGCAGCGGCTTGACTTCGGACGGTTCGAAGATCAGCGACGAGACCTTTTCCGGCAGTGCGTGCAGGCTGAAGCTGGCGGGTTGGCCAAGCATGAGCTCGGCGTCGATGTCGAGTTGGCTGGAGGTGAACTCGATGTGGTAGCTGAACGGCTGGCTGAGGTGTTCTTCGCCGTGGAAGGCCAGGACGTCGAGGGGGGCGTCCAGCTCCCGGACCCAGAGTGTGTGGCGGCTGTGGTCGAACAAGGTGCGCAGTACGTTGGACAAAATCAGGCCTCCCTGGGCTGTTGAAGCGGACGGGGAGGCTTCGTTGCCTCCCGCGTTCAAGCGCTCGACAGCTTTCAGGAAGGTAAAAAAGGTTGATATAGGAAGCATCCGACGCTCGCGTAGGATGCATCCGAGTGTTGATGCAACGTACCTGTAGGACCGTTCGCGATTTTGTCGGCGCCAGGTGCAGCGGCTGCTTTTTGACAGGGTTAAAACAATGGAGCCGAGCGCTGTGGCGAGGAAGCCGCTTCCTGCGCCACAAGGTTCAGCACTTAATCCAGCGGAGCGACGTTATCCAGTGCGCGGTTGACTGCCAGGTCGGCCAGCATGATCACCTGTTGGATACCCAGCAACATGCTGCGCTGCGGGCCGTCCAGGAAGGTGGCGAAATCGCTGGCCATGACGCTTGCCGAGGCCAGTGATTCGCAGGCATGGGCCAACAGGCTTTCGGTGTCGATGTCGGGTGCAATGACGAACATCGTGCTGGGATTGTGCGGTGCGTTGCTTTTCAGGATGGCGGGTTTTAGATGGAGTCTGGAAGCGCGGTGGGTGGCGCTTTCGGCTTCTGATTCAGGGGGATTGGGCGTGTGTTTAACCATGGCGCGTCTCCTATGAAAACTCGAACCACCATGACCTATCGCTAAACAAGTAAGGGTGGCAGCTGTACGCAGGTTAGCGATCCGGGACACAGGAACCCCGGGTAGACCCGCAGGTCTCCCACGCACAGCCGCCATGACACAAATTGCAGACATGAAAGACTGCACTTAAGTCTGGGGCGCTGTGACGCCTATGAATGGTTTGGATCGCTAAACCCGGCCGCTGGATTGGCAGCGGCGCGCAAACGATAGAGACCAGGGTCCTAGCGCACAAGCCGGCGGATTCTGGCGTAGTTGTAGGCAATGGCGCAAGGCGGTGTAGTTGCACTTCGAGTCCTACAACCGCTCTGGATTTGTCCGCCGCAAACCCCTGTAGCGAGCTTGCTCGCGAGGGATCCGGATTCGCCATGAATGCCTGCGTCATTGTTCACTGGGAATCAATGTCCCCTGGTGGAAAACCATCTGCCACTGCTCGCCCCGATTACGCCAGATGGAGCTACGCAAACTGTGGACTGCGCCGGGATGGCCGTGGCTGTCGACGTAACAATGATAAGTCACCAAGGCGGTCTCTTCTGACAATGCCTTGATGGCAAAATGGCTGATGCTCCGTTGGATAAACGACTCATGGGGCAACTGCTCGACCACCTCGGCCTTGCTCCAGATGCCGCCAATGGCGCTGAACTCGATAAAGTCATCCGCGAGCAAGCGTGAGATTTCTTCAGCATTTCGTCGAGTCGTGTGTGACAGGAGGCGTTGTTCAAGTTGCAGCAGTGTTTGCGACAGATCCATGGCGCTTGTCCTTTCCTGAGTTGTGCAGGTTCAGTGCTCCTGGCGCATCAGCCAATCCCGATCTCTTCCTTGAACTGCTCCACAAACCCCTTCAAACGCTCATGACGAACCTGCGCCAGACGTTGCCCCGTCGCAGTCTGGAAACCGTCTGCCAGGTGCAGCAGCTTGGTCTGGAAATGGTCGATACAGAAGCGAGTGTCGTCATAGTCGCGGTCATTGGCCTGTTGATCATGCTGCGTCCTTTGAGTAAACGTGCCGATCGCGGAAGTCCTGTCCTGCGTACATCCCGCGAATCCTGCGAGGAATTCTGTGGGAGCACAAGCGTTCTGGAAGGCGGAACACGCTTTGATCTTTTCGGCATAACTTTTATTCCAAACCAGTCTCCAAACCCATGGCATTTTCCCCCGATCGACAACGTCCAACTGGAGAACCCGGCTGATCGGAACTAGATTTGACTCAGCGCCAGACAGGCACTCAACGAAAGGACGGAATCGGCTATGAACAGATTGTTTCGCGTTTTACTGCTGTTGAAGGTGATGGTGATGCTCTCGCTCGGCACTTCGATGGCGTGGGCCGAGTGTATCGATCATGGGGAACAGGCTTCGAGCGGGCAGGCGGGTTATGCGGGGTTGATGATCGCCAAGTCCGAATCGGAACCGGGAGATCAGGGGCAGGGTGGTGCGGACAACGACGATGACTCGACCACCGACGAGCCGGACACCGATGAAGAAGAGGGCGACAGCCAGACGTAGTCGCTCGATAGCGGGCAAAAGAAAACCCCTTCTACCTGAGTGATGCTCAATCGAGGTGGAAGGGGTCGGGTTAACGCGTATTTACTTGAACTGCTCAATCCCTGTGGGAGCGGGCTTGCTCCGGGCGGCGTTCCGACGAAAGCGATCTGTCAGTCGACATTGATGTTGACTGGAATGACGCCTTCGCGAGCAAGCCCGCTCCCACATTTTTTATGCCGCGCCGTCGAGGAATTGCTCGGCGTAGTGGCAAGCCACCTGGCGGTTGTCGAGCAGGCGCAGGGCCGGCTCTTCAGTGCTGCAACGCTCGGTGGCGTACGGGCAGCGCTTGTGGAAGGCGCAGCCGGACGGCGGGTTCAGCGGGTTGGGCAGTTCACCGACGATCTTGATTTTTGGCTTGTCCGGATCCGGGTGGATGGCCGGCGTCGCCGACAGCAGCGCCTGGGTATAGGGGTGCAGAGGGCGTGAGTAAATGTCCTCTTTCGTGCCCATTTCCACCGGACGACCGAGGTACATCACCATCACGTGGTCGGCAACGTGGCGTACCACTGCCAGGTTGTGGGAGATGAACACGTAGGCGGTGTTGAACTCTTGCTGCAAATCCATGAACAGGTTGAGCACCTGCGCCTGAATCGACACGTCCAGCGCCGAGGTCGGTTCGTCCGCCACCAGCACTTTCGGTTGCAGCATCATCGCCCGGGCCAGGGCGATTCGCTGGCGCTGGCCGCCGGAGAACATGTGCGGATAACGCTGATAGTGCTCGGGACGCAAGCCCACCTGCTTCATCATCGCCTGGACTTTCTCGCGACGTTCGGAGGCGCTCAGGCTGGTGTTGATCAGAAGCGGTTCTGCAAGCTGATCACCGACTTTCTGCCGTGGGTTCAACGAGGCGTACGGGCTCTGGAACACCATCTGCACGTCTTTGCGCAGTTGCTTGCGCTGGGCCTTGTCGGCCCCGGCAACTTCCTGCCCGGCGATTTTCAAGGAGCCGGAGGACGGCTCTTCGATCAGGGTCAGGGCACGTGCCAGGGTGGACTTGCCGCAACCCGACTCGCCGACGACAGCGAGGGTCTTGCCGGCTTCCAGTTCGAACGACACGCCGTTGAGGGCGCGCACGGTGGCGTGCCCCTTGAACAGGCCTCGGGACACCTCGTAGTGACGGGTCAGGTCGCGGGCGGTAAGAACGACGGCCATTACGCCACCTCCTGGTTCAGCGGGTAGAAGCAGCGAGCGAGGCTGTTGCTTTTCTGGTCAAGGGCCGGACGTTGTTGACGGCAGTTGTCTTTCACGTACGGGCAGCGCGGCGACAGCAGGCAACCCTGCGGACGGTCGTAGCGACCGGGCACGATGCCCGGCAGGGTCGACAAACGCGCGGCGCCGAGGCTGTGTTCCGGAATCGCCTTGAGCAGCGCTTCGCTATACGGGTGCGCCGGGATGTCGAACAGTTGCGGCACCTGACCGACTTCGACCGCCTGGCCGGCGTACATCACGCACACGCGCTGGGCGGTTTCGGCCACGACGGCGAGGTCGTGGGTGATCAGCACCAGGCCCATGTTCTGCTCTTTCTGCAACGCCAGCAGCAGGTCCATGATCTGTGCCTGGATGGTCACGTCCAGCGCCGTTGTCGGTTCGTCGGCGATCAGCAGTTTCGGTTCGCCGGCAATCGCCATGGCAATCGCGACACGCTGGCTCATGCCACCGGACAGTTGATGCGGGTAAGCGTCCATACGGCTGGCGGCACCCGGGATCTCGACTTTTTCCAGCAGTTCGATGGCGCGTTTGCGGGCCGCCTTGCCGGACATTTTCAGGTGCAGGCGCAGCACTTCTTCAATCTGGAAGCCGACGGTGTAGCTCGGGTTCAGCGCGGTCATCGGATCCTGGAAGACCATGGACAGGTCTTTACCGACGATCTGTCGACGCTGACGATTGTTGAGCTTGAGCATGTTCTTGCCGTCGAAGTTCAGGGCGTCAGCGGTGACGATCCCCGGATGCTCGATCAGGCCCATCAGCGCCATCATGGTCACGGATTTGCCGGAGCCGGACTCGCCAACGATGGCCAGCACTTCGCCCTTGTCCACTTTCAGGTCGAGGCCATCGACCACTGGCGTGGCGTTTTTGTCGCCGAAGCGAACGTTGAGATTCTTGATTTCTAGCAGTGACATGGGAATCTCCTCAGGCGGCGTTCTTGAGTTTCGGGTCCAGCGCATCGCGCAGGCCGTCGCCCATCAGGTTGATTGCCAGCACGCTGAGCAAAATGGTCAAACCAGGCAGGCTCACCACCCACCAGGCGCGTTCGATGTAGTCGCGGGCCGAAGCCAGCATGGTGCCCCACTCAGGGGTTGGCGGTTGTACGCCAAGGCCGAGGAAGCCCAGTGCGGCGGCATCGAGGATCGCCGAGGAGAAGCTCAGGGTGGCCTGAACGATCAGCGGCGCCATGCAGTTGGGTAGCACGGTGACGAACATCAGGCGCGGCAAGCCGGCACCGGCCAGGCGCGCGGCGGTCACGTAGTCGCGGTTCAGTTCGCCCATCACCGCAGCGCGGGTCAGGCGAACGTACGACGGCAGGGACACCACGGCGATGGCGATCACGGTGTTGATCAGGCCAGGGCCGAGGATGGCGACGATCGCCACGGCCAGCAGCAGGGACGGCAGGGCCAGCATTATGTCCATCAGACGCATGATGGTCGGACCGAGCACGCGCGGGAAGAACCCGGCGAACAGGCCCAGCAGGATGCCCGGAATCAGTGACATCACCACCGACGACAAGCCGATCAGCAGCGACAGGCGCGAACCCTGGATCAGTCGCGACAGCAGGTCGCGGCCCAGTTCATCGGTACCGAGCAGGAACTGCAGTTGCCCACCTTCGAGCCAGGCTGGCGGGGTCAGCAGGAAATCGCGGTACTGCTCGCTAGGATCGTGAGGGGCAACCCACGGGGCGAAGATGGCGCAGAAAATCACCAGCAGCATGAACATCAGGCCGGCGACGGCGCCTTTGTTCTTGGAGAACGCTTGCCAGAATTCTTTGTATGGAGACGGGTACAGCAGGCTTTGATCGACTGCTACCGATGGAATTGGAGTGGTCATGGTCATGATCTCAGCGCTGATGACGGATGCGTGGGTTGGCAAAGCCGTAGAGGATGTCCACTACGAAGTTGACCAGAATCACCAGGCAGGCGATTAACAGGATGCCGTTTTGTACGACCGGGTAGTCCCGGGCACCAATGGCTTCGATCAGCCATTTGCCGATGCCGGGCCACGAGAAGATGGTTTCGGTCAGGACCGCACCGGCCAGCAGCGTTCCGACTTGCAGGCCGACCACCGTCAGTACCGGGATCAGCGCGTTACGCAGGCCGTGTACGAACACGACGCGCGCCGGCGACAGGCCTTTGGCCTTGGCGGTGCGAATGTAGTCTTCACGCAGCACTTCGAGCATCGACGAGCGGGTCATCCGCGCGATCACTGCCAGCGGAATGGTGCCGAGCACAATGGCCGGCAGGATCAGGTGGTGCAGGGCGTCGAAGAAGGCGTCCGGCTCGTCGGCCAGCAGCGTGTCGATCAGCATGAAGCCGGTGCGCGGCTCGATGTCGTAGAGCAGGTCGATCCGCCCGGACACCGGGGTCCAGCCCAGGCTCACCGAGAAGAACATGATCAGGATCAGGCCCCACCAGAAGATCGGCATCGAGTATCCCGCCAGGGAGACACCCATCACCCCATGGTCGAACAGGGATCCTCGCTTGAGTGCCGCGATCACCCCGGCCAGAAGGCCCAGGATGCCGGCGAACAACAGGGCGGCCATGGACAGTTCCAGGGTCGCGGGGAACAGGGAGGTGAATTCGCTCCACACACTTTCACGGGTACGCAGGGATTCCCCGAGATCGCCGTGGGCCAGCTTGCCGATGTAATCCAGGTACTGGGCATACAGGGGTTTGTTCAGACCTAGGCGTTCCATTGCCTGAGCGTGCATTTCGGGATCGACCCTGCGTTCTCCCATCATGACTTCCACGGGGTCGCCCGGGATCATGCGAATCAACGCGAAAGTCAGCAGGGTGATGCCGAAGAACGTGGGGATCAATAACCCCAGTCGGCGGGCAATAAAACTAAACATCGTGTGTTGTACCTCATCAGCCGGTTAGGCGTGCCCGGCATGCCTGGGTCAGGAATGCCGGGAGTTTTCTTATTACTTCACCTGGGTGGTGGCGAAGTTATTCGTGGTCAGGGGGCTAATGTGATAGCCCTCTACGTTGTTGCGCATTGCGGTAAACATTCTAGTGTGGGCCAAGCTGATCCACGGTTGGTCCTGGTTGAAAATAAGCTGGGCCTGCTCGTACAGGGCTGCACGCTCGGCCGGGTCGGTTTTTTCCCGGGCCTGATCGATCAGGGCCTGGAACTTGTCATTGCACCAGCGCGCGTAGTTTTCGCCGTTCTTGGCCGCTTCACAACTGAGCATAGGCGTCAGGAAGTTATCCGGGTCGCCGTTATCGCCCGCCCATCCGGCGGAAACCATGTCGTGCTCGCCGTTTTTCGCGCGTTTGAGCATTTCGCCCCATTCCATCACGCGAATGTCGATCTTGATCCCGACCTTGGCCAGGTCGGCCTGCATCATCTGCGCACCGAGCATCGGGTTCGGGTTGGTTGCACCGCCTCCGTTGCGGGTGAACAGGGTGAAGGTGGTGCCTTCCGGTACGCCGGCTTCCTTGAGCAGGGCACGGGCCTTGTCCAGATCGCGGACCGGGTTCTTCAGGGTGTGGTTGTAGCCCAGCAGGGTGTCCGGGAACGGGTTGACGGCGGCTGTTGCATTGCCCTTGCCGAACAGCGCGTTGACAGCCGCTTCCTTGTCGAAGGCGATGTCGATGGCTTTACGCACCCGTACATCGCTAAGGTACTTGTGCGTGGTGTTGATGGCGATGTACGCGACGGTCATCGCATTCAGCTCATCGACTTTCAGCTTGTCGTCTTTCCTGATGCTCGGAATGTCATCCGGTTTTGGATACAGCGCGACCTGGCACTCGTTGGCCTTGAGCTTCTGCAGGCGCACGTTGTTGTCGGTGGCGATGGCCAGGATCAGCGCATCAGCCGGAGGCTTGCCTCGGAAGTAGTCCGGGTTGGCCTTGAAGCGAACCTGGGCGTCCTTGTTGTAGCGCTGGAAGACGAACGGGCCGGTGCCGACCGGCTTGTTGTTCAGGTCGCCGGTCTTGTTGGCCTTGAGCAACTGGTCGGCGTACTCGGCGGAGTAGATCGACGAGAAGGCCATGGCGATGTCGGCCAGGAACGGCGCTTCGCGACGGGTCAGGGTGAACTTGACCGTGTTGTCGTCGACTTTCTCGACGCTTTTCAGCAGTTCCTTGAAGCCCATGCTTTCAAAGTACGGGAAGCCCACGCTCGACAGTTTGTGCCATGGATGAATCGGGTCCAGCTGGCGCTGGAAACTCCAGACCACGTCGTCGGCATTCATGTCGCGGGTCGGCTTGAAGTATTCGGTGGTGTGGAACTTGACGCCTTTACGCAGATGAAACGTGTAGCTCAGACCGTCTTCGCTGATGTCCCAGGAATCGGCCAGTGCCGGAATCACTTCGGTGGTACCGGGCTTGAAGTCTGCCAGGCGATTGAAGATGGTTTCGGCCACCGCATCGGCTGTGACTGCAGTCGTGTACTGGACCATGTCGAAGCCTTCGGGGCTGTTTTCGGTACAAACCACCAGGGGTTTGGCCGAGACACCAACAGCGACACTGAGCAACGCAGCCGCGATGGCCGCACGTAGGGGAAGCATTTTCATCAAGAACCCTCTGCAATCAGTTAAAGGACAAAAGCCGAACGGCCGATCCGTCATTGAATCAGCCGTTCGGCACGGGCATTACAGGATGTTGAACGGAACCGTGGTCACGAGACGGAACTCGTTGATGCTGCCATCAGCCTGGTTTTCGCTGGCACGGTGAGCGGTGTAGGTGCCGCGAATCGTGGTGGCCTTGAGCGGGCCGCTCTGCACGGCGTAGGTCGCGCCGATGCCGTATTCATAGTGGTGTTCGCCATCCTGGGACTGGATGCCATCGTAACCCTTGCCTGCCACGCCGCCGTTGCCGGTGTAGTGAGTACCGTCGATACCCCAGCCGCGAGCCTGGTAGATGTTGAACTTCAGGCCTGGCACGCCGTATTCGGCCATGTTCAGACCGTAGGCAACCTGGAACGATTTTTCGTTCGGGCCGTTGAAGTCCGACAGCAGGGAGTTGGCCAGGTAGATACCGTTGGTTTCGTGCAGGTAGTCGAAGTACTCGTTACCGTTCACTTCCTGATACGAGAGGGTCAGGGTATGGGCCTGGTGGGTCAGGCCGAACGACAGCGAGTAGGTGTCGTTGTCGATATCGCCGATCAGGGCTTTACCGGTTTCCTTGGTTTTGTAGTAGTTCAGGCCGGTGGTCAGGCTCAATACCTGGCTGTCGCCCAGTACGTGGGAGGCGCCGAAGTAGTACTGGTTCCAGATGTCTTCAGCCTGGGTCGCCCAGAGGCTGGTGGTCAGGCTGGCAAATGGGGTGTAGGTGATACCGCCGGTGTGAACGTGGTCGGTTTCGACGATGCCGTTGGCGTATTCGGTGCGGAATTTGCGCTGGCTTTCTTCGGTACGCGGTGAGTTGCGGTCGAAGGTGGCCAGGTCGAAGGCCAGGTTGTTCAGCTCTTCGCTGTGCAGGGCCACGCCCTGGAAGCTCGAAGGCAGTGCACGGTTACCGATTACGTCGACCATCGGGCTGCTGAAGTTCATGCGGCCGGCGGTCAGGGTGCTGTTGGAAACACGGGCCTTGACGTTGGCCAGGCCCAGTTTGCTCCACTGGCCTTGAGCGTCGCCGCCCTCTTTGGTCAGGGTACGGTTGTTGCCCGCGCCTGGACGACTGCCTGGTGCGCCGCCGTTGTTCGACGCCAGGTCTTTGCGGTCCTGGTCCAGGGCGATGGCGTTGTACGCCGCCACTTCAGTGCTGAAGCCCACGGTGCCTTCGGTGAAGCCCGAGTTGTACTTGAGGATGGTGCCCTGGACCCAGTTGATCCGGCGATCGGTCGGGGTCGAAACGCCGTCTTTTTTGTAGGCGAATTTGGCGCCGCGGTGCAGTTGCTCATTGGCGTACCAGTTACGCGTGGTGCCGGTGATCGACTGGCCTTCGACAAAGCCAGTGGCTTCGCTCTGGGCGTTTTTCTCGTTCACGGTAACCGGGGTGAAAGCCTGGCTTTGGGTTTCTGCGTAAGCCGTGGCGGTTACGCTGCTGATGGCCAAGGCCAATAACGCGGTGCTGCTCAGTTTCATGGGTAAAGCTCCTTACTTTCTTTTTTTTATGCCGGTCTTTTTTTGTGATCCGGCTATTGGTTTAGAACTCATTCACGGCATCGCAAACGTTTGCTGTCGGCCAAATTGACAAAAGACGGCAAAGCGTCTGCGTGAGGGCGGAAAATCCGCCCCCCGGCATTTCTGGCTAATCGGTTATTTTTCGATGCTGACACCCGAGAAAACATTGCGACCGAACGGGCTCACCTTGAACCCTTCGATTTTGGCGCTCAGCGGCTGGTTGACCGTTGAGTGGGCGACCGGCGTGATCGGTACCTGCTGCTTGAGGTACTGCTGCGCCTGTTTGTAGAGCTGGGTGCGCTGTTCACGGTCGGTGACGACCTTGGCCTGCTTGATCAGCTTGTCGTAGGCCGGATCACACCACATCGAGTAGTTGTTGCCGCCAATGGCGTCGCAGCTGTAGAGCGTGCCCAGCCAGTTGTCCGGATCACCGTTGTCACCGGTCCAGCCGATCAGGCTGATGTCGTGCTCGCCATTCTTGGTGCGCTTGATGTACTCGCCCCACTCATAGCTGACGATCTTGACCTTGAGGCCGATCTTCGCCCAGTCAGCCTGGAGCATCTCGGCCATCAACTTGGCGTTGGGGTTGTACGGACGCTGGACCGGCATGGCCCAGAGGGTGATCTCGGTGCCTTCCTTGACGCCGGCAGCCTTGAGCAGCTCCTTGGCTTTTTCCGGGTTGTAGGCGGCGTCCTTGATCGTGTCGTCGTAGGACCATTGGGTTGGCGGCATGGCGTTGACCGCCAGTTGCCCCGCGCCCTGGTAGACGGCATTGAGAATGCCTTGCTTGTTCACCGCCATGTCCAGCGCCTGGCGCACTTCGAGCTGGTCGAAGGGTTTGTGGCGCACGTTGTAGGCGATGTAGCCGAGGTTGAAGCCAGGCTTCTCGATCAGTTGCAGGGCCGGGTCGCTCTTCAGCGCGGTTACATCGGCAGGGCGTGGATGCAAGGTGATCTGGCACTCGCCGGCCTTGAGTTTCTGCACGCGCACCGAGGCGTCGGTGTTGATGGCGAAAATCAGGTTGTCGAGCTTGACCCGGCTCGGGTCCCAGTAATGCTGGTTGCCGGTGTAACGGATGTTCGAGTCTTTCTGGTAGCTCTTGAACACGAACGGCCCGGTGCCGATCGGCTTCTGGTTGATGTCGCTCGGCTTGCCCTCGGCCAGCAGCTTGTCGGCGTATTCGGCCGAAAGGATGGCGGCGAAGCTCATGGCGATGTTCTGGATGAACGCGGCGTCCACGCTATTGAGCGTAAAGACCACGGTCAGCGGCCCGGTCTTTTCGACCTTGGCGATGTTCTTGTTCAGGCTCATGCCGTTGAAGTACGGAAACTCTGTCGGATAAGCCTTACGGAAAGGTTGTTGCGGGTCGAGCATGCGATTGAACGTGAACAACACGTCATCGGCGTTGAAGTCCCGGGTCGGCGTGAAGTATTTGGTGGTATGAAACTTCACCCCTTCGCGCAGGTGGAAGGTGTATTTGAGGCCGTCCTCGGAAATATCCCAGCTCGTGGCCAGGCCCGGTACGACGTTGGTCGCGCCTTTTTCAAACTCTGCCAATCGGTTGTATAGCGGCTCGGCGGCGTCGTTGTCAGTCGCAGTGGTGTACTGCGCCGTGTCGAAACCGGCGGGGCTGCCTTCGGAGCAGAACACCAGGCTGTTGTTGGCGGCCTGGCTGATGGAAGTGGCGCCCAACAGACCGGTGCCCAGCAAAGCGGATAAAACCAGGGTATGGCGCATAACGCTTCCTTTTCTCTCAAATGTTGTCAATGAGCCGCCGTCCCGTGCGCGGACGTAGAGGCATCACTGATTTCAAACCATGCACACAGCAGTAACCGATGACCCACGCGTGCACTGGTCAGATCCCGACGGTATGAGCCATGGGTCCGACAGTAAATGCGTAGAGTCCTAAAGACTCGTAGGAAATGGCAACGCGTCCTCGCCCGATGCTGTAGTCAGCTGCGGATTAGGATGTAGGCGAATTCCTGCTTTCTCGGAAGATAAAGCAACGGCGACGTCAGGAACGTCGCCGTTGCAAAACCTTATTTGCTGACGCTGACGCCGTAGAAGGAGTTCAAGCCAAATGGGCTGATCTTGAAGTCCTGCACGTTGGCGCGCATGGGTTGGAACACCGTCGAGTGAGCGATAGGTGTCATAGGCACGGCATCCTTGAGGACGTGTTGCGCCTGTTTGTACAGTTCGGTGCGTTTGCCTTGGTCCGAAGTGCGCTTGGCTTGCTTGACGATGTCGTCAAACTTCTTGTCACACCATTTGGAGAAGTTGTTGCCTTCCAGCGAGTCGCAGCCGAACAGAACGTTCAGCCAGTTGTCCGGATCACCATTGTCACCGCTCCAGCCAATCAGCATCGCCTGGTTCTCGCCACCTTTGGAGCGCTTGATGTACTCGCCCCACTCGTAGCTCTGGATCTTGACCTTGAGGCCGATCTTGGACCAGTCGGACTGCAGCATTTCTGCCATCAGCTTGGCGTTCGGGTTGTAAGGACGCTGTACCGGCATCGCCCAGAGAACGATTTCGGTGCCCTCTTTGACGCCGGCTTCCTTGAGCAGCTCTTTGGCTTTCTCAGGGTTGTACGGCGCATCCTTGATAGTGGTGTCGTAGGACCACTGGGTTGGAGGCATGGCGTTGACGGCCAGTTGGCCGGCGCCCTGGTACACGGAGTCGATGATCTGTTGCTTGTTGACCGCCATGTCCATTGCCTGGCGTACCTTCAGGTCAGCCAGCGGGTTCGCATCGGTTTGTCCCTTGACCTTGGGCATCACGTTGTAGGCGATGTAGCCGAGGTTGAAACCAGCCTGGTCAGGCAGCTTCAGGGTCTTGTCTTCGCGCAGTGCCTTCAGGTCGGCCGGACGAGGGAACAGGGTGACCTGGCACTCGTTCTTCTTCAGCTTCTGGATACGTACCGATGGGTCGGTGGTGATGGCGAAGATCAGGTTGTCGATCTTCACGTCGTCAGGCTTCCAGTAGTCCTTGTTCCCGGTGTAGCGGATGTTGGAGTCTTTCTGGTAGCTCTTGAACACGAACGGGCCAGTACCAACCGGCTTCTGGTTGATGTCGGCGGCCTTGCCTTCCTTGAGCAGCTGGGCAGCGTACTCGGCGGACTGGATCGAGGCGAAGCTCATGGCCATGTTCTGGATGAACGCGGCATCAACGTCCTTGAGGGTGAACTTGACAGTCTTGTCGTCGACTTTATCGATCTTGGTGATGTTGGTATCCATCCCCATGTCGGTGAAGTACGGGAATTCGGTCGGGTACGCTTTGCGGAACGGGTCATCCTTGTTAATCATGCGATTAAAGGTGAACAGCACGTCGTCGGCGTTGAACTCACGAGTTGGCTTGAAGTACGGCGTGGTATGGAACTTGACGCCTTCACGCAGGTGGAAGGTGTAGGTCAGGCCGTCATCGGAGACGTCCCAGCTGGTCGCCAGTCCAGGAATTACCGCGGTGCCGCCGCGCTCGAACTGCGTCAGGCGGTTGAACATGGTTTCTGCAGAGGCGTCGAAGTCGGTTCCGGTGGTGTATTGACCTGGATCGAAACCGGCCGGGCTCCCTTCGGAGCAGAACACCAGGTTAGTCGCTGCTTGGGCGAACGGTGCGCTGGCTAACAAGCTTGCGCCAACTAAGAACGGAATGACCGCGTGTTTAAGCATGGTGGCCTCATGATTTGTTGTCATTTTTGGAATTAGAGGACGACCTCGTGAGTCGTGCCTGCGGATACTTATGCAGGGGCCATACCCAATGCAAGATCCAGAGCGACTACAAGCCTTAAACGGTGGCACGAACGTACCTTAATGTCGCATTTGTATAATTGCTGACGCATTTGACCGTTTGCGCAGCATTTTTACGGTGCAAATGACGCACTTTTAGAGTGCGTTCCTGACTCGGGTTGCTCCTGCGTGGGGCGGGGTGTTACTTATTCATACCCCGGATTGTGGGGTGGGCACGGCGTGAATAAGAGTGGTTATTGTTGCACCGATAGTGGCCAATCGACGGCTTTTCTCGGGTGGACCTATCCAGTTATAGCTCATGCCTGAAAACTGCCAAAAAAAACGGCGATCATTTTTATGATCGCCGTTTTTGTTTACGGGCTATCGATTCAAGGCATCAGCACTTCAATCGAGCCATCGGCGGTCATGCTGACCTGGCTGGTACCGGCCTCGACATCCGGCGTCACCGGTGCGCTGTCCATGGCGGCGGCTTTCATCATCATTGGCGCGCGCATGTAAGGCTGTGGATAACCGTTGCTGTTGAGGTTCAGGTTGACGATTTTGTAGCTCTTGCCGCCCAGAGCATCAGTCGCAAGCTGGGCGCGGGCCTTGAACGCGGTCACGGCATCCTTGAGCAGGGCGTCTTCGCTGGCCTTGCGGGTCGGGGTGGCGATGGCGAAGTCCATGCCGCCCATTTTCAGGTCGGTGAGCAGTTCGCCGGTCAGCTTCGACAGCGCAGCGAAGTCCGAGCTTTCCAGGCGCAATTCGGCACGCTCGCGCCAGCCGGTGATTTTCTGGCCCTTGGTGTCGTAGATCGGGTAGCTGTTGCGACTGCCCTGGCGCAGGGTGATGTTCTTGACTTGCTTGGCCTGGGCCAGCGCCTTATTCATGGTGGTGCTGACATCGGCGGCGAGTTTGGCCGGGTCGGTGTTCTGTTCTTCGGTGTAGAGGGTCACGATCATCAGGTCGCGCGCCACTTCCTGACTGACTTCGGCGCGCAGGGAAATCTGGTTGTAATGAAGCTCGTCGGCGGCCAGGGCCGGGAGGCTGGCGACGGTGCCAACGCTCAGGGCGAGGAGGGCGGCGCTGCGGCGGAATGTGTGCATGAAGGCTCCTTGAAAGGTGCGCAGGGGTATGATCCAGGCCTGCGTGAAACCATCAGACTCTAGCTTTTATGCTCCGGTTCGCACAGTTACAACTTCTATACAGAACTGATGGTGCGCGCAGGGCTTTTTGTGGCGAGGGAGCTTGCTCCCGCTCGGCTGGGAAGCAGTCGTAAAATCGGTATGCAAATTTTCTTTGTGTTACACAGTTGAATGCTTAGGGCCTGCTGCGCAGTCCAGCGGGAGCAAGCTCCCTCGCCACAAAAGCGTTCCCTTAAAACATTGAGCTTGGCTGTGGCCGTTTGCCGCACTTTTGCCTGTCAGCCCCCGTGCTTGGTTATACTCCCTGCGATCCGCCTGGAGCGCTCATCAGGAGAGCTCATGCTCGCCCCCGTTCAAATCACTTCCGCCACTCGCCAGAACCTCTGGCGGCTGACGTTCATCCGCACGTTGGTGCTGGCCGCCCAGGCCGGTTCCGTTGGCCTGGCCTACTGGCTCGAATTGCTGCCACTGCCCTGGTTTCAACTGGCTGCGACGCTCGCATGTTCAATGCTGCTGTGCGTGTTCACGGCCATTCGCCTGCGCACTTCGTGGCCGGTGACCGAGCTCGAATACGCCGTGCAACTGGCCTGCGACCTGTTTATCCACAGTGCGCTGCTGTATTTCTCCGGTGGCTCGACCAACCCCTTCGTCTCCTATTACCTGGTGCCGCTGACCATTGCCGCGGTAACGTTGCCATGGCGTTATTCGGTGATCCTGTCGGGTATTGCGCTGACGATGTACACGCTGTTGCTGGCGCAGTTCTACCCGCTGCAAACCTTCCCGATCGCTCGGGAAAACCTGCAGGTCTATGGGATGTGGTTGAGCTTTGCCCTCGCGGCTGCGGTGATCACCTTCTTCGCCGCGCGCATGGCCGAAGAACTGCGTCGCCAGGAAGAGTTGCGCGCCATTCGTCGCGAAGAAGGCCTGCGCGATCAGCAACTGCTGGCCGTCGCCACCCAGGCCGCCGGCGCGGCCCATGAACTGGGCACGCCGCTGGCGACCATGAGTGTGCTACTCAAGGAAATGCGTCAGGATCATCATGATCCGATGTTGCAGGACGACCTGAGCGTGCTGCAGGATCAGGTCAAGTTGTGCAAGCAAACCTTGCAGCAACTGGTGCGCGCCGCCGAGGCCAATCGCCGGTTGGCGGTGGAGATGCAGGACGTCACCGATTGGCTCGATGAAGCCCTCAATCGCTGGCACCTGATGCGCCCGGAAGCCAGTTATCGCTTCCAGCGCCTCGGCCAGGGCCCGGTCCCGCGCATGGCGCCGCCGCCGGACCTGACCCAGGCTTTGTTGAATCTGTTGAACAACGCTGCCGATGCCTGCCCCGAAGGGCTGCAAGTGACGCTGGACTGGGATTGGGAAAACCTGACCATCAGCATTCGTGACCATGGCGCTGGCGTGCCTCTGGCCATCGCCGAGCAAATCGGCAAACCGTTTTTTACCACCAAGGGCAAAGGCTTCGGCCTGGGCCTGTTTTTGAGCAAGGCCAGCGTGACACGCGCCGGCGGCTCAGTGAAACTCTACAGTCATGAGGAAGGTGGCACGCTCACCGAGCTGCGCCTGCCCCGTGTCGCCCGAGGAAACGAACATGAGTGAAGAGATCCAAGTCGAAGGCGAAGAACTGCCACATTTGTTGCTGGTCGATGACGACGCCACATTCACCCGCGTCATGGCCCGCGCCATGGCCCGCCGCGGTTTTCGCGTCAGCACTGCCGGTTCCGCCGAGGAAGGCCTGGAGCTGGCCAAGGCCGATCTGCCGGATTATGCCGCACTGGACCTGAAGATGGACGGCGATTCCGGCCTGGTACTGCTGCCCAAGTTGCTGGAAATGGACCCGGAAATGCGCGTGGTGATCCTCACCGGTTACTCGAGCATTGCCACCGCCGTCGAGGCGATCAAGCGTGGTGCCTGCAACTACCTGTGCAAGCCGGCCGACGCCGACGACGTGCTGGCGGCGCTGCTGTCCGAGCACGCCGACCTCGACAGCCTGGTGCCGGAAAACCCGATGTCCGTGGACCGCCTGCAGTGGGAGCACATCCAGCGCGTGCTGACTGAACACGAAGGCAACATCTCCGCCACGGCCCGTGCCCTGGGCATGCACCGCCGCACCCTGCAGCGCAAACTGCAGAAGCGTCCCGTTCGCCGCTGAACCTGCGCTGAATGAATGCGGGCCGTATCTCGCGACAAACCGGACCGATCATCTATGATCGGTTCGTGTGCGTACTTTTCTCTATCGAGCCTTATCCATGAATCAGAACGCTGAGTATTCCGCGGTCAACGACGCCGTGCGCGGGCAGTTTTTTCGCAAAGTGTGGGCGATGATCACGCCTTACTGGCGCAGTGAAGAGAAGGCCAAGGCCTGGACGCTGCTGATCGCGGTGATAGCGCTGTCGCTGATCAGCGTGGGGATCTCGGTGTGGTTCAACACCTGGTACAAGGACTTCTACAACGCCCTGCAAAAGAAGGACGAGGCCGCGTTCTGGCAACTGATCCTGTACTTCTGCGCGATTGCGGCGGTGGCGATCGTCGGCGCGGTGTACCGGCTGTACCTGACGCAAATGCTGACAATCCGCTGGCGGGCATGGCTCACCGAAAAGCACTTTGCACGCTGGCTCGCCGACAAGAATTACTACCAGCTGGAGCAGGGCGGTTACACCGATAACCCGGACCAGCGGATTTCCGAAGACCTCAACAACTTCACCTCCAACACCCTTGAGCTGGGTATCGGGCTGCTGCGCAATATCGTCAGCCTGGTGTCGTTCTCGATCATTCTGTGGGGCGTGTCGGGCAGCATTGAGGTATTCGGCATCACCATTCCCGGCTACATGTTCTGGTGCGTGCTGGTTTATGCGGTGGTCGGCAGTTGGCTGACGCATTTGATCGGTCGTCGCCTGATCGGCCTGAACAACCAGCAACAACGCTTCGAAGCCGACCTGCGTTTCTCAATGGTGCGAATTCGCGAGAATGCCGAAAGTATCGCGTTGTACAACGGCGAGCCGAACGAGAATCGTCGGTTGAGTGATCGCTTCGGGATGGTCTGGCATAACTTCTGGGACATCATGAAAGTGTCCAAGCGCCTGACGTTCTTCACCGCCGGTTACAGCCAGGCCGCCATTATCTTCCCCTTCATGGTTGCCGCCCCGCGTTACCTTTCCGGCAAGATCGAACTGGGCGAGCTGATGCAAATCAGCTCGGCGTTCGGCAACGTGCAGGAAAGCTTCAGCTGGTTTATCAGTGCCTACCAGAGCCTCGCTTCCTGGCGCGCCACCTGCGATCGTCTGTTGAGCTTCCACCAGGCCATGCGTGATAACGAAGAGCGTGCGCCGGCCATCGACGTACAGAATTCGGGCTCGGTGCTGAAGGTGCACAACCTCGGCCTCGACCTGACTGACGGTCGCCACCTGCTGTCCAACGCCGACATGACCGTGGAGGAGGGCGAGCGTGTGATGCTCAGCGGTCGTTCCGGCAGCGGCAAGTCGACGCTGCTGCGGGCGATGGGACATCTGTGGCCGACCGGCCACGGCAGTATTCGTCTGCCATCGGCGCGCTACCTGTTCCTGCCGCAAAAACCGTATTTGCCGATTGGTACCCTGCGTGATGTCCTCAGTTATCCACAGCCCGGCGATACCTATCCGAACGAACGCTACGCGCAGGTGCTGGAAACCTGCCGCCTGCCGCACCTGATTGCCCGTCTCGACGAAGCCAATCACTGGCAGCGCATGTTGTCACCGGGGGAGCAGCAGCGCCTGGCTTTCGCCCGTGCGCTGCTTTATGCACCACAATGGCTGTACATGGACGAAGCCACCTCGGCGATGGACGAAGAAGACGAGGCCACGCTGTATCAGGCGCTGATCGACGAGTTGCCGGGGCTGAGCATTGTCAGCGTGGGCCATCGCAGCAGCCTGAAACGCTTCCACCCGCGGCACATTCGTATCGAGAATGGCCATCTGGTGGACCAGGCCGTGACCGCATAAACACCACAAATCCTGTAGGAGCTGCCGCAGGCTGCGATCTTTTGATCTTGAAAAATCAAAGTCAAAAGATCGCAGCCTGCGGCGGTGGTGATCGTACAACCGCGTTGCGCTATGATGCGCTTTCAGCCGCCGATTTTTTCGAGACAGATGTTCACCATGGAAAACCCGAACGACGCTCCACGTCTCCCACGCAAGCGCCGCAGCCTCGCTCAGGAACTGGTGACGGTGCTGTCCGAGCAGATCCGCGACGGTCATCTCAAGCGTGGCGACAAGTTGCCCACCGAGTCAGCCATCATGGATGCCCATGGTGTCAGCCGTACGGTGGTGCGCGAGGCGATTTCCCGTTTGCAGGCGGCAGGGCAGGTGGAAACCCGCCACGGTATCGGCACCTTCGTGCTCGACACACCGAGCCCGAGCGGTTTCCGTATCGACCCGGCGACCGTCGTGACCTTGCGAGATGTGCTGGCGATCCTGGAACTGCGCATCAGCCTGGAAGTGGAGTCCGCCGGATTGGCGGCGCAACGTCGTAGTCCGGAACAGTTAGCCAATATGCGCGCCGCCCTCGACGCGTTGAATGAAAGCGCCGCTCACGCCAGTGACGCCGTAGCCTCGGACTTCGCCTTCCACCTCGAAATCGCGCTGTCCACCGGCAACCGTTATTTCACCGACATCATGACCCACCTGGGTACCAGCATCATTCCGCGCACACGGCTGAACTCCGCGCGCCTGGCCCATGACGACCAGCAGCACTACATGGGTCGCCTGAGCCGTGAGCACGAAGAGATCTACGACGCCATTGCCCGCCAGGATTCCGATGCGGCGCGTGCGGCGATGCGCCTGCACCTGACCAACAGCCGTGAGCGGTTGCGTCATGCCCATGAAGAGGCTGAGGCGCAGCGGGTTTAGGTTTTTTGCTTTTGGTGATGGGTCGCCCGATAAGCCGTCTTCGACTTGCTCGCGAAGGGGCCGCAAGCCATCCCGCAAGACCTTCGATCAGCCTCTTTTTTACTTATCTCCTGCTTCAATCTTCCGACAACGTATCTCCTGAACACCTGTTTTTCGAGGTGTGATCTTCCCTGCGCTCCCCTGAAGAAGCCCTCTAAAACAGGACTTCAACGAATTCTTGTCGAACAGTTTTTCACACCCGGCGATGAAATGCAGTTGACGGTTGTATTTTAAGTTGTACGATGACCTACAACTTCAGCGCGGGCTGAACGGTTTTCTCACACAACGTCGTTATCCAGGGTGTTCGAATAATGAATCCACAAGAACTGAAGTCCATCCTCTCTTCCGGTCTGCTGTCTTTCCCGGTTACCGATTTCAATGCTCAGGGCGACTTCAATCGCGCGGGTTACATCAAGCGTCTCGAATGGCTGGCCCCATACGGCGCCTCGGCTCTGTTCGCCGCGGGCGGTACCGGTGAGTTCTTCTCTCTGGCGGCCAGCGAATATTCGGAAATCATCAAGACGGCCGTCGACACTTGCGCCTCCAGCGTGCCAATCCTGGCCGGCGTGGGCGGTTCGACCCGCCAGGCCATCGAATACGCACAGGAAGCCGAGCGCCTGGGCGCCAAAGGCCTGTTGCTGCTGCCGCACTACCTGACCGAAGCCAGCCAGGACGGCGTTGCCGCGCACGTTGAAGCCGTGTGCAAATCGGTCAACATCGGCGTGGTGGTCTACAACCGTAACGTCTGCCGCCTGAACGCACCGCTGCTGGAACGTCTGGCCGAGCGCTGCCCGAACCTGATCGGCTACAAGGATGGCCTGGGTGATATCGAGTTGATGGTGTCGATCCGTCGCCGCCTCGGTGATCGCTTCAGCTACCTGGGTGGCTTGCCGACCGCCGAAGTCTACGCCGCGGCCTACAAGGCGCTGGGCGTGCCGGTCTACTCCTCGGCGGTGTTCAACTTCATCCCGAAAACCGCGATGGACTTCTACCACGCGATCGCTCGTGAAGATCACGCCACCGTCGGCAAGATCATCGACGACTTCTTCCTGCCGTACCTGGACATCCGTAACCGCAAGGCCGGTTATGCCGTGAGCATCGTCAAGGCCGGGGCAAAGATTGCCGGCTACGACGCAGGTCCTGTGCGTGCACCGCTGACCGACCTGACCGGCGAAGAGTACGAAATGCTCGCCGCGCTGATCGACAAGCAGGGCGCGCAGTAATACATCCGATTAAGTAAGGCCGCTGAGCAATCAGCGGCCTTTTGCGTGAGGAGATCTTCAAGTGGCTGATTCAAAGCGTTTCGATAACTACATCAACGGCGAATGGGTTGCCGGTGGCGATTATTCGACCAACATCAACCCGTCCGAACTGAGCGACGCCATCGGTGACTACGCCAAGGCTGACCTGGCTCAAGTCCACGCCGCCATCGACGCCGCCCGTGCCGCGTTCCCGGCCTGGTCCACTTCCGGCATTCAGGCGCGTCACGACTCCCTGGACAAAGTCGGTACTGAAATCCTCGCCCGACGCGAAGAACTCGGCACCCTGCTGGCCCGGGAAGAGGGCAAGACCCTGCCTGAAGCCATCGGCGAAGTGACCCGCGCCGGTAACATCTTCAAGTTCTTCGCCGGCGAGTGCCTGCGCCTGTCCGGCGACTACCTGCCGTCGGTGCGTCCGGGCGTCAACGTTGAAGTCACTCGCGAAGCCTTGGGCGTGGTCGGTCTGATCACCCCGTGGAACTTCCCGATCGCCATCCCGGCATGGAAAATCGCCCCGGCCCTGGCCTACGGCAACTGCGTCGTGCTGAAACCCGCGGACCTGGTTCCGGGTTGCGCCTGGGCCCTGGCTGAAATCATCTCCCGCGCAGGCTTCCCGGCCGGTGTGTTCAACCTGGTGATGGGCAGCGGTCGTGTGGTTGGCGATGCACTGGTCCACAGCCCGAAAGTCGATGGCATCAGCTTCACAGGTTCCGTGGGTGTCGGTCGTCAGATCGCCGTCAGCTGCGTATCGCGCCAGGCCAAGGTCCAGCTGGAAATGGGCGGCAAGAACCCGCAGATCATTCTCGACGACGCTGACCTCAAGCAAGCGGTCGAGCTGTCGGTACAGAGCGCGTTCTACTCCACCGGCCAGCGTTGCACCGCTTCCAGCCGCTTTATCGTCACCGCTGGCATCCACGACCAGTTTGTCGAAGCCATGGCCGAGCGCATGAAGTTGATCAAGGTCGGCCACGCGCTGAAAGCCGGCACCGACATTGGTCCGGTGGTTTCCCAGGCTCAGCTTGAACAGGACATGAAGTACATCGACATCGGCCAGTCCGAAGGTGCGCGTCTGGTCAGCGGCGGTGCTCTGGTGACCTGCGACACCGAGGGTTACTTCCTCGCGCCAACCCTGTTTGCCGACAGTGAAGCCTCGATGCGCATCAGCCAGGAAGAAATCTTCGGCCCGGTAGCCAACATCGTCCGCGTCGCCGACTACGAAGCCGCGCTGGCCATGGCCAACGACACCGAGTTCGGGTTGTCGGCGGGCATCGCTACCACGTCCTTGAAGTACGCCAACCACTTCAAGCGCCACTCCCAGGCCGGGATGGTGATGGTCAACCTGCCGACCGCCGGTGTGGATTACCACGTTCCGTTCGGTGGGCGTAAAGGTTCATCCTATGGATCACGTGAGCAAGGTCGCTATGCGCAAGAGTTCTACACGGTCGTGAAGACCAGTTACATCGGTTCGTAAACGCAATACCTCTGTAGGAGCTGCTGAAGGCTGCGATCTTTGCTTTTGAAGATCAAAAGATCGCAACCTCGTTTCACTCGGCAGCTCCTACAGGGAAATACCAAAGATTCACCCCGCATAAAAATAATCAGTGGGAGTACATCTACATGCAATCGACCAAGCCGACTCACGTCCGCTATTTGATCCTGCTCATGCTGTTTCTGGTGACCACGATCAACTACGCCGACCGGGCTACCATCGCAATCGCCGGCTCCAGCCTGCAAAAAGACCTCGGCATCGACGCCGTTACCCTCGGCTACATCTTCTCCGCATTCGGTTGGGCCTACGTGGCCGGGCAAATTCCCGGTGGCTGGCTGCTGGACCGCTTCGGTTCGAAAAAAATCTACGCACTGAGCATCTTCACCTGGTCGCTGTTCACCGTGCTGCAGGGGTATGTCGGCGAGTTCGGCATGTCCACCGCCGTGGTCGCGCTGTTCATGCTGCGCTTTTTGGTGGGCCTGGCCGAAGCGCCATCCTTCCCCGGCAACGCACGCATTGTGGCCGCCTGGTTCCCGACCGCTGAACGCGGCACCGCCTCGGCGATCTTCAACTCGGCGCAGTATTTTGCCACCGTGTTGTTCGCACCGCTGATGGGCTGGATCGTCTACAGCTTCGGCTGGCAGCACGTGTTCATCGTCATGGGCGTGATCGGCATCATCTTCTCCGGGATCTGGCTGAAAGTGATCTACAGCCCACGCCAGCACCCGATGATCAATGACGCCGAGTTCAAGCACATCGCCGACAACGGCGGCATGGTCGACATGGACCAGGACAAGGGCAAAGGCAAAAAGGCCGACGGTCCGAAGTGGGACTACATCCGCCAATTGCTGACCAACCGCATGATGCTCGGCGTGTACCTGGGCCAGTACTGCATCAACGGCATTACCTATTTCTTCCTGACCTGGTTCCCGGTGTACCTGGTGCAGGAGCGCGGCATGACCATCCTCAAGGCCGGTTTCATCGCGTCCTTGCCGGCGATCTGCGGCTTCATCGGTGGTGTGCTCGGCGGGGTGATTTCCGATTACCTGCTACGTAAAGGCCATTCCCTGACCTTCGCCCGCAAGGCACCGATCATTGCTGGCCTGCTGGTTTCCAGCAGCATCGTGGCGTGCAACTACGTGGACGTAGAATGGATGGTCGTCGGCTTCATGGCCCTGGCGTTCTTCGGCAAAGGCGTGGGCGCACTGGGCTGGGCGGTGGTGTCCGACACCTCGCCGAAGCAGATCGCCGGCCTGAGCGGTGGCCTGTTCAACACCTTCGGTAACATTGCGTCGATCACCACTCCGATCGTGATCGGCTACATCATCAGCTCCACCGGTTCGTTCAAATGGGCGCTGGTGTTCGTCGGTTGCAACGCATTGGTCGCGGTGTTCAGCTACCTGGTGATCGTGGGCCCGATCAAGCGCGTGGTGCTCAAAGAGCCACCAGCGAACGGTACTGAAGCCCCTGGCAAATTGTCTCAAGCGCATTCCTGAGGAGCGGCGTCATGCAGTTGATTGAACATTCCGACTCGCCGCGCTACATCCGCCTGCACGAGCGGGACAACGTAGTGATCGTGGTCAATGATCAGGGTGTACCGGCCGGCACCGAGTTTGCCGATGGTTTGGTCACCGTGGACTTCGTGCCACAAAGCCACAAGGTCACCCTGGAAGACATTCCAGAGGGTGGCCAGGTGATTCGTTATGGCCAGGTCATTGGCTATGCCTTGCAGCCGATCCCCCGCGGCAGTTGGGTCAAGGAAGATCAACTGCGCATGCCGACCGCGCCACCGCTGGACAGCCTGCCGCTGTCCACCGATGTGCCGGCCGCGCAGGCACCGCTGGAAGGTTTCACCTTCGAGGGTTATCGCAACGCCGACGGCACCGTCGGCACGCGCAACATTCTGGGTATCACTACCACCGTGCAGTGTGTGACCGGGGTGCTCGATCATGCGGTCAAGCGCATCAAGGATGAGTTGCTGCCCAAGTACCCGCACGTCGATGACGTGGTGGCGCTGACCCACAGCTATGGCTGTGGCGTGGCGATCACCGCGACTGACGCGTACATCCCGATCCGCACTGTGCGCAACCTGGCGCGCAACCCTAACCTGGGTGGCGAAGCCTTGGTGATCAGCCTGGGCTGCGAGAAATTGCAGGCCGGGCAAGTGATGCACGACAACGACAGCTCGGTGGATCTCAGCGAGCCTTGGTTATACCGCTTGCAGGATTCCAGTCACGGTTTCACCGAAATGATCGAACAGATCATGGAACTGGCCGAGACACGCTTGAAGAAGCTCGATCAACGTCGCCGGGAAACCGTGCCGGCGTCCGAACTGATTCTGGGCATGCAATGCGGTGGCAGTGATGCGTTCTCTGGCATCACCGCCAACCCGGCGCTCGGTTATGCCTCGGACCTGCTTCTGCGGGCCGGTGCGACGGTGATGTTTTCTGAAGTCACCGAAGTACGTGATGCCATTTATTTACTGACCTCACGGGCGGAAAACCAGGACGTCGCCCAGGAACTGGTGCGGGAAATGGACTGGTACGACCGCTACCTGGCCAAGGGCGAGGCGGATCGCAGTGCCAACACCACCCCAGGCAACAAGAAGGGCGGGTTGTCGAACATTGTCGAGAAATCCCTGGGATCGATCGTCAAGTCCGGCAGCAGCGCGATCAACGGCGTGCTTGGCCCTGGCGAGCGTTTCAAGCGCAAAGGCCTGATCTTCTGCGCGACTCCGGCCAGCGACTTTGTTTGCGGGACTTTGCAGTTGGCGGCGGGGATGAACCTGCACGTGTTTACCACCGGTCGTGGCACGCCTTACGGGCTGGCCATGGCACCAGTGGTGAAGGTCTCGACCCGGACCGAACTGGCACAACGCTGGCCGGACCTGATCGACATCGACGCGGGCCGAATCGCTACCGGACGCGCTTCCATCGAGGAGCTTGGCTGGGAGTTGTTCCACTACTACCTGGACGTGGCCAGCGGCAAGCAGCAGACGTGGGCTGAAAAGCACAAGCTGCATAACGACATCACCTTGTTCAACCCGGCGCCGATCACTTAAGACCGAGTCGCCTGCTTCGCGAGCAAGCCCGCTCCCACACTGGATTGTCGTCGCGCACAAATTTTGTGTTCGACACTGATCAAATGTGGGAGCGGGCTTGCTCGCGAAGGCGATCTAGCAGGCGCCGAAGTCTTCAGTGGCTTATCATTAGCCCCCTAACGACGCCCACCAAGGTTACCCCCGGCATGCTGGCAATTTTCCTCGAAACCCTGAACATCACCGCGCCGGTGTTTGCCATGCTGTTTCTCGGGGTGCTGCTCAAGCGCATCGACTGGATCAACGACAACTTCATCCACACCGCATCGTCACTGGTGTTCAACGTCACCATGCCGGCGTTGTTGTTTCTGGGCATCCTGCATGCCGACCTGCACGCGGCGCTGCAACCGGCGCTGCTGATCTATTTCTCCCTCGCGACCCTGGCGTGTTTTGCCATCGCCTGGGGTTGGGCGATCTGGAAGTGCCCGCGGGAAGACCGGGGGATCTACACCCAGGGTGCGTTTCGCGGTAACAACGGGGTCATCGGCCTGGCACTGGCGGCAAGCATGTACGGCGACTACGGGATTTCACTCGGGGCGATCCTCGCGGCGCTGGTGATCCTGTTCTACAACACCCTCTCGACCATCGTGCTGGCGGTGTACAGTCCGGTGATCAAGTCCGATCCGTGGAGCATCTGCAAAAGCGTGTTCAGCAATCCGCTGATCATCAGCGTGATCGTGGCTGCCCCCTTTGCCTATTTCAAGATTGGCTTGCCTGGCTGGCTGGAAACCTCCGGCCAGTATCTGGCGCAAACGACCTTGCCGCTGGCGCTGATCTGCATCGGCGGCACGCTGTCCCTGGCCGCGCTGCGCAAAAGCGGCAACATGGCGCTGAGTTCAAGCCTGGTGAAGATGATCGGTTTGCCGGTACTGGCAACACTGGGCGCGTGGTTGTGGGGCTTTCGCGGGGCGGAACTGGGGATTCTGTTCCTGTACTTCGGCAGCCCGACCGCCGCTGCCAGTTTCGTCATGGCCCGGGCGGCGGATGGCAATCACGAGTTGGCGGCGGCGATTATCGTGATCACCACGCTGATGGCGGCGGTCACCACCAATGTCGGGATCTTCTTTTTGCAGTGGGGTGGGTGGATTTAAAGGCAAGGGTCAAAAGATCGCAGCCTGCGGCAGCTCCTACAGGAAAACGCATTCCAATGTAGGAGCTGCCGCAGGCTGCGATCTTTTCAAAGCAATAAAATTATTCCGGCTTCTGGTAACTGTCGATCACTTCCTGCGCCGCCCGAAACGCATCAATCGCCGCCGGCACACCGGCATACACCGCGCAATGCAGCAGCGCCTCGCGAATCTCATCCACAGTGCAGCCATTGTTCAGCGCACCGCGCACGTGACCTTTCAATTCCTGCGGGCACTTGAGTGCAGTCAGGGCGGCAAGGGTGATCAGGCTGCGGGTTTTCAGTGGCAGGCCTTCGCGATTCCACACACCGCCCCAGGCGTGTTCATTGACGAAGTCCTGCAGCGGCTGGGTGAATTCGGTGGCATTGCCCAGTGCGCGGTCGACGAAGGCGTCGCCCATCACTTGGCGGCGGACTTCAACGCCGGGTTTTTTATTCTCGGTCATGGGGCTTCCTTCTTATGGTGTTGGCGACGCCAGGCGCGTAGTGACGTGAACAACAAAAACGCCACCAGCGCCGGCAGGACGAAAAACAGCATCAAGTGTTCCAGCTTGCCGGCCAGTGGCATACCGGTGGTGAACGACACCACGTGTAGCCCATACGCCAGGTACAAACCCAGAAACAGCAGGCCTTCGGCGCGGGTCACCCGGTAGCCGGAGTAGAACACCGGCAGGCACAGCGCCGCGACGCCGAGCATCACCGGCAGGTCAAAATCCAGGGCGTTGGGCGACACCGACAGCGGCGACGGTGCCACCAGCGCGGTAAAACCGAGCACACCCAGGAGGTTGAACAGGTTGCTGCCAATCACGTTGCCCACGGCAATATCGCGCTCGCCGCGCATGGCCGCGATCAACGAAGTGGCCAGTTCAGGCAGTGAGGTGCTGACGGCGACGATGGTCAGGCCGATGATCCGCTCCGACAACCCAAGATCGGTGGCCACCACAACCGCCGCGCCCAGCAGCAAGTGCCCGGCGTACACCAGCATCGCCAGCCCGGCGACGATCATCAGCAGGCTGCTCAGCCATGGCGCTTGCCCATGATGGTCATGGCTCGATACCGGCCGTCCCGAATGCCGTGACTGGCGCAGCAACAAGCCCAGGTAAATCGCCAGTGCCGTCAGCAGCATCACGCCGTCGGCCCGGGACAGTTCTTCATTCCAGGCGAGTACGAACACCAGCAGGCTGGCGCCGATCATCAACGGAATATCCAGGCGTACCAATTGCCGGAAAACCCGCAAAGGAATGATCAGCGCGGACAACCCGAGGGTGACGAGGATGTTGAAAATGCTGCTGCCGATCACACTGCCGACGGCGATGTCGGCAGTGTGCGCCAGGGTCGCTTGCAGGCTGACCGCCATTTGCGGCGCGCTGCTGCCGAGGGCGACGATGGTCAGGCCGATGATCAGCGGTCGTACGTGCAGCCGCGCGGCGATGCGTACGGCGGCGCGCACCATCAATTCGGCGCCGACAATCAGCAGGAACAATCCGCTGAGCAATTCGATCACACTGATCAGGGGTAAATCGGCTAGTCCGAAAATGGTCGGGGCTCCATCGGTCAGTCGTCCAGGGCTTGCACGCGAACCTTCGCAGTGCCGCTGCGCAGCATGCCCAGGCGCTCGGCGGCTTCCCGGGACAGGTCGATCAGGCGGCCACGGGTGTGCGGCCCGCGATCATTGATGCGTACCACGCAGGATTTGTCGTTATTCAGATTGGTGACCTTCACCCGCGTACCAAAGGGTAGCTGGCGATGGGCGGCGGTCATGGAATTCATGTTGAAACGCTCGCCGTTGGCGGTGCGTTTTCCTTGGTGTTTGGCGCCGTAGTACGAAGCCACGCCGGTTTTGTCGTAGCCATGCGGATCGACGGTGTCGGTGCTGGCGCAACCCGCCAACAGAGAGAGCAGGGCACAGGCGCCGAATAGACGTTTCATTTCAAAGGCTCTCAAAATAGTTGTGGCGAGGGAGCTTGCTCCCGCTCGGCCGCGAAGCGGTCGCAAAATCAGACAATGCATTTTCTGAAAAAATGCGGTGACTGATTTGGGTCTGCTTCGCAGTCCAGCGGGAGCAAGCTCCCTCGCCACAGGGAATGGAGCCAGATTTTAAAGCTGGCTCCATCCTCATCAGCCTTCGAGCTTGCTTTTAAGCAGTTCGTTGACCTGTTGCGGGTTGGCCTTGCCTTTGGAGGCTTTCATCGCCTGACCGACGAAGAAGCCGAACATCTTGCCGCGCTTGGCTTCGTCTGCCGCGCGGTATTGCTCGACCTGCTCGGCGTTGGCCGCGAGCATTTCGTCCAGCACCGCCGAAATGGCGCCAGTATCGGTCACTTGCTTGAGACCGCGCTTGTCGATGATCTCGTCCGCGCTGCCTTCGCCATTGGCCATCGCTTCAAACACCACCTTGGCGATCTTGCCGGAGATGGTGTTGTCCTTGATGCGCAGCAGCATGCCGCCCAGAAGCTCGGCGGAAACCGGCGACTCTTCGATGTCCAGGCCTTGCTTGTTGAGCAGACTGCCCAACTCGACCATCACCCAGTTGGCCGCCAGTTTGGCGTCGCCGCCGATGCTCGCGACTTTCTCGAAGTAATCGGCTTGCTCGCGGCTGGTGGCCAGGACGCTGGCGTCATAGACCGACAGGCCGAACTGCTCCTGGAAACGCTCGCGTTTCTGCGGTGGCAATTCCGGCAAGGTGCCGCGCACGTCGTCGAGGAACGAATTCTCGATAACCACCGGCAGCAGGTCCGGATCGGGGAAGTAACGGTAGTCGTTGGCTTCCTCTTTGCTGCGCATCGGACGGGTTTCGTCCTTGTTCGGATCGTACAGGCGGGTCTGCTGGATGACCTTGCCGCCGTCTTCGATCAGCTCGATCTGACGCTGGATTTCGCTGTTGATCGCCTTCTCGATGAAACGGAACGAGTTGACGTTCTTGATCTCGCAGCGGGTGCCGAACTCGACCTGGCCTTTCGGCCGGATCGATACGTTGCAGTCGCAGCGCAGCGAACCTTCGGCCATGTTGCCGTCGCAGATGCCCAGGTAGCGCACCAGCGCGTGGATCGCCTTGACGTAGGCCACGGCTTCCTTGGCGCTGCGCATGTCCGGTTCGGAGACGATTTCCAGCAGCGGTGTGCCGGCACGGTTCAGGTCGATGCCGGTGGCGCCGCTGAATTCTTCGTGCAGACTCTTGCCGGCGTCTTCTTCCAGGTGCGCGCGGGTGATGCCGACACGTTTGACCGTGCCGTCCTCGAGGGCGATGTCCAGGTGGCCCTTGCCGACGATCGGCAGCTCCATCTGGCTGATCTGGTAGCCCTTGGGCAGGTCCGGGTAGAAGTAGTTTTTACGGGCGAACACGTTGTGCTGGCCGATCTCGGCGTCAATCGCCAGACCGAACATCACCGCCATGCGCACCGCTTCCTGGTTCAGCACCGGCAGCACGCCGGGCATGCCCAGGTCTACGAGGCTGGCCTGGGTGTTCGGCTCTGAACCGAACGTGGTGGAACTACCGGAAAAGATTTTCGACCGGGTGGTGAGCTGGGTGTGAATCTCCAGCCCGATCACGACTTCCCATTGCATGTGTGTCTCCTCAGAAGCCGGTTGGGGTGCGGGTGTGCCAGTCAGTGTTCAACTGGTACTGGTGCGCAACGTTGAGCAAGCGGCCTTCCTGGAAATACGGGGCGAGCAGTTGCACGCCGACCGGCAGACCGTCGACAAAACCTGCCGGCATGGACAAGCCCGGCAGACCCGCGAGGTTGGCGGTGATGGTGTAGACGTCTTCCAGGTACGCAGCGACCGGGTCGCTGTTCTTGGCGCCAAGCTTCCAGGCCGGGTTCGGCGTGGTTGGGCCGAGGATGATGTCGACCTCATTGAAGGCCGCCATGAAGTCGTTTTTGATCAAGCGACGAATCTTCTGCGCCTTCAGGTAATAGGCGTCGTAGTAACCGGCGGACAGCGCGTAGGCACCGACCATGATCCGGCGCTGTACTTCCGGGCCGAAGCCTTCGCCACGGGAGCGTTTGTACAGGTCGATCAGGTTGACCGGGTTTTCACAGCGGTAGCCGAAGCGCACGCCGTCGAAACGCGACAGGTTGGACGAGGCTTCCGCCGGGGCGATCACGTAGTACGCAGGGATCGCGTGCTGCATGTTCGGCAGGCTGATTTCCTTGATCACGGCGCCGAGCTTTTCCAGCTCCCTGACGCTGTTGTGGATCAGCTCTGCGATACGCGGGTCGAGACCGGCGCTGAAGTATTCCTTCGGCACGCCGATGCGCAGGCCTTGCAGCGAGCCGCTGAGGCTGGCGCTGTAGTCCGGTACGGGCTCATCGATGCTGGTGGAGTCGTTCGGATCGAAGCCTGCCATACCTTGCAACATAATCGCGCAGTCTTCGGCGGTGCGTGCCATCGGGCCGCCCTGGTCGAGGCTGGACGCGTAGGCAATCATGCCCCAGCGCGAAACACGACCGTAGGTCGGTTTCAGGCCGGTGAGGTTGGTCAGGGCCGCAGGCTGACGAATCGAACCGCCCGTGTCGGTGCCGGTGGCCGCAGGCAACAGACGAGCGGCAACCGCCGCAGCGGAGCCGCCGGACGAACCGCCCGGAACGTGTTCCAGGTTCCACGGGTTTTTCACCGCGCCGTAGTAGCTCGACTCGTTGGCCGACCCCATGGCGAATTCGTCCATGTTGGTCTTGCCCAGGGTCACGGCCCCGGCCGCAGCCAGTTTGGCGACCACGGTGGCGTCGTACGGTGCTTTAAAGTTGTCGAGCATCTTCGAGCCGCAGCTGGTGCGAATGCCCTGGGTGCAGAACAGGTCTTTGTGGGCGATCGGCGCGCCGAGCAGGGCGCCGCTCTCACCGTTGGCCCGGCGGGCATCGGCGGCTTTCGCCTGCGTCAGCGCCAGGTCCTCGGTGAGGCTGATGAAACTGTTGAGCTGCGGATCGAGCTGGGCGATGCGCGCCAGCAGGACCTTGGTCAGCTCTTCGGAGGAAAACTTTTTATCGGCGAGTCCGCGGGCGATCTCGGCCAGAGTCAATTGATGCATTGCAGGCTCTTTCCCTATTAGTCGATGACTTTCGGAACCAGGTACAGGCCGTTTTCGACCGCTGGTGCGATGGACTGGTAGGCCTCGCGGTGATTGGTCTCGGTCACGACGTCTGCGCGCAGGCGCTGGCTGGCTTCCAGTGGGTGGGCCAGCGGTTCGATACCGTCGGTATTGACCGCCTGCATTTCGTCGACCAGCCCGAGAATGCTGTTGAGGGCCGAAGTGATGTGTGGAAGATCGGCATCATTGAGGCCAAGGCAGGCCAGATGAGCGATTTTTTCCACGTCGGAGCGTTCAAGCGCCATGGGATTCTCCAGTGGAAAACAAAACGGACCGCGTCCGTGTGTTAGATTGTCGGAACACTACCGCACTTCTACGGTCATAAGGCCGCGATTGTGGGGCTTGGTGCACAGAAAAGCGGCCAATTTAACATATTGGCGCCTTGCCCAAAATCCCTGTCGTTGTTAGAGTTTGCCGCACTTTTTTACCCACGCGTTGCCTAGGGTCCCTTTCCCATGTTCAAGAAACTGCGTGGCATGTTTTCCAGCGATCTTTCCATTGACCTGGGCACTGCCAACACCCTTATTTACGTGCGCGAGCGCGGTATCGTCCTGAATGAGCCATCGGTTGTGGCCATTCGGACACACGGTAACCAGAAAAGTGTCGTTGCTGTCGGCACCGAAGCCAAGCGCATGCTGGGCCGTACGCCGGGCAACATTGCTGCCATTCGTCCGATGAAGGACGGCGTGATCGCCGACTTCAGCGTGTGCGAAAAAATGCTGCAGTACTTCATCAACAAGGTTCACGAAAACAGCTTCCTGCAGCCTAGCCCTCGCGTGTTGATCTGCGTTCCGTGCAAATCCACCCAGGTTGAGCGTCGTGCAATCCGTGAATCGGCCCTCGGTGCCGGTGCCCGTGAAGTGTTCCTGATCGAAGAGCCAATGGCTGCTGCGATCGGTGCCGGCCTGCCGGTAGAAGAAGCTCGCGGTTCGATGGTCGTGGATATCGGTGGCGGTACCACTGAAATCGCACTGATCTCCCTGAACGGTGTGGTTTACGCCGAATCCGTGCGCGTTGGCGGCGACCGCTTCGACGAAGCGATCATCACCTACGTGCGTCGCAACTACGGCAGCCTGATCGGTGAGTCCACCGCCGAACGTATCAAACAGGAAATCGGTACCGCCTACCCGGGCGGCGAAGTTCGCGAAGTCGACGTCCGCGGCCGTAACCTGGCCGAAGGCGTTCCACGGGCATTTACCCTGAACTCCAACGAAGTGCTGGAAGCTCTGCAAGAGTCCCTGGCGACCATCGTTCAGGCGGTGAAAAGCGCCCTGGAGCAATCGCCGCCGGAACTGGCTTCCGACATCGCCGAGCGTGGCCTGGTACTGACCGGTGGTGGCGCCTTGCTGCGTGACCTGGACAAATTGCTGGCCCAGGAGACTGGTCTGCCGGTGATCGTTGCCGAAGACCCGCTGACCTGCGTTGCTCGCGGCGGTGGCCGTGCATTGGAAATGATGGATAAACACACCATGGACCTGCTTTCCAGCGAATAAGTCGCCGGATTGCCTCTATGCTGTTGAGCGCGCAGGCGGCACTTTGCAGTGCTGCCTGTTCGCGTTTATCTTCTGTCAGTCTGCATCCAGGCCGGATTGCTGCCGTATGAATAAACAGAACATTTGCCTGGGAGGAGCGGCTTATTAAACCGCTTTTCACCAAGGGCCCTTCACTGGGCGTGCGCCTGTTGGTGCTGGTCGTGCTATCGGTCGCGCTGATGGTGGTCGATGCCCGTTTCAGTCTGCTCAAGCCTGCACGCAGCCAGATGTCGCTGGTGCTGATGGACGCCTACTGGATCACCGACCTGCCCGGACGACTGTGGGAAGGCGTTGCCAGTCAGTTTGGCAGCCGGACCGAACTCGTCGCCGAAAATGAAAAACTCAAGACTGAAAACCTGCTGTTGCAGGGGCGCATGCAGAAGCTGGCCGCCCTGACCGAGCAGAACGTTCGGCTGCGCGAGTTGCTCAACTCTTCGGCACTGGTCAATGAGAAGGTCGAAGTGGCCGAGTTGATCGGCATGGACCCCAACCCCTTTACCCATCGCATCATCATCAATAAAGGTGAGCGCGACGGCGTGGTCCTCGGTCAGCCGGTACTCGATGCCCGTGGCCTGATGGGGCAGGTGGTCGAGTTGATGCCCTACACCTCCCGCGTCTTGCTGCTGACCGATACCACCCACAGCATTCCGGTGCAGGTGAACCGTAACGGTTTGCGAGCGATCGCCAGCGGCACCGGCAACCCGGAGCGTCTCGAGTTGCGGCATGTGGCCGATACCGCCGACATCAAGGAAGGCGACTTGCTGGTCAGCTCCGGCCTCGGTCAGCGTTTCCCGGCGGGTTATCCGGTGGCGACGGTCAAGGAAGTGATTCACGATTCCGGCCAGCCGTTTGCCATTGTCCGCGCCGTTCCAACCGCCGCCTTGAACCGTAGCCGTTACCTGCTGCTGGTGTTCAGCGACAACCGGACCGCCGAAGAGCGCGTCAACGCTGCCGCCCAGGCTCAGGAAAGCCTGGATGCACAGGGCGGTGGGCCGACCATTCCGGCGACGGTTCCGAAACTGGCCAGCCCTGCGGCCCCCGCTGCACCGGCTGCCGCACCGGCGATTCCTGCCACGGCGGCGCCTGCGGCCACCGCGCCAGCCAAGCCAGCGACCACGCCAGCCAAGCCTGCGGCAGCTAAACCGCCGGCGGCGCAACCCGCTGCCGCGAAGCCTGCGGCCAAACCGCCAGTGTCCGCGCCGGCCACTCCAGTGGGGAGAGAATAATGGGCGGTGTAAAAGCATCCCGAAACGGCTGGATAGTCTGGCTGACGTTTGCCGTCGGCCTGCTGCTGAGTGTTTCACCTCTGCCGCAATTCATGGAAATCCTGCGTCCGTTGTGGCTGGCCTTGTTGCTGGCATTCTGGGCGTTGAACCTGCCGCAGACCGTCGGGATGGTGACGGCGTTTTGCCTGGGGCTGGCTGAAGACGTGCTCTACGGTACCTTGCTGGGGCAGAATGCCTTGATCCTGACGCTCATCACCTATTTGGTGCTGGCGCTGCAGCAACGCCTGCGGATGTTCCCGATGTGGCAGCAGAGCCTGGTGATCCTGGTGATCTTCGGCCTCGCCCAGCTTGTACAACTGTGGCTCAGTGCCTTGACCGGCAATCGTCAGCCGACGCTGGCGCTGGTGCTGCCGGCACTGGTCAGTGCGCTGCTCTGGCCCTGGATCAGTTTCGGTTTGCGCGGACTGCGTCGACGCTACAAAATCAATTAATTCGCTCAGGCATTGGACAGGGAGAGGTCTTGATGAAACGGTTGTACCTCGCCTCTGGTTCGCCGCGTCGACGTGAACTGCTCACGCAGATCGGCGTTCCGTTCTGCGCCGTCAGTGCGGATATCGATGAAACTCCTTTAGCTCAAGAATCCCCGTCGGCCTATGTCGAGCGTCTGGCGCGCGGCAAGGCCGAGGCCGGGCGCGGCAGCGTCGTGTCTGACGAACCGTTCTGTGTGCTCGGTGCCGATACCGCCGTGGTGCTCGATGGAAAAATTCTCGGCAAACCGGTTGATCAGGCGGATGCGTGCGCCATGCTGATGATGCTGTCAGGGTGTGAGCATGAAGTGCTGACCGCGATTGCCGTGCTCGATGGCGAACGTTGCGAATCCCGGGTTGTCACCAGCCGCGTGCGTTTTCGGGATATCAGTCGTGAAGAAGCCGTGGCCTACTGGGCCAGCGGCGAACCACAGGACAAGGCGGGCGGTTATGGCATTCAAGGACTGGGTGCGGTGTTTGTCGCCGGGCTCGATGGAAGTTATTCAGCGGTGGTCGGACTGCCGCTTTGCGAAACCGCGGAACTGCTCGGCCATTTCGACATACCCTGTTGGCAACCCCGGAACGCACACCAAGCAACGTTTTGAACAGATGCGGCCATTATCGTGAACATGCCTGAACGAGACCCTGCCATGAGTGAAGAGATTCTGATCAACATCACGCCGATGGAATCGCGCGTGGCGGTGGTCGAAAACGGTGTCCTGCAAGAGGTCCACGTCGAGCGTACGCAAAAGCGCGGGATCGTCGGCAACATCTATAAAGGCAAAGTCGTGCGGGTATTGCCGGGAATGCAGGCGGCATTCGTCGATATCGGCCTGGACCGTGCCGCGTTCATTCATGCGTCGGAAATTTCCCTGCGCGAAGGCCCGGCGGTCGAAAGCATCAGTGCTCTGGTGCACGAAGGCCAGAGCCTGGTGGTGCAAGTGACCAAGGATCCGATCGGTTCCAAGGGCGCACGCCTGACCACCCAGCTCTCGATTCCTTCGCGTTACCTGGTGTACATGCCGCGCACCGCTCACGTCGGCATTTCCCTGAAGATCGAAGACGAAGCCGAGCGCGACCGCCTCAAGCAGGTGGTCACCGACTGCGTGGCCAAGGAAGGGATCAAGGAGGCCGGCGGTTTCATCCTGCGCACGGCAGCCGAAGGTGCCGGCGCCGATGAAATCCTCATGGACATCCGTTATCTGCGCCGTCTCTGGGATCAGATCAACGCCCAGATCAAAACGATCAGTGCGCCTAGCGTGATCTACGAAGACCTCGGTCTGGCGCTGCGCACTCTGCGTGACCTGGTGAGCCCGAAAATCGAGAAGATCCGCATCGACTCCCGGGAAACCTTCCAGAAAACCACGCAATTCGTCGCCGAACTGATGCCCGAGATTGCTGACCGCCTGGAGCATTACCCGGGTGAGCGTCCGATTTTCGACCTGTATGGCGTCGAAGACGAAATCCAGAAGGCGCTCGAGCGCAAGGTCCCGCTCAAGTCCGGCGGTTATCTGGTGGTCGATCCGGCGGAAGCCATGAGTACCATCGACGTCAACACAGGGGCATTTGTCGGCCATCGCAATCTCGAAGAGACCATCTTCAAGACCAACCTCGAAGCCGCGACGGCCATCGCCCGTCAATTGCGTCTGCGTAACCTGGGCGGAATCATCATCATCGACTTCATCGACATGGAAGATGAAGAGCACCAGCGCCAGGTGTTGCGCACGCTCGAAAAGCAACTGGAGCGCGATCACGCCAAGACCAACATCATCGGTATCACCGAACTGGGCCTGGTGCAGATGACCCGCAAGCGCACCCGCGAAAGCCTTGAGCAAGTGCTGTGCGAACCGTGCAATGCCTGTCAGGGGCGGGGCAAGCTCAAGACCCCGGAAACCGTTTGCTACGAAATCTTCCGCGAAATCCTGCGTGAGGCTCGCGCCTATCAGGCGGAAGGCTATCGTGTATTGGCAAACCAGAAAGTGGTGGACCGCCTGCTCGACGAAGAGTCGGGTAACGTCGCCGAGCTCGAAGGATTTATCGGGCGCACCATCCGCTTTCAGGTCGAAACCATGTATTCCCAGGAACAATACGACGTGGTGCTGCTCTGAAGCGTTTCGTCTTGATTGTTCGAGAAGGGCTGGCCTCAGCTTTTTGCAAAACTTTTGCCATGGGAGCCACCTGACATGGATCGTCTGACACGCATTTTGGCTGTTCTGACCCGCTGGGGGCTGGGCCTGTGCGCGTTGGTTTTGGTGTTGATGGCGCTCTACGTCAGCCTTGGCCGGGAGCTGACGCCGTTAGTCGCCGAGTACCGTGCCGACATCGAGACCAAAGCCAGCGATGCCTTGGGCATGCCGTTGCAAATCGGCGAACTCGAAGGCAACTGGAGTGGATTCGCCCCCATATTAATGGCCCGCGACGTGACAGTCGGCGAGGGCGCCAATGCCTTGCGCCTGGATCAGGTGCGCGCGGTACCGGACCTTTGGGCCAGCCTGTTGGCCCGTCAGGTACGCATCGCTCATCTGGAATTCAGCGGTCTGAAGATCAACCTCAAGCAAGCCGAAGACGGTCAATGGGCGCTGGAAGGTCTGCCGGTGAAGCAGGACCAGCCCGCCGATCCGGAGCAACTGCTCAATCGCATGCAGATGATCCAGCAACTGTCGGTGCTCGACAGCCAGGTAACCTTGCAGCCGTTTGGCGAATCGCCGCTGACCCTGACTTACGTCGGCCTGAATCTGAAGGTCGGGGCGTCACGGCAGCGGCTCGACGCACGGCTGACCCTGCCTGACGGGCAACCGGTGGCCATGAGCCTGCGTACCCGTATTCGAGCCAGTCAATGGAAGGACGGTGAAGCCGAGGTCTACCTGAGCCTGCCGCAAAGCGACTGGTCGAAGTGGTTGCCTGAACGTCTGACCCAACAGTGGAATTTTTCCGAGATCAAGGCCGGCGGCGAGCTGTGGGTGACCTGGGGCAAAGGCACCTTGCAAAGCGCTGCGGTGCGCTTGAACGCGCCACAACTCAAGGGCGCCTATGCCGAGCGCAAGCCGATCCAGATCAATAACCTGGCGCTCAATGGTTACTTCCAGCGCAGTGCCAAAGGCGCGTCGGTGACTCTGGACTCCCTGGCGATGAACTTCGGCGAGACCCGCTGGGAAACGCATCTGCAGCTCACGCAAAACGCCGCCACTAATAAAACCGAAGAACTCTGGCACCTGCAAGCCGACCGGGTTGATCTCACTCCGCTGACCCCGCTGCTTAACGCCCTGGCGCCGTTCCCGAAAGATTTCGCCACGCTCGTCGAGCGGTTAAAAGTCACGGGTGGCCTGCGTAACGTGCTGGTCGACTTCCGCCCCAATGCCACCGACGACAGCAAGTTCGGGTTTGCCGCCAACCTCGACCAGGTAGGCTTCGACGCCTATCACGGTGCGCCGGCGGCACGAAATGTCAGCGGCAGCATCAGCGGTGACCTGGGGCAAGGTGAACTGCGCATGGATAGCAAGGATTTCATGCTGCACCTGGACCCGATATTCGCCAAGCCATGGCAGTACATTCAGGCCAATGCGCGGTTGACCTGGAAGCTCGATAAAGAAAGTTTCACCCTGATCGCGCCGTATCTGAAAGTGCTGGGCGAGGAAGGCAAGATCGCCGGCGACTTCCTGATTCGCCTGCATTTCGATCACACCCGGGAAGACTACATGGACCTGCGGGTCGGCATGGTGGACGGCGACGGTCGCTACACCGCCAAGTACTTGCCGACCGTCCTCAGCCCGGCGCTGGACGAATGGCTGCGCACTGCGATTCTCAAGGGCGCGGTGGATCAGGGCTTCTTCCAGTATCAAGGCTCGCTCAGCCACGGTGCCGCGGACGTTGATCGCAGCATCAGCCTGTTCTTCAAGGTTCACGATGCCGAACTGGCCTTCCAGCCGGGCTGGCCCCATGTCAGCAAGGTCAGCGGCGATGTGTTTGTCGAAGACAGCGGCGTGCGGATTCTGGCCAGCACGGGCCAGTTGCTCGATACGCAGGTCAACGATATCTACGTCAACATTCCCCATGTGCCGACCGGGCAGAACGTTCATTTGTTCCTCGATGGCGGATTTGCCGGCGGTTTGGGCGATGGCCTGAAAATCCTCCAGGAAGCGCCGATCGGCACCGGGCCGACCTTTGCCGGCTGGGAAGGCGAGGGTGACCTGCAAGGCAAGTTGAAGCTGGATATTCCCTTGGCAAAAGGCGAGGAACCGAAGATCCTCGTCGACTTCAAGACCGCCAGGGCACGCTTGAAACTGGCCGAACCTGCGCTGGAACTGAGCCAGCTCAAAGGTGATTTCCGTTTCGACAGCGACGAAGGCCTGAGCGGGCACAACATCAATGCCCGGGCGTTCGACAAGCCCGTCACCGCACGGATTTATGCCGATGGCAGCCCGGGCAGGCTCAAAACCCGGGTGTCCGCGACAGGGCAGGTCGAGGTCAGGAGACTGACCGACTGGCTGAAGGTGACCCAGCCTCTGCCGGTGAGCGGCGTGATCCCGTATCAACTGCAACTGACCCTGGACGGCGCCGACAGCCAGTTGATGGTCAATTCCAGCCTCAAGGGCGTGGCCGTCGATTTGCCTGCACCGTTCGGCATGACTTCCGAGGCTGGGCGCGACACGACGTTCCGCATGACGTTGCAGGGCGACGAGCGACGCTATTGGGTCAACTACGGGGATCTGGCGAGTTTCACGTTCGCGGCCCCAGCCAGCAATTTCGCCGATGGTCGCGGGGAATTGTCCCTCGGTGGCGGCGAAGCCGTGTTGCCTGGCACCAAAGGCCTGCGGATACGGGGCGTGCTGTCGGAGTTGGACGTTGGCCCGTGGAAGGATCTGGTGGACAGGTACGCCGGACAAGACCCCGGAGGCAGCGCCAGGCAATTGCTCAGTGGCGCGGATTTCAAGGTCGACAAGCTCAGCGGTATCGGCACTACCCTCGATCAGGCCTCGATCCAGCTGGTGCGCAAGCCTTCTGCCTGGGCGCTGCAACTGGACAGCCAGCAGATCAAGGGCAGTGCCAACCTTCCCGATTCGAAGGCCACGCCAATCGCGATCAATCTTCAAACCGTGCGCCTGCCCGCGCCGGACCCGACCGTGCTGGCCGATGAAAACTCACCGGATCCGCTGGCGTCGGTGGACCCGACGAAAATCCCCGCGATGGACATCACCATCAATCAGCTATTCCAGGGCCAGGATCTGGTGGGGGGCTGGTCGCTGAAGATTCGTCCAACGCCCAAGGGCATCGTGTTCAACTCCCTGGACCTGGGCCTCAAGGGCATTCTGTTGGTGGGCAGCGGCGGCTGGGAAGGCGTGCCGGGTGCCAGCAACAGTTGGTACAAGGGCCGCATCAGCGGCAAGAACCTTGCAGACGTGCTCAAGGGCTGGGGGTTTGCGCCGAGCGTCACCAGCCAGGACTTCTATATGGACGTTGATGGCCGCTGGCCCGGCTCACCGGCCTGGGTGGCGACCAAGCGTTTTTCCGGCACGCTCGATGCGACGCTCAATGAGGGGCAGTTCGTCGAGGTTGAAGGCAGTGCCCAGGCGCTGCGGGTATTTGGCTTGCTCAACTTCAACTCCATCGGCCGGCGCCTGCGCCTGGACTTCTCCGACCTGTTCGGCAAAGGCCTGAGTTATGACCGGGTCAAGGGGCTGCTGGTCGGGACCGATGGTGTGTATGTCACCCGTAAGCCGATCCAGCTGACGGGCCCGTCGAGCACCATTGAACTCGACGGCACACTGAACATGGTGGCCGATCAGATCGATGCGAAACTGATGGTGACCTTGCCGGTGACCAATAACCTGCCGATTGCCGCATTGATCGTCGGCGCACCCGCGGTCGGCGGGGCGCTGTTCCTGATCGACAAGCTGATCGGTGACCGGGTCTCCCGTTTCGCCAGTGTGAAGTACACCGTCAAAGGGCCGTGGAAAGAACCGAAGATTACCTTCGACAAGGCTTTTTGAGATCCTTTTGAAAAGGCGCTCGGCAAGCCTATGGAGTAGCATGGCCGCATACGATTCCAGGAGTGCGCCATGTCCGTAGCGGTGATTCAAATGGTCAGCCAGAGCGATGTGCTGGCCAATCTGGCCCAGGCCCGTCGGCTGCTCGAGCAAGCGGCCGACGGTGGCGCGAAACTGGCGGTATTGCCGGAAAACTTCGCCGCCATGGGCCGGCGTGACATAGCCGACATCGGGCGCGCCGAAGCACTGGGTGAAGGCCCGATCCTGCCCTGGTTGAAACAGACCGCACGTGACCTCAAGTTATGGATTGTAGCCGGCACGTTGCCGTTGCCGCCGGTCGATCAGCCGACGGCCAAGGTGCATGCCTGTTCGTTGCTGGTCGATGACCAGGGTGAAACGGTGGCGCGCTACGACAAGCTGCACCTGTTCGACGTCGACGTGGCCGACAATCGCGGCCGTTATCGGGAATCCGATGACTATGCTTATGGCAGTGGGGTCGTCGTGGCGGACACACCGGTTGGACGGGTTGGCCTGACGGTCTGTTACGACTTGCGCTTCCCTGAGTTGTACAGCGAATTGCGCGCGGCCGGCGCGGAACTGATTACCGCCCCTTCGGCCTTCACGGCGGTGACCGGCGCGGCGCATTGGGATGTGCTGATTCGCGCACGGGCCATCGAGACACAATGTTATGTGCTCGCGGCCGCCCAGGGTGGGACGCATCCGGGGCCGCGGGAAACCTTTGGCCATGCCGCCATCATCGACCCGTGGGGGCGTGTGCTGGCACAACAGGATCAAGGCGAGGCCGTGCTGCTGGCCGAACGCGACAGCAGCGAACAGGCGTCCATCCGGGCGCGGATGCCGGTGTCCAGTCACCGGCGCTTTTTCTCGCAGGGCGCCCAGCGACCTGCATCAGAACGACGAATTTAAGGCGTAAAGCATATGAGCGAGTTGTTGTCCTCAGTCAGTGAACACCTGCTGGCGCCCGGTGGCGTCACGATCGAGAGCCTGCAAGGCGTGCTCGGCGACCTGGCCGGGCCGGGCATCGATGCGGCCGACCTGTATTTCCAGGGGCAGATCTCCGAGTCCTGGGCGCTGGAAGACGGTATCGTCAAGGAAGGCAGCTTCAACCTCGACCAAGGTGTGGGCGTGCGCGCGCAATCGGGTGAAAAAACCGGTTTTGCCTACAGCAATGCCATCACCCTGGAAGCCCTTGGCGCGGCGGCGCGGGCCGCCCGTTCGATTTCCCGGGCCGGGCAGCACGGCACCGTACAGGCATTCACCAGCCAGGATGTCGCGCAGTTGTATGCGCCGGACAATCCCCTGGAAGTGCTGACCCGTGCCGAGAAAGTCGATTTGCTCAAGCGAATCGATGCCGCGACCCGCGCCCTCGACCCTCGCATCCAGCAAGTCACCGTGAGCATGGCCGGTGTGTGGGAACGGATTCTGGTGGCTTCCACTGACGGCGGTCTGGCGGCGGATGTGCGCCCGCTGGTGCGTTTCAATGTCAGCGTGATCGTCGAGCAGAACGGCCGTCGCGAGCGCGGCGGTCATGGCGGTGGCGGTCGCACCGATTACCGTTATTTCCTCGGCGAAGACCGCGCCATGGGCTATGCCCGTGAAGCGTTGCGCCAGGCGCTGGTCAACCTGGAAGCCATTCCGGCCCCGGCCGGTACCTTGCCGGTGGTGCTCGGTTCCGGCTGGTCGGGCGTACTGCTGCACGAAGCCGTCGGTCATGGCCTGGAAGGCGATTTCAACCGCAAGGGCAGTTCGGCTTATAGCGGGCGCATGGGCGAGATGGTTGCGTCGAAGCTGTGCACCATTGTCGATGATGGCACCCTGGCCGGTCGCCGTGGCTCGTTGAGCGTCGACGACGAAGGCACGCCGACCGAGTGCACCACGCTGATCGAAAACGGCGTCCTCAAGGGCTACATGCAGGACAAGCTCAACGCCCGCCTGATGGGCGTGGCACGCACCGGTAACGGTCGTCGCGAATCCTACGCGCACTTGCCGATGCCGCGCATGACCAACACCTACATGCTCGCTGGCGAAAGCGACCCGGCGGAAATCATCGCCTCGGTGAAGCGTGGCATCTACTGCGCCAACCTGGGTGGCGGTCAGGTGGACATCACCAGCGGCAAGTTCGTGTTCTCCACCAGTGAGGCGTACCTGATCGAGGACGGCAAGATCACCGCTCCGGTCAAGGGCGCGACCCTGATCGGCAACGGGCCGGAAGCCATGAGCAAGGTATCGATGGTTGGTAATGATCTGTCGCTGGACAGCGGCGTGGGCACGTGTGGCAAGGATGGGCAGTCGGTGCCGGTGGGTGTCGGCCAGCCAACGCTGAAGATTGATGCGATCACCGTGGGTGGCACGGGCGCATAACGACGGGGATATCCCCTGTAGGAGCTGCCGTAGGCTGCGATCTTTACCCAGACAATTGAGTTCTGAGCGAAAGATCAAAAGATCGCAGCCTTCGGCAGCTCCTACAGGACGGGAAGGGCGTTACTCAGCGCAGACCGCGTTGAGTCTCGTCCAGCTCACGGATGTACTTGAAGATTTTACGGCTGGAAGCAGGAGGCTTGTTTTGCGCAACCTCATGCTGGGCCTGACGGATCAGGGAACGCAATTGCTGGCGGTCCGCGTCCGGGTAATCGACGACGAACTTTTCCAGAACGGCATCGTCGCCGGCAATCAGACGATCACGCCAGCGCTCCAGGTTATGGAAGCGTTCGTTGTATTGACGGGTGGAGGCATCGAGTTGATCGAGCAGAACCAGAATGGCGGCAGTGTCCTGATCGCGCATCAGTTTACCGATGAACTGAAGGTGCCGTTTACGCGCGATATTCGCGGTGTGCTTGGGCGCATCGGCCAGAGCCCGACGCATTCCGTCGGTCAAGGGCAGTTTTGCCAGCAAGTCAGGCTTGAGTGTTGTAAGGCGCTCGCCAAGGTCAACCAGAGCATGCAGCTCGCGTTTTACCTGGGATTTGCTTTTTTCTCCCGTATCGAGGGAGTCGTCGTAAGAATCAACCATGGTGGCCGTCCGCAAAGAAACGCCGCCATGATAACCAGTCGGGGGCCGCTTGTCCGGCCCGGTCGCTCGATGACCGTTACCGAAAGCAGAATTTGAGTGGAGAACAGCATGAGTGCAGTTGAAAGCGTCGGCCCACAAGCGTTGCCGGCACTGCAGGAACAAGTCGAGCAGATCATCGCTGAAGCCAAACGCCAGGGCGCCAGTGCCTGTGAAGTGGCGGTGTCACTGGAGCAGGGTTTGTCGACCACGGTGCGTCAGCGTGAAGTCGAAACCGTTGAATTCAACCGCGACCAGGGTTTTGGCATCACCTTGTACGTCGGTCAGCGCAAAGGCTCGGCCAGCACTTCGGCCAGCGGCCCTGATGCGATTCGCGAAACCGTCGCCGCTGCACTGGCCATCGCCAAGCACACCTCGGAAGACGAAGCCTCGGGTCTTGCGGATGCCGCGCTGATGGCGCGGGATATTCAGGATTTCGACCTGTTCCACCAATGGGACATCACGCCGGAACAAGCCATCGAACAGGCCCTGGCCTGCGAAGCCGCGGCGTTTGCCGCCGACAGCCGGATCAAGAACGCCGACGGCACCACCCTCAGTACCCATCAGGGCTGCCGCGTTTATGGCAATAGCCACGGGTTTATCGGCGGTTACGCATCGACTCGCCACAGCCTGAGCTGCGTGATGATCGCCGAGGCCGATGGCCAGATGCAGCGTGATTACTGGTACGACGTGAACCGCCAAGGCAATCTGCTCGCCGACCCGGTGAGCATCGGTCAGCGCGCAGCGCAAAGGGCGGCGAGCCGTCTGGGCGCGCGTCCGGTGCCGACTTGCGAGGTGCCGGTGCTGTTTTCCGCAGAGTTGGCCGGAGGGCTATTCGGCAGTTTCCTGTCGGCGATTTCCGGCGGCAGCCTGTATCGCAAGTCTTCGTTCCTTGAGGGCACTCTCGGGCAGAAGCTGTTTCCGGAGTGGCTGACCATCGACGAGCGTCCGCATCTGATGCGTGCCATGGGCAGCGCAGCGTTCGACGGTGATGGTTTGGCAACCTACGCCAAACCGTTCGTCGAAAAAGGCGAGTTGGTGTCGTATATCCTCGGCACCTATTCCGGCCGCAAGCTCGGCATGCCGAGCACGGCTAACGCCGGCGGCGTGCACAACCTGTTCGTCACCCATGGCGACGAAGACCAGGCCGCCTTGCTGCGGCGCATGGGACGTGGCTTGCTGGTGACTGAATTGATGGGGCAGGGCCTCAACATGGTGACCGGCGATTACTCCCGTGGTGCAGCGGGTTACTGGGTCGAGAACGGTGAAATCCAGTTCGCGGTGCAGGAAGTGACCATCGCCGGCAACATGCGCGACATGTTCAAGCAAATCGTGGCCGTGGGTAACGATCTTGAATTGCGCAGCAACATTCGCACAGGTTCGGTGCTGATCGAGCGGATGACGGTGGCGGGTAGCTAAGCCTCGGCCGCTGTACAAAAAAAGGCGCGTCACCCATTGGGTGGCGCGCCTTTTTTATTACTAC
>NZ_CATKPX010000038.1:0-46855 GCF_949767755.1 Pseudomonas sp. IT-P4 | reverse complement strand
GCGAAGGGGCCGGTTCAGGCTCTGACAAAGTCGGTGTCAGGCAACAGATCAGCCCTTGAACACTTCATCCAGCAGATTGTGCATCGACGTGAACGCCCGGGCAGCCACCTTGGCGTCATACATCATCATCCCCGGCACGTTGGCGTGCGGGTCGGTGAACGAGTGGAACGCACCGCCATAGCTCAGCAATTGCCAATCCACAGCCGCCGCATTCATCTCATCTTCGAACGCCGGCAACTGCTCCTTCGGCACCAATGGGTCGGAAGCGCCGTGCAGCACCAATACCTTGCCCTTGATGTTATTCGCATCAGCAGGGTTCGGCGTGTCCAGCGTGCCGTGGAACGACACCGCGGCCTTTACCGGCGCGCCGGTACGGGCGAATTCCAGGGCGCAGCAGCCGCCGAAGCAGAAACCGAAAGTGGCCAGTTTCGAAGTATCGACAGCCACCTCGCCCTGCCCCTGCAGCTGCTCGAACGCCACTTGCATGCGCTTGCGCAGCAATGGGCGGTCATTCTTCAACGGCATCATGGCCGCGCCGGCCTCGTCATTGTTCGTCGGACGAACCGATTGACCGTAAAGGTCAGCGATCAACACCACATAACCCTTGGATGCCACTGCTTTGGCGATCTCTTCGGCACCGGCGCTGACACCCATCCAGTTCGGCGCCATCAACAACCCCGGGCGCGGGCCTTTATGGTCGGCATCAAAGGCCAGACGGCTTTCGTAAGCCTGGCCGTCAATCTGATAAGCAACGGAACGTAGAGTGATTTGGCTCATTTCTGACTCCTGATTATTGAACACCAGAATGAAAAAACCCGCCGAAGCGGGTTTTTCTGCAACACGGTCAGGCCGATAGTTCGACCAGCAGCTTGTTCAGACGGCGCACATAGGCCGCCGGGTCTTTCAAACTGTCGCCGGCCGCCAGGGCCGCCTGATCGAAGAGGATGTGCGCCAACTCACGGAAGCGCTCGTCGCTCTGCTCGTTGTCGAGCTTCTCGATCAGCGGGTGAGTCGGGTTGAATTCGAAGATCGGCTTCGAATCCGGAACCTTCTGACCGCTGGCTTCGAGGATCTGACGCATCTGCAAACCCAGGTCCTGCTCGCCGATGGCCAGAATCGCCGGGGAGTCGGTCAGACGATGGGAAACCCGAACGTCAGCAACGGATTCGCCCAGCGCAGCTTTCAGACGCTCGACCAGACCTTCTTTGGCCTTGGCGACTTCTTCCGCGGCCTTCTTGTCCTCTTCCGAGTCCAGGTTGCCCAGGTCCAGGTCACCGCGTGCCACGTCGACAAAGCTCTTGCTGTCGAAATCGCTGAGGTAGCTCATCAGCCACTCGTCGATGCGGTCGGTCAACAGCAGCACTTCGATGCCTTTCTTGCGGAAGACTTCCAGGTGCGGGCTGTTTTTGACCTGGGCGTAGGTTTCGCCAGTCAGGTAGTAGATCTTGTCCTGACCTTCCTTGGCACGCGCCAGATACTCGGCCAGGCCAACAACCTGCTCGCCATCGTCGCCATGGGTCGATGCGAAACGCAGCAGGCCGGCGATTTTTTCCTTGTTGGCGAAATCTTCTGCCGGGCCTTCTTTCATGACCTGACCGAAGTTTTTCCAGAAGCCCTTGTATTGCTCAGGCTCGTTCTTCGCCAGTTTTTCCAGCATGTCCAGGACGCGCTTGGTCAGCGCCGACTTCATCGAGTCGATGATCGGGTCTTTCTGCAGGATTTCCCGCGACACGTTCAGCGACAGGTCGTTGGAGTCGACCACACCCTTGATGAAGCGCAGGTACAGTGGCAGGAAGGACTCGGCCTGATCCATGACGAACACGCGCTGCACGTACAGCTTCAGGCCTTTCGGCGCTTCACGCTGGTACAGGTCGAACGGCGCACGGGTCGGCACGTACAACAGCGAGCTGTATTCGAGCTTGCCTTCGACCTTGTTGTGGCTCCAGCTCAGCGGGTTTTCGAAATCGTGAGCGATGTGCTTGTAGAACTCCTGGTATTCCTCGTCCTTGATCTCGGTACGCGGACGGGTCCACAGGGCGCTGGCGCGGTTGACGGTTTCCCACTCAACGGCCGGCTGCTCTTCGCCTTCGGCAGCGGCCACTTCTTTCGGCAGCTCGATCGGCAAGGCGATGTGGTCGGAGTACTTCTTGATGATGTTGCGCAGGCGCCAGCCATCGGCGAACTCGTCTTCACCGGATTTCAGGTGCAGGACGATGCGAGTTCCGCGTTCGGCCTTGTCGATGGTCGCCACTTCGAAGTCACCTTCGCCCCTGGACGACCAGTGCACACCTTCGCTGGCAGCGCTGCCGGCACGACGGCTGTACACATCGACTTTGTCAGCAACGATGAATGCGGAGTAGAAACCGACACCGAACTGGCCGATCAGGTGCGAGTCTTTCTTCTGGTCGCCGCTCAGGTGCTTCATGAAATCGGCGGTGCCGGACTTGGCGATGGTACCCAGGTGGGTGATCGCGTCTTCGCGGCTCATGCCGATACCGTTGTCTTCGAGGGTGACGGTTTTAGCGTCCTTGTCGAAGCTCACACGGATTTTCAGTTCGGTGCCGCCTTCCAGCAACTCTGGCTTGGCCAGGGCTTCGAAACGTAATTTGTCGACAGCGTCAGAGGCGTTCGAGATCAATTCGCGAAGGAAAATTTCCTTGTTGGAATACAGCGAATGGATCATGAGATGCAGCAGTTGCTTCACCTCGGTCTGGAAGCCCAGGGTTTCCTTTTGAGTTTCCACACTCATGGTCATCAAACTCCAATCAGATGGCATAAGCCGCGACCATGAGGGTCGACGGCGGGTTGTCCTCAGAGTTTGGGGCTGAGTTCAGGATTTCAAGGGCTCTTCGAGTTTGAAATGTGCACGGGCCGTGGCGATGGGTTCGGCTTCGGTGCTTTGCCAGGCGGTAATCGCCACATTGGCGACCCGGCGTCCCTGGCGCCAGACCTGGCATCGGGCCCAGGTATCGCGAAATTGCCCGGCTCGCAGGTAATCCAGGGAGAAGTCGATGATCTTCGGTACCCCGGGCGATCCGGCAAACACCAACAGGTGCAGCGCCGCGGCCAATTCCATGAAACCGGCGATCACACCGCCATGAATCGCCGGCAACAAAGGGTTGCCAATGTTGTCCTTGTTCGCAGGCAGCTTGAACAGCAACTCATCCCCCACCCGCGAACATTCGACGCCGATCAGCCGAGCATAGGGAATCAAATCCAGCAGCGCGGCGTAATCGCCCTGCTCGTGGGCCTTTTGCAATTGATCCTTGATCGACTCGTTCATTGCGCACCTCCGGTAACCGCGCCACCAAAGCCCTTGGTGCCCTTGATGTGCTTGCCCATGCGCATGAAAGTGCCCATCACATGGGCAATGGGTTGCCCGGGGTCATCCTGATAGGCGAAGCCACGGGCAAAAATCACGTCGGTGGTGACCCGATAGCACTGGGCAAAGCCATAGACATCCTTATGCGGCTCGGCGGCGTGCATGTAGTCGATGCGCAGGTCGAGGGTCGGACAGACTTCGAATTCCGGGAGCACGCAGAGGGTCGCCATGCCACAGGCGGTATCCATCAACGAGGTCAGCGCTCCGCCATGAATCACGCCGGTTTCGGGATTGCCGACGATCTGCGGGCTGTAAGGCAGTACAATCGTCAGCCCTTCGTTGCTGGCGCTGTGAACGCTTAGTCCAAGTACCTGGCAATGTCGCAGCGCTGACAAAAAGCGCTTCGCACGCTCAAAAACGGGGTTTTCAGCCATTTGATAAAGCCCTTGTTTATGTCCGTACAGTGCGGTGGCGGCCCGGATAAGAGTTCCGCGCTAGAGCAAACTTATATATCTGAAAGAATTATGGAACTTAACCCTGATGCGTGGGCTCTTAATGCCAGTAGATGCTTTTCATCAGGAGAAACACCCCATGCGTAAGACTTTAGCTATTGCCTTGATGTTGACCGCTTCCCTCGGTCTCGCGGCCTGCGATAAAAAATCCGAGGACAAAGCTCAAGATGCTGCCAAACATGCTGAGCAAGCTCAGCAAGACATGAGCAAAGCTCAGGATAAAGTGAACGACGCTGCGAAAGAAAACGCCGAAGCCGCCAAAGATCAGGCTGAATCGAACGCTGAAGCGGCAAAAGAGGCTGCTCCGGCTGCTCCAGCCACTCCAGCCGCTCCGGAAGCACCTAAGAACTAATACGGTTTTTAGCGTGGCAAAAGAAAACCCGCCAAGTGCGGGTTTTCTTTTGCCTTGAAAAAAAGTGGTTAGAGCAAAAACGTTCGAAAAGTCGGACTAATCATCAACAACAGCGAACAGATTAATCCCAGTAGCCAAACCAGACTGCGCTGCCAGGCCAGGTCCTTCCAGTAACACACCAGATAAATAACCCGCGTGATCACGAAGATGATCGCCAGACAGTCGATCAGCCAGCCCGCCGTCTGCGTGGTATGCGCCATCAACACACCCACCGCAAACAACATGAAGGCTTCGAAACTGTTCTGATGCGCTGCCACCGCCCGGGCACCCAGCCCCGTGAGTTGCATCTGCTGTTGGCGCGGCAGGTGGTTATCGTAACCACCCTGCTCTTTCATGGCCCTGGTCACGGGCATTCGCGCCAGATAAATCAACACTGCACTGATAAACACGCACCAGAATGGAATACTCATCAAGCAGCCTCTTTGATTACCTCCGGCAACGGCGCCTCTGTAGGGGTATAGACCATCACGTCGAGTACGTCGGAATGAAACTCGCGGTGGTACAACACGAATACGACGCCGGCACTCATCAACATGAACAGCCACGGGCTGACGAACCAGGCCAGCATGGTCATGCCGAAGTAGTAGGAACGCAATCCGAAGTTGAACTGGTTGGCGGCCATGGAGATGACGCGGGCGGCGCGGGAAGCGAATGCCTTGCGTTCCTGCTCCGACACATGGCGCTCGCCGACCATCGGCGCCGAACCCACCAGTACCGCGGCAAAGTTGTACTGGCGCATGCACCAACTGAAGGTGAAGAACGCATAGACAAACACCAGCGCCAGGCACAGCAACTTGATTTCCGACATGCCCTGAGACGCCTGTTGCACCATCGGGATATCCGCCAGCAACGATACCGCCCGTTCCGAAGCCCCCAATACCGTGAGAATACCGGCCAGGATAATCAACGTACTGGAGGCAAAGAACGAAGCATTGCGTTCCAGATTGCCGATCACGCTGGCATCGGCGATTCGGTTGTCGCGCAGCAGCATGCGGCGCATCCAGTCTTCTCGATACAGGTGCAGCACACTGGCCAGGCACGCGGTGTCACGGCCTTTCCATGTGGCATAGCGGGTGTACCCGCCCCAGCAGATAACGAACCAGACGGCGGCAAGAAGGTGGATCAGGTTGGCTTGGATGAACGACATGCAGGTCCTTGTGAAGTAAATGCGGATTACACAGCCCCTGTGGGAGCGAGTTCCCACAAAGGGTGTTGCAGTGCTTCGACGTTAGCTCAACGGAAAAGACACCGCATCCCTCACAAAAAAAATGCCCCGTATCGATTGATACGGGGCATTTCTGTTTTTGCTCAAGACCCGCTTGTGGCGGGTCGTGAAGCGACTTAAGCCAAGGCTTCGGCGCGCTTGCCCAGCAGGCGATCGCAGACCACCGCGACCACCAGTGTCATCACCGACGGCACCAGCCAGGCCAGGCCCTGCTCGCTCAGCGGCAGGTGGGCCATTTGCGTCGGCATCCAGTCCGCCAGGCCTGCACCCTTGAGGGCATCGATCAGGCCGAAGATGAACGACACCAGCATCACCGGGCCGAGGATACGACCCTGCTCATGCCAGAAGTCCTTGCAGAAGCTCAACGCCACCAGAACGATGCACGGCGGGTAGATCGCGGTCAGCACCGGGATCGAGAACGCAATCAGCTTGGTCAGGCCCAGGTTGGACACCAACAGCGAGAACGCGGCGAGGATGATCACCAGCGTCTTGTAGGACAGTGGCACCACACGGCTGAAGTACTCGGCGCAAGCACAGGTCAGGCCGACCGCGGTCACCAGGCACGCCAGGGAGATCAGCACGGCCAGGAAGCCGCTGCCCAGCGAACCGAAGGTGTGCTGCACGTAAGCATGCAATACCGCCGCGCCATTGGTAGCGCCAGCGGCCACTTCATGGCTGCCCGAACCGAGACGGAACAGGCTGACATACACCAGTGCCAGGCCCACGCCGGCGATCAAACCGGCGATGATCGCATAACGGGTGATCAGTGCTGGCGACTCGACGCCGCGGGAACGGATGGCGTTGACGATGACGATGCCGAACACTAGCGCGCCCAGGGTATCCATGGTCAGGTAACCATTGATGAAGCCTTGGGAGAACGGCGCCGCCACGTATTCAGGCGTGGCCTGGCCAATGTCACCGGCCGGCAAGGCGAAAGCTGCAATGCCCAGCACGGCCAGGGCGATGATCTTCAGCGGCGCGAGGAAGCGCCCTACGGTATCGAGCAAACGGCCCGGATACAGCGAGATGAAGAACACCAGCAGGAAGTACACCGAGCTGTACAGGAACAGCGCCAGCGGGCTCTCGCCGGTCAGCGGCGCCAGGCCCACTTCGAAGGATACCGTCGCGGTACGTGGCGTCGCGAACAGCGGGCCAACAGCGAGGTAACAAGCCGCTGCCAGCAGGCCACCGGCGACTTTACCGATCGGGCTGCTCAAGGCATCCATTGCACCGCCGACCTTGGCCAGCGCCACAACGGTGATCACCGGCAGACCGACCGCCGTGACCAGGAAACCCAGCGCCGCCATCCAGACATTGGGCCCGGACTGCAAACCGACGATAGGCGGGAAGATGATGTTGCCAGCCCCGACGAACAGGGCAAACGTCATAAAACCAAGTGCCAGGATGTCCTGGCCTTTCAACACTTTCATTAAGGAAATACCACACTACTGAATCGGAATTTAGAGAGGGATTTCCCTATGGGTGAGGGAAATGCTGTCAGTCCGTATAAGACCGACCCTTTTAGCGCGTTGCCGCCTTGTGGGCCGCAGACGCAAAAATGGCGCGTAGCCTAACGAATTTGGACCAGAAACGCACTGTTAGAGGGCGAACATTCCGATCTACGACATTTTCGTGTCGCGTTTATGCATGTAAATGGTTGGTGTCTGTAAGTCCGTCATCGCGAGCAAGCTCGCTCCCACATTGGAATGCGTCCACCTGTGGGAGCGGGCTTGCCCGCGAAGAGGCCAGCACAGCCAACACAAATGCCGGAAACGACAAAGGCCACCCGAAGGTGGCCTTTGTCAGCAGAGTTGCAAGCTAAGCGCGAGGCTTACTTGACAGCCCAACCGGTCAGCTCGGCCAGGGCCTTGCCGATGTCTGCCAGCGAACGCACGGTTTTAACGCCTGCGTCTTGCAGAGCAGCGAATTTCTCGTCTGCAGTGCCTTTGCCGCCAGAGATGATTGCGCCAGCATGGCCCATGCGCTTGCCCGGAGGAGCAGTCACACCAGCGATGTAGGAAACAACCGGCTTGGTCACGTGTGCCTTGATGTAGGCAGCCGCTTCTTCTTCAGCCGAACCGCCGATCTCACCGATCATTACGATCGCTTCGGTCTTCGGGTCTTCCTGGAACAGCTTCAGGATGTCGATGAAGTTCGAACCCGGGATCGGGTCACCACCGATGCCGACGCAAGTCGACTGACCGAAACCGGCGTCAGTGGTCTGCTTCACAGCTTCGTAGGTCAGGGTGCCGGAACGGGAAACGATACCGACCTTGCCTGGCAAGTGAATGTGACCTGGCATGATGCCGATCTTGCATTCGCCTGGGGTGATCACGCCTGGGCAGTTAGGGCCGATCAGGACTACGCCCAGCTCGTCGCACTTAACTTTGGCGTCCAGCATGTCCAGGGTAGGAATGCCTTCGGTGATGCACACGATCAGCTTGATGCCGCCGAAGGCAGCTTCCAGGATCGAGTCCTTGCAGAAAGGAGCCGGAACGTAGATCACGCTGGCGGTGGCGCCAGTGGCAGCTACAGCGTCTTTCACGGTGTTGAACACTGGCAGGCCCAGGTGCTCGGTGCCGCCTTTGCCTGGAGTTACACCACCAACCATCTTGGTGCCGTACTCGATGGCTTGCTGGGTGTGGAAACTACCTTGCGAACCGGTAATACCCTGGCAGATAACTTTGGTGTCTTTATTGATCAGGACGCTCATTATTTGCCCTCCGCAGCTTTGACAACTTGTTGAGCAGCGTCGGTCAGGCTGGTAGCAGCGATGATGTTCAAACCGCTTTCTGCCAGTACTTTAGCGCCCAGCTCAGCGTTGTTGCCTTCAAGGCGAACAACAACCGGGATTTTCACGCCGACTTCTTTCACAGCGCCGATGATGCCTTCGGCAATCATGTCGCAACGAACGATGCCGCCGAAGATGTTGACCAGTACTGCAGCGACGTTAGTGTCGGACAGGATGATCTTGAACGCTTCGGTAACGCGTTCCTTGGTAGCACCGCCGCCCACGTCGAGGAAGTTGGCTGGCTTGCCGCCATGCAGGTTGACGATGTCCATGGTACCCATGGCCAGGCCAGCACCGTTGACCATGCAACCGATGTTGCCTTCCAGCGCTACGTAGTTCAGTTCGAACTTGGCAGCGTGCGCTTCGCGCGGATCGTCCTGCGACGGATCGTGGAAAGTCTTCAGCTTAGGCTGACGGTACATGGCGTTGGCGTCGATGTTGATCTTGGCGTCCAGGCAATGCAGATCGCCGTCAGCCTTGATCACCAGCGGGTTCACTTCCAGCAGGGCCAGGTCGTGATCCTTGAACAGTTTGGCCAGACCTACGAAGATCTTGGCGAACTGGGCAACTTGCTTGCCTTCCAGACCCAGCTGGAATGCCAGCTCGCGACCCTGGAATGGCTGAGCGCCAACCAGTGGATCGATAGTGGCTTTCAGAATTTTTTCTGGAGTGTCGTGAGCGATTTTCTCGATGTCCACGCCACCTTCGGTGGAAGCCATGAACACGATGCGACGGCTCGAACGGTCAACGACAGCGCCCAGGTACAGCTCTTTAGCGATATCAGTGCACGATTCAACCAGGATCTTGGTGACTGGCTGGCCATTGGCGTCAGTCTGGTAAGTCACCAGACGCTTGCCCAGCCACTGCTGTGCGAAGGCTTTGGCGTCTTCTTTGCTGCGAACCAGCTTTACGCCGCCCGCTTTACCGCGACCACCGGCGTGGACCTGGGCTTTGACAACCCACTCGCTGCCGCCGATTTTGTCGCAAGCTTCTGCTGCTGCTTCCGGGGTGTCTACTGCATAACCAGTGGAAACTGGCAGGCCGTATTCAGCGAACAGCTGCTTACCCTGATACTCGTGAAGATTCATGCTTTTTACCGTCTTCGTTAGGTACTGCGCATTCGGTGCTGCACTCATTCAAGTGCCGCACCACCTGTGACTGCTGCTTGCATAGCCTTTCCGGGTACCCGGTGCAGCTATGCAAGACTGCGTCCAGCGGATATTCCGCGGTGAGTCTTGCATGCAAGGCTCACGACGGGCCAAACCGCCGTGGTTTCTTATTATGTCTTAACGCTTCTTGCGGTTGGCGATGTGAATAGCGCCGCCATTCACTGCCAAAGCAGCTTCGTGCAAGGCTTCAGACAGGGTCGGATGGGAGAAAACCATCATGCCCAGGTCTTCAGCGCTGGTGCCGAATTCCATACCGATCGCGCCCTGCTGAACCAGTTCTGCAGCGCTTGGGCCAATCACGTGGACGCCCAGTACGCGGTCTGTCTTGGCATCTGCGATGACCTTGACGAAACCACCGGTGTCGTTGGCAGCCATGGCACGGCCGGAGGCTGCGAACGGGAAGGTGCCGACGTTAACTTCAACGCCTTCAGCTTTCAAGGCCTGCTCGGTTTTACCGACCCACGCGATTTCCGGGTGAGTATAAATAACCGAAGGGATCAGGTCATAGTTCATCTGGGCCTTGTGGCCCTTGATGCGCTCGACAACCATGATGCCCTCTTCCGAGGCCTTGTGCGCCAGCATCATGCCGCGAACCACGTCACCGATGGCGTAGACGCCCGGTACGGTGGTGGCGCAGTGATCGTCAACGTGCACGAAACCGCGCTCGTCCAGGGTCACGCCGCAGTCGGCAGCCAACAGATCAGTGGTCACCGGACGGCGACCAACGGCTACGATCAGCTTGTCGAAAGTGATGTTCTGTTCGCCCTTGGCATCGGTGTAGTTCACCACGACTTCGTCGCCGTTCACTTTGGAACCGGTTACGCGAGCGCCCAGCTTGATGTCCAGACCCTGCTTGGTCAGGGTTTTCAGCGCTTCCTTGGAAACAGCGGTGTCCGCTGCCATCAGGAAGGTGTCCAGGGCTTCCAGGACAGTCACTTCCGCGCCCAGACGCGACCAGACCGAACCCAGTTCCAGACCGATCACGCCAGCGCCGATCACGCCCAGACGCTTAGGCACGGACTGGAATTCCAGGGCGCCAGTCGAATCGACGATCACATTCTGGTCAACCGGAGCTGGCGGAATGTCGATCGGACGCGAACCTGGAGCCAGGATGACGTTTTCGGCTTCGATGATTTCTACCGAGCCATCAGGCTTGGTGACTTCGACTTTCTTGCCGGCCAGCAGCTTGCCGTGACCCTGGATAGAGGTCACACCGTTGGCTTTGAACAGGGTCGCAACGCCGGAGGTCAGGCCTTTGACGATGTTGGCCTTGCGGCCGACCATCGCTGGCACGTCCATGGTCACGCCAGCGTGATTGATACCGTGGATCGCGAAACCGTCCTGGGCTTCGTGGAATTTCCACGAGCTGTCCAGCAGGGCCTTGGATGGAATGCAGCCGACGTTCAGGCAAGTACCGCCCAGAGCCAGTTTGCCTTCCTTGTCGGTGTACTTCTCGATGCAGGCAGTGCTGAGGCCCAGCTGAGCGGCCTTGATGGCAGCCACGTAACCGCCAGGGCCCGCGCCGATCACTACTACGTCAAATTTCTGCGACATTCAAAAAATCCTCTTTAGCGAAAAGCTTCAAGCCGCGAGCGGCAAGCCAGGCTGCGGGTTTTCCGACAGCACGGGCTTGCAGCTCATGGCTGCTTCTATCAGATATCCAGCAACAGACGAGCCGGATCTTCCAGCAGGTTCTTGATGGTCACCAGGAAGGTCACAGCTTCTTTGCCATCGATCAGACGGTGATCGTAGGACAGTGCCAGGTACATCATCGGACGGATAACGACCTGACCGTTGATGGCCATCGGACGCTGGATGATGTTGTGCATGCCCAGGATGGCGGCTTGTGGCGGGTTGACGATCGGGGTCGACATCATCGAACCGAAAGTACCACCGTTGGTGATGGTGAAAGTACCACCGGTCATTTCGTCCATCGACAGTTTGCCGTCGCGGGCTTTCTTGCCGAAGGTGGCGATGCCGCCTTCGATTTCAGCCAGGCTCATCAGTTCGGCGTTACGCAGAACCGGTACAACCAGGCCGCGATCGCTGGAAACTGCAACGCCGACGTCAGCGTAGCCGTGGTAAACGATGTCGCCACCGTCGATCGAGGCGTTGACAGCCGGGAAGCGTTTCAGCGCTTCGGTGGCCGCTTTCACGAAGAACGACATGAAGCCCAGGCGCACGCCGTTGTGGGACTTCTCGAACAGGTCCTTGTACTTCGAACGCAGTGCCATGACTTCAGTCATGTCGACTTCGTTGAAAGTGGTCAGCATCGCCATGTTCGATTGAGCTTCAACCAGACGCTTGGCCACGGTGGCACGAACGCGGGTCATCGGTACGCGCTTCTCGATGCGATCGCCAGCGGCAAACACAGGAGCAGCGGCAGCCGGAGCAGCAGCCTTGGCAGGTGCGGCAGCAGGAGCAGCTTTCTTGGCTTCGACAGCGGCAACCACGTCTTCCTTGGTTACACGACCATCTTTGCCGGTGCCTTTGACGGAAGCCAGGTTGATGCCGTTTTCTTCGGCCAGCTTGCGAGCAGCTGGAGCTGCGATAGCGTCTTCGTCAGCGCCGGCAGCTGGAGCAGCGGCAGCAGCGGCCGGAGCAGCAGCGGCAGCCGGAGCGGCAGCAGCAGCGCCGCCTTCAACGATGGAGCCCAGGACTTCGTCGGACAGAACGGTTTCGCCTTCGTTCTTGACGATAGCGCCCAGCACGCCGTCAGCGGTAGCCAGCACTTCCAGCACGACTTTGTCGGTTTCGATGTCGACAATCAGTTCGTCGCGCTTGACCGCGTCGCCCGGTTGCTTGTGCCAGGTGGCAACGGTGCCATCGGCAACCGATTCCGGGAAAGTGGGGGCTTTGATCTCGATAGCCATTGTCTGTGGTTCCTTAAATTCGGTTTCAGGTGCGCGAAGGCGTTAAACAGTAAAGGCGTCTTGCAGCAGTTTTTCCTGCTGTTCGGCGTGCATCGATGCGTAACCGCATGCTGGTGCAGCAGAAGCCTCGCGGCCCGCGTACTCAAGTACGAGAGACTTGTTGAGGTTGCTGATGCTGCGACGCATGTGGTGTTGGCTGCAGTACCACGCACCCTGGTTCATCGGCTCTTCCTGACACCAGACGGCAGCTTTGACGTTGGTGTAAGGCGCCAGGACTTCTTTCAAGTCGTCCTCAGGGAATGGGTACAGCTGCTCGATACGCACGACAGCGATGTCGTCACGACCTTCGGCACGGCGTTTTTCCAGCAGGTCGTAGTAGACCTTGCCGCTACACAGAACAACGCGCTCGACCTTTTTCGGGTCTTGGGCATCGATTTCCGGGATGACGGTCTGGAACGAACCTTCGGCCAGATCTTCCAGCGTCGAGATGGCCAGCTTGTGGCGCAACAGCGACTTCGGAGTCAGAACGATCAAAGGCTTGCGCAGCGGGCGAATCACCTGGCGACGCAGCAAATGATAGATCTGTGCCGGCGTAGTCGGCACGGCTACCTGAATGTTGTGCTCGGCGCACAGCTGCAGGTAACGTTCCAGACGCGCCGAGGAGTGCTCCGGCCCCTGACCTTCGTAACCGTGCGGCAGCAACATGGTCAGACCGCACAGACGGCCCCACTTGTGCTCGCCACTGGTGATGAACTGGTCGATAACTACCTGGGCACCGTTGGCGAAGTCGCCGAACTGGGCTTCCCAGATCACCAGCGCATCAGGCGTGGTGGTCGAGTAACCATATTCGAACGCCAGTACGGCCTCTTCGGACAGGAACGAATCGTACAGGTCGAAACGTGGCTGGCCGTCGTACAGGTTTTGCAGCGGGATGTAGGTGCCCGCGTCCTTCTGGTTGTGCAGGACAGCATGGCGGTGCGAGAACGTTCCGCGACCGATGTCCTGGCCAGTCATGCGAATCGGGTGACCTTCGAACGCCAGGGTCGCGTACGCCATGGTTTCGGCGTAACCCCAGTTGATCGGCAGGCCGCCGGCTTGCATCTTCTGGCGGTCTTCGTAGATCTTGGCAACCTGGCGCTGGACCACGAAGCCTTCCGGGATTTCCAGCAGCTTGGCGGACAGTTCCTGCAAGGTCTTGAGGTCGAAGCGAGTGTCGTGACGTGCGGTCCAGGCGTGGCCCAGATACGGACGCCAGTCCACGAACAGCTCTTTGTTCGGCTCTTTGACCAGGCTTTTCACTACGTGCAGACCGTTGTCCAGCGCATTGCGGTATTCGTCGACTTTCGCCTGAACACGCTCTGCGTCGAGCACACCGCCCTGGGTCAGACGATCGGCATACAGCTCACGGGTGGTGCGCTGCTTGGTGATCTGCTGATACATGATCGGCTGGGTGCCGCTTGGCTCGTCGGCCTCGTTGTGGCCGCGACGACGGTAGCAGACCAGGTCGATCACCACGTCACGCTTGAACTGCATGCGGTAGTCGATGGCCAGCTGGGTCACGAACAATACGGCTTCCGGATCATCACCATTCACATGGAGGATCGGCGCCTGGATCATTTTCGCAACGTCGGTCGCGTACTCGGTGGAACGCGAGTCCAGCGGGTTGCTGATGGTGAAACCGACCTGGTTGTTGATCACGATGTGCACGGTACCGCCGGTCTTGAAACCGCGGGTCTGCGACATCTGGAAGGTTTCCATGACCACGCCCTGACCTGCGAAAGCAGCGTCACCGTGGATGGAGATCGGCAGAACCTTCTCACCGGTCGGGTCGTTACGACGATCCTGACGGGCGCGAACCGAACCCTCGACCACCGGGGAAACAATTTCCAGGTGGGACGGGTTGAACGCCATGGCCAGGTGAACTTCACCGCCGGAGGTCATTACGTTGGACGAGAAGCCCTGGTGGTATTTCACGTCACCGGAACCCAGCTCGACCTTCTTCTTGCCTTCGAACTCGTCGAACAGCTCACGCGGGTTCTTGCCGAAGGTGTTGACCAGCACGTTCAGACGGCCACGGTGGGCCATGCCGATGACGATTTCCTTGGTGCCGTAGGAACCGGAACGCTGGATCAGCTCGTCGAGCATCGGAATCAGGCTTTCGCCGCCTTCCAGACCGAAACGCTTGGTACCCGGGTATTTGGTGCCCAGGTATTTTTCCAGGCCTTCACCGGCGGTCACGCGCTCAAGCAGGTGGCTCTTGATGTCGGCGGAGTACGTCGGACGACCGCGCACGCTTTCCAGACGCTGCTGGAACCACTGGCGCTGCTCGGAATCGGTGATGTGCGTGAACTCAGCGCCGATGGTGCGGCAATATGTCTGCTGCAACGCTTCGTGAATTTCGCGTAGGCTCGCTTCCTCTTTGCCGATGAACAGGTCGCCGGCACGGAAGGTCGTATCAAGATCGGCATTGGTCAAGCCGTAATGATTGATCGACAGGTCTGCAGGTGCAGGACGCTGCCACAGTCCCAGCGGGTCAAGCTGGGCTGCCTGGTGGCCACGCATACGGTAGGCCTGGATCAATCGCAGCACTTCAACTTGCTTCTTCTCGTGCTCACTGCTCACGCTGCCGGCGGAAACCGGTTGGGCGCGGCGCTGGTTCTTTGCCAGCAAGACGAAATGATCGCGAATTGTGGAGTGCGAAACATCGGTGGCAGAGTTGCCGTCAGCAGGCAACTTCTGGAAGTAGGTGCGCCACTCTTCTGGCACAGCGTTAGGGTCGTGCAGGTAGAGCTCGTAAAGCTCTTCCACATAGGCAGCGTTACTACCGGATAGGTAGGCACTGTTCCACATGCGCTGCATCACGCTTTCTTGCATGCTTGGTCACCCTCGGTTAGGGGAACACCATCGGTGTCGACACCGAGCAAACTTGCAGAAGTCCGAATGCAGCGACCAAAACAAGCCACTAGGATCACACTGATAGTCCGGGTACCAGCCCGGATGCCCCTGCTTGTCTCATTTCTTCAAAATAAGAGCCGCAGCCTTTTAGGCTGCTGCTCAGGTTAAAACTACGGCGCCGGTTGAAGCCTGCGCCGCAGCATCTACGGGTACAACGGGTACAGCAGCTGAATCACACGCCGCTTGAGAGCAACATGTTACGGATGTGACCGATGGCCTTAGTCGGGTTCAGGCCTTTCGGACATACGTTGACGCAGTTCATGATCCCGCGGCAGCGGAATACGCTGAACGGGTCATCCAGCGAAGCCAGACGCTCGGACGTCTTGGTATCACGGCTATCTGCCAGGAAGCGGTACGCTTGCAGCAGGGCAGCCGGACCCAGGAACTTGTCCGGGTTCCACCAGAAGGACGGGCAGGAAGTCGAGCAGCAAGCGCACAGGATGCACTCGTACAGACCGTCCAGCTTTTCACGCTCTTCAGGGGACTGCAGACGCTCGATGGCCGGAGCCGGCGTGTCGTTCTGCAGGTATGGCTTAACCTTTTCGTATTGCTTGTAGAAGATGCTCATATCGACGACCAGGTCACGGATAACCGGCAAACCTGGCAGAGGACGAACGATCAACTTGTTACCTTTTACGACAGCGGACAGCGGCGTGACGCATGCCAGGCCGTTTTTGCCGTTGATGTTCATGCCGTCGGAACCGCAAACACCTTCACGGCAAGAGCGACGATAGGAGAAACCCTCGTCCTGCTCTTTGATCAGGGCCAGCACGTCCAGCACCATCAGGTCTTTACCACCGGTATCAACCTGGAATTCCTGCATGAACGGCGCGGCGTCCTGATCAGGGTTGTAACGATAAACGCTGACTTGCAACATGGCGGCCACCCTTAATAAGTCCGAATCTTAGGTTCAAAAGTCGGAACAGTCTTCGGCGAGAAGTTCACGGCACGCTTGGTCACGCGCTTGTCACCCGGGAAGTACAGGGTGTGGCACAGCCAGTTTTCGTCGTCACGATCTTCGAAGTCTTCACGGGCGTGAGCACCACGGGACTCCTTACGTACTTCTGCGGCGATGGCGGTGGCTTCGGCCACTTCCAGCAGGTTCTGCAGCTCCAGAGCTTCGATACGTGCAGTGTTGAACGCCTGCGACTTATCGTTGATCTTCACGTTGGCGATGCGCTTGCGCAGGTCAGCCAACTGGGCAATACCCTTCTGCATGTATTCGCCGGTACGGAATACACCGAAGTAGTTCTGCATGCAGTTCTGCAGCTCGCGACGCAGGGTAGCCACGTCTTCGCCTTCGGTACGGCTGTTCAGAGCGTTCAGGCGCGACAGTGCAGCTTCGATATCGGCTTCGGTAGCGTCGTCGTATTCGATGCCGTCGGTCAGTGCTTTTTCCAGGTGCAGGCCGGCAGCGCGACCGAATACCACCAGGTCGAGCAGCGAGTTGCCGCCCAGACGGTTGGCACCGTGAACCGATACGCAAGCCACTTCACCCACTGCGAACAGGCCAGGGATGATTTCGTCGACGCCTTCGCCGTTCTGGGTGATCGCCTGGCCATGAATGTTGGTGGCAACGCCGCCCATCATATAGTGGCAAGTCGGAACAACCGGAACCGGAGCAACAACCGGGTCAACGTGGGCAAAAGTCTTCGACAGTTCGCAGATACCTGGCAGACGGCTGTGCAGCACTTCCTCGCCCAGGTGGTCGAGCTTGAGCATCACGTGGTCGCCATTCGGACCGCAACCATTGCCGGCGATGATCTCTTTAACCATCGAACGGGCAACCACGTCACGACCGGCAAGGTCTTTGGCGTTCGGAGCATAACGCTCCATGAAACGCTCGCCGTGCTTGTTGATCAGGTATCCACCTTCACCACGGCAACCTTCGGTAACCAGTACACCGGCGCCGGCGATACCGGTCGGGTGGAACTGCCACATTTCGATGTCTTGTACCGGTACACCGGCACGCAGCGCCATGCCAACGCCGTCACCGGTGTTGATCAGGGCGTTGGTGGTCGAAGCGTAGATACGACCTGCACCGCCGGTAGCCAGTACGGTGGCCTTGGCACGGATGTAGGTGGTTTCGCCGGTTTCGATGCAGATGGCAATCACGCCGACGAACTCGCCTTCGCCGTTCTTCACCAGATCGACAGCGTAGTACTCGTTCAGGAACACGGTACCGGCTTTCAGGTTGCCCTGATAAAGGGTGTGCAGCAGTGCGTGACCGGTACGGTCGGACGCAGCGCAAGTACGCGCAGCCTGGCCGCCTTTACCGTAGTCCTTGGACTGACCGCCGAATGGGCGCTGGTAGATACGACCTTGCTCGGTACGCGAGAACGGCATACCCATGTGGTCCAGCTCGTAAACGGCAGCCGGGCCTTCCTGACACATGTACTCGATAGCGTCCTGGTCACCGATGTAGTCGGAACCCTTGACGGTATCGTACATGTGCCAGCGCCAGTCATCGTTCGGGTCAGCGGACGCGATGGCGCAGGTGATGCCGCCCTGGGCGGATACAGTGTGCGAACGGGTCGGGAAAACCTTGGTGATCACGGCAGTCTTGTGACCGCCCTGTGCCAGTTGCAGCGCTGCGCGCATGCCGGCACCGCCACCACCAATAATGATGGCATCGAAAGAAATCGTTGGAATGTTAGCCATGACTCAGATACCCCAGAGAATCTGCACGCCCCAGACGAAGTAAGCGAACATCGCAACGCCGCAGACTGCCTGGAAAAGGAAACGTATAGCCGTCGCGGACTTGCCGAACGCCATTGGCGTCAGGTAGTCGGTCGCGATGGTCCACATGCCGACCCAGGCGTGAGCGCCGAGGGCAACGAGGGCCAGGAGGCTGAAGATACGCATTCCGTTGTGGGCGAACAGTTCATGCCACTGGGCGTAATCGAGGCCAGGGTTGGCCACGATGTATCCGATCAGGAAGATGAAGTAAGCCGCGAGAACGACCGCAGACACACGTTGCGCCATCCAGTCATAGAGGCCCGAACGCGACAGGTTCGTGACGTTAGTTACCATATCCAAACTCCTGCCAGAACGATTACCACCACGGAAACGGCGATAACGATTTTCGAGCCCAGCTTGCCGCCTTCCAGCGTCTCACCGATGCCCATGTCCATGATCAAATGGCGCACACCGGCTACCAGGTGATAAAGCAGAGCGGACAGGATGCCCCATGTCACTAGCTTGGCTAGCGGACTGGTCAGACACGCTTTCACCTGACCGAAGCCTTCCTCGGAACTCAGCGACTTGTCCAATGCGTAAAGCATGATGGCAAGGCACACGAAGAGGATGACACCGGAAATTCGGTGAAGGATGGACGTGTAAGCAGTGACTGGGAGTTTGATGGTCCTTAGGTCTAGGTTTACAGGTCGTTGGCTTTTCACGGCTTTTTTTTCACACTGAAGAGCCCCTAACAATCAGGGCAAAGTTGTTGGGGAGTGCACTGGTCAGGTAACCACCACCCAGGGATGCGACCCCCAATGAAAGCAAGCCCAAAAGCCCTTGGCGGTCGGTGGCCGAGTATAGACAGTTAGGCTACTAATGACAACGCAAACACCTAACCCAAACAGCTGATTGCGCAACCGGCATAAAAGGCGTAAATGGCAGCCAATTTCGAGAAAAAAGTCCGGTTAAAGCCTTCTGGAGCAAGACTTTAGGCAAATTGACATTCGAATTTATCTCACTATAGTGGTGCGGGCCCTGCGTGGGGGGTCTGTCTGATGATTTCAAGCATAAATAGGAGGCCACATGGCTGACAAAAAAGCGCAGTTGATCATCGAGGGCGCAGCCCCCGTCGAGCTGCCCATTTTAACCGGCACCGTTGGTCCCGATGTTATCGATGTTCGGGGCCTGACGGCCACGGGCCGTTTCACCTTTGACCCAGGCTTCATGTCGACCGCCTCGTGCGAGTCGAAGATCACCTATATCGACGGCGACAACGGCATTCTGCTGCACCGCGGCTACCCGATCGAACAGCTGGCTGAAAAGTCGGACTACCTGGAAACCTGCTATCTGCTGCTCAACGGCGAACTGCCGACCGCAGAACAGAAGGCCCAGTTCGTCAGCACCGTGAAGAACCACACCATGGTTCACGAGCAGCTGAAGACCTTCTTCAACGGCTTCCGTCGCGACGCCCACCCAATGGCCGTCATGTGCGGCGTAGTCGGCGCCCTCTCGGCGTTCTACCACGACTCCCTGGACATCAATAACCCGCAGCATCGCGAAATCTCCGCGATCCGCCTGGTTGCCAAGATGCCGACCCTGGCAGCGATGGTTTACAAGTACTCCATGGGCCAACCCATGATGTACCCGCGCAACGACCTGTCGTACGCGGAAAACTTCCTGCACATGATGTTCAACACCCCGTGCGAGATCAAACCGATCAGCCCGGTACTCGCCAAGGCCATGGACCGGATCTTCATCCTCCACGCCGACCACGAGCAGAACGCATCGACTTCCACCGTGCGCCTGGCCGGCTCTTCGGGTGCCAACCCGTTCGCCTGTATCGCCGCCGGTATCGCCGCACTGTGGGGCCCTGCCCATGGCGGTGCGAACGAAGCCGTTCTGACCATGCTCGATGAAATTGGCGATGTCTCGAACATCGACAAGTACATCGCCAAGGCCAAGGACAAGAACGATCCGTTCAAACTGATGGGCTTCGGTCACCGCGTTTACAAAAACCGCGACCCGCGCGCCACGGTAATGAAGCAGACCTGCGACGAAGTGTTGAAGGAACTGGGCATCCAGAACGATCCGCAACTCGAACTGGCCATGCGCCTGGAAGAGATCGCCCTGACCGACCCGTACTTCATCGAGCGCTCGCTGTACCCGAACGTCGACTTCTACTCGGGGATCATCCTCAAGGCGATCGGCATTCCAACCAGCATGTTCACCGTGATCTTCGCCCTGGCGCGGACCGTCGGCTGGATCTCCCACTGGAAGGAAATGCTCTCCAGCCCGTACAAGATCGGCCGTCCGCGCCAGTTGTACACCGGCTACGAGTCGCGTGATATCACCAAGCTGGAAGACCGCAAGTAAGCGCTGTCTTGCTGTAGGGTGTTGAGCTGTACCGGGAACGGCCTCTGCTTTTTATATAAAGAGCAGGAGGCCGTTTTTGTTTGTGGGCTTTTTTTGCTGGTGTACATATCCGTTTTTTGCGGTAGCGGCCACTTACGGTTCCGCCCTTACGGCGGGTCACTTTCGAAAAGCGCGAAAGTAACCAAAGCGCTTTTGCCCCTGACATTCGGTGCCTCGCCTAGGCTCGGCATGCCCTCGCTCCGGTCCTGCTCCGTGGGCCCGCCGCCATCGGCCATCCATGGCCGGGGGCGGCTAACCCGGCATCCATGCCGGGTTGCCCACTGCGCAGAACCTCCACTCGGCCTCACGAGGGGGCGTACACCGCAACAGCGCCCGAGGCGGCCTACCGGCCGGCCTGTTTGCTGGGTGCGTTCGTCTGCAGGGTACCTGGTCGACTGGCAGGCCGTCATCGCGAGCAAGCTCGCTCCCACAGAAAAGCAAAGGCAGATCGGCGTACACCCACGCTCTTCACCACTCATCAGGCCGAGCGTTAGCTCGCCTGCAGCTCTTGATCTTGATCCACCCGCCCCCTCGGAAGGCTGAGTGGAGGTGTTTATCCGGGGATTGGCGCGCAGCGCCGTTCGACGCAGTCGAACTCATTGCATGTAGGTCGAAGCGAAGCCGACCGGAGGGCAATGCCCCCGGATGAATACCGCAGCGAAGGAACGCCGAGCCTTAGCGAGGGGCCGTACGTTCGGGGCGAGCGTTTTTTTGGTTACTTTTTTTAGGCGCTTGTAAAAAAAGTGACTCGCCGTAAGGGCGAAACCATAAGTCGCCGCTACCGAAGGAATGGATATGTACACCATCAAAAAGCACTCCGCCTGACACAAAGCCTTCGCGAGCAAGCCCGCTCCCACAGTAAATCGGGTACATCCACGAAATTCGGGTCGATTACCGCCCAATAAAAAAAAACCCCGATCTCTCGACCGGGGCATTACGCGTTAGTGCAATTTATATATAAAGCTTTAAAGCCTTAGTGCGAAACAGCACCACTTGCACCCAGGCCAGTCTGCGAACGAACAAACTGCGGGAAGAACAGCGCACGCTCATTATCAGCCGCAGTGGACTTGTCGGTAACCGAGAAGAACCAGATCCCGACAAAGGCAATCATCATCGAGAACAGCGCCGGGTACTCATACGGGAAGATGGCCTTCTCGTGATGCAGGATCTGCACCCAGATGGTCGGACCAAGCACCATCAGACCCACGGCACTGACCAGCCCCATCCAGCCGCCGATCATCGCACCGCGAGTGGTCAGTTTTTTCCAGTACATGGAAAGCAGCAGCACCGGGAAGTTACAGCTCGCTGCGATGGAGAACGCCAGGCCCACCATGAACGCAATGTTCTGGCTCTCGAACAGGATACCCAGACCAATGGCCAGCACCGCCAAGGCGATGGTGGTGATTTTCGAAACGCGAATCTCGTCCTTCTCGTTGGCCTTGCCCTTCTTGATCACGCTGGCATACAGGTCGTGGGACACCGCCGAAGCACCGGCCAGGGTCAGACCGGCAACCACTGCCAGAATGGTCGCGAACGCCACCGCCGAGATGAAGCCCAGGAAAATGCTGCCACCCACCGCGTTGGCCAGGTGCACCGCCGCCATGTTGTTACCACCCAGCAAGGCGCCAGCAGCGTCTTTGAAGGCAGGGTTGGTACTGACCAGCAGGATCGCGCCGAAGCCGATGATGAAGGTCAGGATGTAGAAGTAGCCAATGAAGCCGGTTGCGTACAACACGCTCTTGCGAGCTTCTTTTGCGTCACTCACGGTGAAGAAGCGCATCAGGATGTGTGGCAGACCAGCAGTACCGAACATCAGCGCCAGACCGAGGGAGAACGCCGAGATCGGATCTTTCACAAGGCCGCCCGGGCTCATGATCGCTTCAGCTTTCGGGTGAACCTTGATTGCCTCGGAGAACAGCATGTTGAAGTCGAAGTTGACGTGCTTCATCACCATCAGCGCCATGAAGGAGGCGCCGGACAGCAGCAAAACTGCCTTGATGATCTGCACCCAGGTGGTCGCCAGCATGCCGCCGAACAGCACGTACATGCACATCAGGATACCAACCAGGATCACCGCAACGTGATAATCGAGACCGAACAGCAGCTGGATCAGCTTGCCGGCGCCGACCATTTGCGCGATCAGGTAGAACGCAACCACCACCAGCGAACCGCAAGCGGACAGCGAGCGGATCTGGGTTTGCCCAAGGCGATAGGACGCCACGTCGGCAAAGGTGTATTTACCCAGGTTACGCAGGCGCTCAGCGATCAGGAACAGGATGATCGGCCAGCCCACCAGGAACCCGATCGAGTAGATCAGGCCGTCGTAGCCGGAAGTGAACACCAGCGCGGAAATACCCAGGAAGGACGCCGCGGACATGTAGTCACCGGCAATCGCCAGGCCGTTCTGGAAACCGGTGATCTTGCCGCCCGCCGCGTAGTAGTCGGAAGCCGACTTGTTTTTCTTGGACGCCCAGTAGGTGATGCACAGGGTCGCGCCAACGAATGCGATGAACATCAGAATCGCGGACACGTTAAGGGGTTGTTTCTGCACAGCGCCGGTCAGGGCATCAGCGGCCCAAGCGCCAGGTGCGAACGCTGCGATGCTCAACAGAGCCATTAGACGCCGGATCATTGCTGAGCCTCCTTGAGAATCGCATTGTTCAGGTCGTCGAACTCGCCGTTGGCGCGCCGTACGTAGATACCGGTCAGGATGAAGGCCGAGAGAATCAGACCGACACCGATCGGAATGCCCCAGGTGATCGATGACTCAGGGCTGATTTTCGCCCCCAGTACATGCGGCCCATAAGCAATCAAAAGGATGAATCCGGAGTAAAGCCCTAGCATGATCGCCGAAAGGATCCAGGCGAATCGTTCCCTCTTGCTAACCAGCTCCTTGAAGCGCGGGCTGTTTTGAATCGAGAGGTAAATGCTGTCGTTCATTGTTTTTATCCTCGCAGCACAGATTTAGTTGGAACGGTCTCCACTCTATGCGGCTGCGGGGCAGGTTCCAGACGACCTTAGTCTTAGATCCCCATGACGGATTCGCCAATTTCAAGCATGAACAAAATAAATGTGGGAGCGGGCTTGCTCGCGAAGGCATCATGTCAGTCAACTGACAGACAGCATTCGCGAGCAAGCCCGCTCCCACAGGTAAAAGCGAGGCGACTGTTACTTGACCCAGTCAGCCACACGCTCAGGGTGCTTGGCGATCCAATCCTTCGCCGCGGCTTCAGGCTTGGCACCGTCCTGAATCGCCAGCATGACCTGACCGATTTCGTCCTTGGAGGCCCACTGGAAGTTCTTCAGGAACTTGGCCACTTCCGGCGCCTTGGCTTCCAGGCCCTTGCTACCGATGCTGTTCACGGTTTCAGCCGCGCCGTACACGCCTTTCGGGTCTTCGAGGAAGCGCAGTTTCCACTTGGCGAACATCCAGTGCGGCACCCAGCCGGTCACTGCGATGGATTCGTTCTTCTTCTCGGCACGGGTCAGCTCGGCGATCATGCCGGCGCCGGAACTGGCCTTGAGTTGATAGCCGGTCAGGTCGTAGTCCTTGATCGCCTGGTCGGTCTTGAGCATCACGCCTGAACCGGCGTCGATGCCGACGATGCGGTTCTTGAAGGTGTCGTCGGTCTTGAGGTCCTCAATGGACTTGGCCTTGACGTACTCCGGCACGATCAGGCCGATTTTCGCGTCCTTGAAGTTCGGGCCGTAGTCGACGACCTGATCCTTGTTCTTCGCCCAGTACTCACCGTGGGTCACCGGCAGCCAGGCCGACAACATGGCGTCGAGTTTTCCGGTGGCCACGCCCTGCCACATGATCCCGGTAGCGACGGCTTGCAGCTTCACGTCATAACCGAGTTTCTGCCTGATCACTTCAGCCGCCACGTTGGTCGTGGCGACACTGTCCGACCAGCCATCGACATAACCAAGCGTCACGTCCTTGCCAGCGGCGCTTGCCACGGTCGAACTGATCGCCAGCACCAAAGCCGCACCTGCGCCCAAGAGTCGTCGCATCTTCATCGTTACTTCCCCGAAAGTGCTGCGCTCGACGGATGCCGAGTCGCTTAAACGTATTGTTATGGTGCACAGCGCCCCCATCACGCCCACCGCAAACTCGTTCGAACATCAGCGGAGTACTGACACTTGCGATAATCAACCTGACGCTCATGGCGACCTGCTCTGCCAGCGACCTCAAGGCATCGAGAAACGACATCAGAAAGCCATTAACCCTCTGCGCGACAGACACCCCCCCGCCAATCCGCCCGGACTTTGCATGTCAAAATCATGCAGGCCACCAGACACGCTTTAAATGCAGGTAACATGCGCCGCTTTGTTCCCACACGGCCTGACCATGTCCGCGACCTCCCGCTTCCCTTTTGCTGCTTATCTATTCGCTTGCCTGCTCGGGCTGTTTGCCCTGGGCGGCTTCTGGTACGGCCTCGGCAAACCGGTAATTTTGCCGGACGTGGCCAGCGCGACGCACAAGCTGCAATGCGCCTCCTACACCCCGTTCGACAAGGATCAATCGCCGTTCGACGTGCCATTCAACTTGCGCCCCGAGCGTATGGATGCCGACCTCGCGCTACTGTCCAAAAGCTTCGAATGCATCCGCACCTATTCCATGACCGGCCTGGAAGCCCTGCCGGACCTGGCACGCAAGCATGGCTTGAAGCTGATGATCGGCGCCTGGGTCAACAGCAACCCGGTGGACACCGAGAAAGAAGTCGACCTGCTGATCGCCTCGGCCAACGCCAACCCGGATGTGGTCAGCGCGGTAATCGTCGGCAACGAAACCCTGCTGCGCAAGGAAGTCACCGGCGCGCAACTGGCGAAGCTGATCAACAAGGTCAAGAGCCAGGTCAAACAGCCGGTCACCTACGCCGACGTCTGGGAGTTCTGGCTCAAGCATCCGGAAATCGCCCCCGCCGTGGACTTCCTGACCATTCACTTGCTGCCGTACTGGGAAGACGATCCGTCGAACATCGACGCTGCCCTGCAACATGTGGCCGACATACGCCAGGTATTCGGCAACAAGTTCGCGCCCAAGGATGTGCTGATCGGCGAAACTGGCTGGCCTAGCGAAGGTCGCCAGCGCGAAACGGCCCTGCCGAGCCGCGTCAACGAAGCAAAATTCATTCGCGGTTTTGTTGCCATGGCCGAGCAACAGGGTTGGCATTACAACCTGATCGAAGCCTTCGACCAGCCCTGGAAACGCGCCAGTGAAGGTGCGGTCGGCGGTTACTGGGGGCTATTCGATGCCGATCGCCAGGACAAGGGCGTGCTGGCCGGGCCAGTGACAAACGCCCCGTACTGGACGCAGTGGCTGGCGGTGGGTGGCTTGATCTTCATCGGCACGTTGCTGCTTGGTGGTCGGGTCCGCACGACCCGCTCGGCACTGGTGCTGCCGCTGCTTGGTGCCTTGGCGGCGTGTTCGATCGGCGCCTGGGGTGACCTGGCACGGGTGACCACGCGCTTTACCAGTGAATGGCTATGGGTCGGATTGCTGACCGCTCTGAATCTGCTGGTGCTGGCCCATGCCGCGCTGGCATTGAGCCCTCGCAGCGGATGGCGCGGGCGGGCTTTCGACTTGTTCGAGCGTCGTGCTGGCTGGCTGGTTGCAACAACAGGTTTCGCGGCAGCCGTGATGATGCTGGAACTGGTGCTCGAGCCCCGTTATCGCAGCTTCCCGAGCGTCGCGTTCATCGTGCCGGCGCTGGTATATCTGTGCCGCCCGGTGAACGTGCCGCGCCGCGAAATTGCGTTGCTGACCTTCATCATCGGTGCCTGCATTGCGCCGCAGCTGTTCCGCGAAGGCTTGCAGAACCAGCAGGCCTGGGGCTGGGCGCTGGTGAGTGTGTTGATGGTGGCGGCGTTGTGGCGCTGTTTGCGGGTTCGCAAGGGCTAGATCAAAAGATCGCAGCCTGCGGCAGCTCCTACACAGGAATTCGTGTTCCCCTGTAGGAGCTGCCGCAGGCTGCGATCTTTTGATCAACCGAAGCGATTCTCCCGAACCAGCCGCAACCCGGCAATCACCACCGCAAACACCGCCAACGTCGTGTTGTACAAGGCCAACGCCGGAAAACCGAGCACCAGCGCCAGCACCGCCAACCACCACCCCGCACGCCCGGACAACACAAAGCCGATCACGGCAGCAGCCAAGGCGCCCCACCCCAGCACCCCGAAGTGAATCATCAGCCCCAGGTTCGAACGCACCTGGCATTCCCAACGACTCGCTTCATCCACGCAAATGCCGACCCACTGCGCATCCTCCATGAAGCCATAACGCGCGCCATAACTGGCGGCCAGCCAGACAGGCAGCAAAACAAGCAGCAGAATTACGGGCAGGCGGCGGGACATGAAACACTCCAATTGGCGAAAAACGGCGGCCAGCTTAATCGCCCCCAAGGGTTTCGCAAGCGATAACAACTGATAACTGGTCATTCAATCGCTGCAAAGTGTATCGTCCAGCTACTATTACTTCGAAATTAAGCCTGTTTGGTGCCGAGGCTTGGCACTTTGGCGCAAATCCGGTGGTCATAGCCTGCGAAATTCATTCGGCACCTTCTTCTAAGGGATTTAGTCATGCTCCGTTCCTTGCGCTTCGCTGCCCTGTTTGGCGGCATTATATTGAGTGCGTCCGCACTGGCGGTCGACATTGACGCCGCCAGTTACGGCTACCCCCTGACCAACCCGTTCGAGGCGACCATCGCGACCACGCCGCCGGACCTGCGTCCGGAGTTACCCCTGGACGACGATATCGATCAGGAAGTGCGCAGCGTTACCTTGCGTCCGGAACGGGCATTCGAGTTGCCGGACAATTTCTGGGCGGTCAAGAAACTCGACTACCGCATTGCCACGCAGGATCACGCCGCGCCGCTGATTTTCCTGATCGCCGGCACCGGCGCACGCTATGACAGCACCCTGAACGAATACCTGAAGAAGCTCTATTACAAAGCCGGCTACCACGTGGTTCAGTTGTCGTCGCCCACCAGCTATGACTTCATGAGCGCGGCATCACGCTTCGCCACCCCGGGTGTTTCCAAGGAAGACGCCGAAGATCTGTACCGGGTGATGCAGGCCGTGCGGGCACAGAACCCGAAAATGCCGGTTACCGATTACTACCTGACCGGGTACAGCCTGGGTGCCCTGGATGCCGCTTTCGTCGCGCACCTGGACGAAACCCGCCGCAGCTTCAACTTCAAGAAAGTCCTGCTGCTCAACCCGCCGGTCAACCTCTACACCTCGATCACCAACCTCGACAAGCTGGTCCAGACCGAGGTCAAAGGCATCAACACCAGCACCACGTTCTATGAACTGGTACTGGACAAGCTGACCCGCTACTTCCAGCAGAAGGGCTACATCGACCTCAATGACGCCCTGCTCTACGACTTCCAGCAGTCCAAGCAGCACCTGTCCAATGAGCAGATGGCCATGCTGATCGGCACCTCGTTCCGCTTTTCGGCGGCCGACATTGCCTTCACTTCGGACCTGGTCAACCGTCGCGGCCTGATCACCCCACCCAAGTTCCCGATCACCGAGGGCACCAGCCTCACGCCATTCCTCAAGCGAGCGCTGCAATGCGACTTCGACTGCTACATCACCGAACAGGTGATCCCGATGTGGCGCGCCCGCACCGACGGCGGCAGCCTGCTGCAACTGATTGACCAGGTGAGCCTGTATGCGCTGAAGGACTATCTGCACGAAAGCCCGAAAATCGCAGTGATGCACAACGCCGATGACGTGATCCTCGGCCCTGGCGACCTGGGCTTCCTGCGCAAGACTTTCGGTGATCGCCTGACCGTTTACCCGTATGGCGGCCACTGCGGCAACATTAACTACCGCGTCAACAGCGACGCCATGCTGGAGTTTTTCCGTGGCTAAATATCTCCTGCTTTTCGCAGCGTTACTCTGTGCAAGCGTCGCCAATGCCGACAACAGCAAAGCCAACGCCCCCCTGGTCGTCGACAGCGACGGCTTCAAGGAGCCGCTGAGCAAACTCAAATTCAACCCGGGCCTGGATCAGCGCGAGTTCGAACGTTCGACGCTCAACGCGCTGGCCGTCTACGATCCGCTGGAAGAGTGGAATCGGCGCGTCTATCACTTCAACTACCGCTTCGACCAATGGGTGTTCCTGCCGGTGGTCAATGGTTACCGCTACGTCACCCCGAGCTTCCTGCGTACCGGTGTCAGCAACTTCTTCAACAACCTCGGCGACGTGCCGAACCTGATGAACAGCCTGCTGCAACTCAAGGGCCAGCGTTCGCTGGAAATTACCGGGAGACTGCTGCTCAACACCACCATCGGCATCGCCGGCCTGTGGGACCCGGCCACCGCAATGGGCCTGCCCCGCCAGAGCGAAGACTTCGGCCAGACTTTAGGCTTCTACGGCGTGCCGGGCGGCGCTTATTTCGTCCTGCCGATCCTCGGTCCGTCGAACCTGCGTGATACTGGCGGCCTGCTGGTGGATTACTCTGCCGAGAATGCGATCAACTTCCTCAACGTCGCCGAAGTCAGCTCCAATCATCCGGAAGTCTGGATCCTGCGCGGCATCGACAAGCGCCACCAGACCAGCTTCCGCTATGGCCAGATGAACTCGCCATTCGAGTACGATAAAGTGCGTTACGTGTACACCGAAGCGCGCAAGTTGCAGATCGCCGAGTAAACAAGGCAGCCGAAAAACACTGTGGGAGCGGGCTTGCTCCGGGCGGCGTTCCGACGAAAGCGGTGTGTCAGACAACCTTTTTGGTGACTGACACGACCTCTTCGCGAGCAAGTCGGATCGCCGCACCGCCGCTCCCACATTTGTTATGTGCTGTCTTCAGCCTTTCAGGGCTTTCCAGATCCTGCTGACGGCCATCACGCCAACCAACACCACCGCCCCTGCGACAATCCCCGCCACGCCATTGAGCAACACCGGCACGATAAATCCGCCGCCACCCGCCGCCGCACCGACACTTTCGATCCAGTGATGCACCACCGGCACACCGTGCGTGAGGATCCCGCCGCCCACCAGAAACATCGCCGCCGTGCCGATCACCGACAGGCTCTTCATCATGTACGGTGCCGCACGCAAAATCCCGCCGCCGATGCTTTTCGCCACCTGTCCGGGTTTCTGAGTCAACCACAGGCCGAGGTCGTCAAGCTTGACGATACCCGCCACCAATCCGTACACGCCGACAGTCATGACAATGGCAATGCCCGACAGCACGATGATTTGCTGGGTCAATGGCGCGCCGGCCACGGTGCCGAGGGTGATGGCGATGATTTCCGCCGAAAGAATGAAATCGGTGCGGATCGCGCCTTTGATCTTGTCCTTCTCGAACGCCACCAGGTCGATGGCAGGATCGGCCACCGCCTCGACCAACTGCGCATGCTCGGCGACATCTTCAGCCTTGCTGTGCAGGAACTTGTGGGCAAGTTTTTCGAAACCTTCGAAGCACAGATAGGCGCCACCGACCATCAACAGCGGTGTGACCAGCCACGGAATGAACGCACTGATGGCCAGCGCCGATGGCACCAGGATCAGTTTATTGATGAACGACCCCTTGGCGACCGCCCAGACCACCGGGATTTCCCGCTCGGCACGCACGCCACTGACCTGCTGGGCATTGAGTGCCAGGTCGTCACCGAGTACGCCGGCCGTTTTCTTGGCGGCCATTTGGGTCATCAAGGACACGTCGTCCAATACGGTCGCGATGTCATCGATCAGCACCAGCAAACTGCTTCCTGCCATGAATCGGGTTTCCTTCTGCAATGAATGCGCAGCAGCATAGCGCGACATAAGAGCCTACGGTGCATTCTTGAGCGCCGCGCGAGGCCGGTGATACCATGCGCAACCGCCAGAACAGGCAAGGAATCACCCGGTTTATGAGCACTATCCGCGAGCGCAACAAACAACTGATCCTGCGTGCCGCCAGTGAGGAATTCGCCGACAAAGGCTTCGCTGCGACCAAAACCAGCGACATCGCAGCCAAGGCGGGATTGCCCAAGCCCAACGTCTACTACTACTTCAAGTCCAAGGAAAACCTCTACCGCGAGGTTCTGGAAAGTATCATCGAGCCGATCCTGCAGGCTTCGACACCGTTCAATCCGGACGGCGAGCCTGGTGAAGTGCTCAGCGGCTACATTCGCTCGAAGATCCGCATCTCCCGCGACCTGCCTTTCGCCTCCAAGGTGTTCGCCAGCGAAATCATGCACGGCGCCCCCCACCTGAGCAGCGATCTGGTCGAACAGCTCAATGGCCAGGCCAAACACAACATCGAGTGCATCCAGACCTGGATCGACCGCGGCCAAATCGCCCCCATCGACCCCAACCACCTGATGTTCAGCATCTGGGCCGCGACCCAGACCTACGCCGACTTCGACTGGCAAATCACCGCCATCACCGGCAAGGCCAGGCTGGATGAAGAAGATTATGAAGCGGCGGCGCAGACGATTATCCGGTTGGTGTTGAAGGGATGTGAGCCTGAGCGGTAAACCGCATCAAGGCTATTCGCGAGCAAGCCCGCTCCCACACTTGATCGCTGACGTTCACAAAATTTGTGTACGCAAAAAATCCAATGTGGGAGCGGGCTTGCTCCGGGCGGCGTTCCGACGAAAGCGGTAGTTCAGTCAGCGAAGATCAAGCCGCCACCCCCGCATCCGCCACCAACCCCAACGCCTCGATGGCATTGATTGCGCACTGCTCGTCGACATCCGACAGATCGCCGCTGATCCCCACCGCCCCCAGCACGTTCCCGTCCTGATCGCGAACCAGCACACCACCCGGTGCCGGCACGACGCTGCCCTGCCCCAGGCTGTTCAACGCGGCGATAAACGCCGGGCGTTGCTGGGCGTCCAGCGCCAGCAGGCGCGAACCCTTGCCCAGCGCGATGGCGCCCCAGGCCTTGCCGATGGCGACGTGCGGGCGCAGCAGGCTGGCGCCGTCTTCGCGTTGCAGGGCGATCAGATGCCCGCCGGCATCCAGTACCGCAATGGTCAAGGGTGCCGCAGCGATTGCACGCCCTGCAGTGATGGCCTCGTTGACCAGGTTGACTGCGACTTTCAAGGTTAAAGCGCTCATGGTGCCGTCCTCATTTTGTTTTTCGGAAAGTCGGTGGGCTGCGGCACAAGTGCGCACGCTTGCGTCGCAGCCCGATGCAACAAATAGAACACAATGAATTATTTTTTTGTATACAATAATTCTCGAAAGGCGCCACATGCGACGAAAAGCCACAGTAGAACGGGCTTCCGACGAATGAAACAAGCGCTTGAGAAAATGGATTGACCTGCGCCGTCCGCCGTGAATACACTCTGCGCAAAGCCACTTGTATACAATTACAAAACGTAAAGAGGCACAAAACCATGAGCAAAATGAGAGCAATCGAAGCCGCCGTTCTGGTGATGCGCCGTGAAGGGGTCGATACCGCTTTTGGCATCCCGGGTGCCGCCATCAACCCGCTGTACTCCGCCCTGCAAAAGGTCGGCGGCATCGATCACGTACTCGCTCGCCACGTTGAAGGCGCCTCGCACATGGCCGAGGGCTACACCCGCACCAAGGCCGGCAACATCGGCGTGTGCATCGGTACTTCCGGCCCTGCCGGCACCGACATGGTCACCGGGCTCTACAGCGCCTCGGCCGACTCGATTCCAATCCTCTGCATTACCGGCCAGGCACCCCGCGCCCGTATGCACAAGGAAGACTTCCAGGCTGTCGATATCACCACCATCGTCAAGCCAGTCACCAAGTGGTCGACCACCGTCATGGAACCGGGCCAGGTGCCTTATGCGTTCCAGAAGGCTTTCTATGAAATGCGCTCCGGCCGTCCTGGCCCAGTGCTGATCGACCTGCCGTTCGACGTGCAGATGGCCGAAATCGAATTCGACATCGACGCCTACCAGCCACTGCCATTGGCCAAGCCGAGCGCTACCCGCGTTCAGGTGGAAAAAGCCTTGGCGATGCTGGATCAGGCCGAGCGTCCATTGCTGGTGGCCGGTGGCGGTATCATCAACGCCGACGCCGCCGACCTGCTGGTGGAGTTCGCCGAGCTGACCGGTATTCCGGTTATCCCGACCTTGATGGGCTGGGGCGCCATCCCGGACGATCACCCGCTGATGGTGGGCATGGTGGGTCTGCAGACCTCGCACCGCTACGGCAACGCAACCATGCTGAAATCCGACGTGGTTCTGGGCGTGGGTAACCGTTGGGCCAACCGTCACACCGGTTCCGTCGACGTCTACACCGAAGGCCGCAAGTTCATTCACGTTGATATCGAACCGACCCAGATCGGCCGCGTGTTCACCCCGGACCTGGGCATCGTTTCCGACGCCGCTGCCGCGCTGACCGTGTTCATCGAAGTCGCTCGCGAATGGCAAGCCGCCGGCAAGCTGAAGAACCGTAGCGCCTGGCTGCAAGACTGCCAGCAGCGTAAAGCCAGCCTGCAGCGCAAGACTCACTTCGACAACGTTCCGGTCAAGCCGCAACGCGTCTACGAAGAAATGAACCAGGTGTTCGGCAAAGACACCTGCTACGTCAGCACCATCGGTCTGTCGCAGATTGCCGGCGCGCAGTTCCTGCACGTCTACAAGCCGCGCCACTGGATCAACTGCGGCCAGGCAGGCCCGTTGGGCTGGACCATTCCGGCAGCGCTGGGCGTGGTCAAGGCCGATCCGAACCGTAAAGTCGTGGCCCTGTCGGGGGACTATGACTTCCAGTTCATGATCGAGGAATTGGCGGTGGGCGCGCAGTTCAAGCTGCCGTACATCCATGTTGTGGTGAACAACTCGTACCTGGGCCTGATCCGTCAGGCGCAGCGCGGTTTCGACATGGACTACTGCGTGCAGCTGTCCTTCGACAACCTGAACGCGCCGGAACTCAACGGCTACGGTGTCGACCACGTCGCAGTTGCCGAAGGCCTCGGCTGCAAGGCCCTGCGCGTATTCGAACCGTCCCAGATCCAGCCTGCCCTGCGCAAGGCCCAGGAGCTGATCGAAGAGTTCAAGGTTCCGGTGATCGTCGAGATCATCCTGGAGCGCGTGACCAACATTTCCATGGGTACCGAGATCAACGCCGTCAACGAATTCGAAGACCTGGCGCTGGTCGGCGACGACGCACCGACTGCGATTTCGTTGCTCGATTAACTGCTGACCGCTCCCCCTGTGGGAGCGGGCTTGCCCGCGAAGAGGGAGTGTCAGTCGACATCAATGTTGACTGAACCACCGCCTCCGCGAGCAAGCCCGCGCCCACAGAGGACATCAAACACATACAGGAGACCACCATGCCGCGTTTCGCAGCCAACCTGTCCATGCTGTTCACCGAACAGGACTTTCTCGCCCGTTTCGAAGCGGCCGCCAAGGCCGGCTTCAGTGGTGTCGAATACCTGTTCCCGTACGACTTCAGCTCCGCCGAAATCAAGGCCCAGCTCGACGCACACGGTCTGACCCAAGTGCTGTTCAACCTGCCGGCCGGTGACTGGGCCAAGGGCGAGCGCGGTATCGCGTGCCTGCCGGACCGGGTCGAAGAGTTCCGTGCCGGTGTCGACCTGGCCATCGCTTACGCGCAAGTGCTGGGCAACACCCAGATCAACTGCCTGGCCGGTATTCGTCCGCAGGGCTTTGACGATGCCACCGTGGAGAAAACCTTCGTCGCCAACCTCAAGTACGCGGCCGACAAGCTGCAAGCGGCGGGTATCAAGCTGGTGATGGAAGCGATCAACACCCGTGACATCCCGGGTTTCTACCTGAACAACACGGCGCAAGCCCTGTCGATTCGCGAGCAGGTCGGCAGCGCCAACCTGTTCCTGCAATACGACATCTATCACATGCAAATCATGGAAGGCGATCTGGCCCGCACCCTGCAATCGCATCTGGGCGAGATCAACCACGTGCAACTCGCGGACAACCCGGGGCGCAACGAACCAGGCACCGGTGAAATCAACTACCGCTTCCTGTTCGAACACCTGGACCGCATCGGTTACCAGGGCTGGGTCGGTTGCGAATACAAGCCGCTGACCACCACTGAAGCGGGCCTGGGCTGGTTGAAGACCCATAACGCGATCTGATCAAACACATTTATCACTGTAGGAGCTGCCGAAGGCTGCGATCTTTTGATCTTGACCTTCAAAAGCAAAATCAAAAGATCGCAGCCTGCGGCAGCTCCTACGGCTGTTTATAAAAACAAGAGGACTTTCTCATGGCTAAAATCGGATTTATCGGCACCGGCATCATGGGCCACCCAATGGCGGCGAACCTGCAGAAAGCCGGTCACAGCCTGTTCCTGTCGGCCCACCACGACCCTGCGCCTGCCGACCTGGTCGCCGCTGGCGCCGTTGCCCTGGCGAACCCGAAAGAAGTTGCCCAGGAAGCCGAATTCATCATCGTCATGGTGCCGGATACCCCGCAGGTCGATGACGTGCTGTTCCGTGCCGACGGCATCGCTGCCGGCGTGGGCAAAGGCAAAGTCGTGATCGACATGAGCTCGATCTCGCCGACCGCCACCAAGGCGTTCGCGGCCAAGATCAACGAAAAAGGCGCGCAATATCTCGACGCTCCGGTGTCCGGTGGTGAAGTCGGCGCCAAGGCTGCGACCCTGAGCATCATGGTCGGCGGCGATGCCGACGCCTTCGAACGCGCCCTGCCGTTGTTCCAGGCGATGGGCAAGAACATCACCCTGGTCGGTGGCAACGGCGACGGTCAAACCGCCAAGGTGGCCAACCAGATCATCGTGGCCCTGAACATCCAGGCCGTAGCTGAAGCCCTGCTGTTCGCTTCGAAAAACGGTGCCGATCCAGCCAAGGTGCGTGAAGCACTGATGGGCGGTTTCGCGTCCTCGAAGATCCTCGAAGTGCACGGCGAGCGCATGATCAAGGGCACCTTCGATCCAGGCTTCCGCATCAGCCTGCACCAGAAGGACCTGAACCTGGCCCTGCAAGGCGCCAAGGAGCTGAACATCAACCTGCCGAACACCGCCAACACCCAGCAAGTGTTCAGCACCTGCGCGGCCATCGGCGGCAGCAACTGGGACCACTCGGCGCTGATCAAGGGTCTGGAACACATGGCGAACTTCTCGATTCGCGACAAGTAGGAGCTGCCGAAGGCTGCGATCTTTTGATCCTCAGGCCCGACTCTCCACCGCACTACCCGCTAAAAGATCGCAGCCTGCGGCAGCTCCTACAGGAACAGGTTCATCCAGTTGCAAGGGTGTTCCACCCAGAGCTTGCCCAGGCTGCTTTCCTTCAAATAACAAGAATTCCGGGAGCCCGCCATGTCGGTCGATCCGCAACAATTGCTGCGCGAGCTGTTTGCCACAGCCATCGACGCGGCGCATCCGCAACAAGTCCTCGAAGCCCATCTGCCTGCCGACCGCAGCGGTCGCGTGATCGTCATTGGCGCCGGCAAAGCCGCAGCCGCCATGGCCCAAGTGGTCGAGCGCTGCTGGCAGGGTGAAGTCTGCGGCCTGGTGGTGACCCGTTACGGTCACGGCGCGCCTTGCGAAAAAATCGAAGTGGTCGAAGCCGCGCATCCGGTACCAGATGCCGCTGGCCTGGCCGTGGCCAAGCGTGTGCTGGAACTGGTCAGCGACCTGAACGAATCCGACCGCGTGATCTTCCTGCTCTCCGGTGGTGGCTCTGCCCTGCTGGCACTGCCGGCCGAAGGCATCACCCTGGCCGACAAGCAGTCGATCAACAAAGCCCTGCTCAAATCCGGCGCCTCCATCGGCGAGATGAACTGCGTGCGCAAGCACCTCTCGGCGATCAAGGGCGGTCGCCTGGGCAAAGCCTGCTGGCCTGCCACTGTTTATACCTATGCGATTTCCGATGTACCGGGCGACCTCGCAACGGTCATCGCCTCCGGCCCTACCGTAGCCGACCCGAGCACGTCGGCCGAAGCGCTGGCCATTCTCAAGCGCTACGCCATCGAGGTTCCGGCTTCGGTGCGCACCTGGCTGCAAAGCCCCGAGTCGGAAACCGTCAAACCCGGTGACCCGAGCCTGGCCCGCAATCATTTCCAGTTGATCGCCCGCCCGCAGCAATCCCTTGAAGCGGCGGCGGTGAAATGCCGTCAGGCCGGGTTCAGCCCGCTGATCCTCGGCGACCTCGAAGGCGAATCCCGCGAGGTGGCGAAAGTCCACGCCGGCATCGCGCGGCAGATCGTCCAGCACGGGCAGCCATTGGCGGCGCCCTGCGTGATCCTCTCGGGCGGTGAAACCACCGTCACCGTGCGCGGTAATGGCCGTGGCGGGCGCAACGCCGAGTTCCTGCTGAGCCTGACCGACAGCCTCAAAGGCCTGCCCGGCGTCTACGCGCTGGCCGGTGACACTGACGGCATCGACGGCTCCGAAGACAACGCCGGCGCAATCATGTCCCCGGACAGTTACGCCCGTGCTGCCGCCCTGGGCCTGAGCGCCAGCGACGAGTTGGACAACAACAACGGCTACGGCTACTTCGAGGCGCTGGACGCCCTGATCGTCACCGAACCGACCCGTACCAACGTCAACGACTTCCGCGCCATTCTGATCCTTGAGAGCACTAAACATGACGCCTGATAAAAAGGTCAAAATCCTCGCCACGCTCGGCCCGGCCACCGACGGCATCGACGCCATCCGTGAACTGGTGCTGGCCGGGGTCAACATCTTCCGCCTGAACTTCAGCCATGGCGATCATGCCGACCACGCCCAGCGTTTCCAGTGGATTCGTGAAGTCGAGCGCCAGCTCAATTATCCATTGGGCATCCTGATGGACCTGCAAGGCCCGAAACTGCGGGTCGGCAAGTTCGCCGACGGCAAGGTGCAACTGGTGCGCGGCCAGGCCTTGCGCCTGGACCTCGATACCACGCCGGGCGATGAGCGCCGGGTCAACCTGCCCCACCCGGAAATCATCGCCGCGCTGGAACCGGGCATGGACCTGCTGCTGGACGACGGCAAGCTGCGTCTGCGGGTCGTGACCAAGCACGCCGACGCCATCGACACCACAGTGCTCAATGGCGGCGAACTGTCGGACCGCAAAGGCGTGAACGTACCGCAAGCGGTGCTCGACCTGAGCCCGCTGACCGCCAAGGATCGCCGCGACTTGACCTTCGGCCTGGAACTGGGCGTGGACTGGGTGGCGCTGTCGTTCGTACAACGTCCCGATGACATCCGCGAAGCTCGCTCCCTGATCGGCGACAAGGCGTTCCTGATGGCCAAGATCGAGAAGCCCTCGGCCGTCGAACAACTGCGCGAGATCGCCGAATTGAGCGACGCGATCATGGTCGCCCGTGGTGACCTGGGCGTAGAAGTGCCGGCCGAAAGCGTGCCGCAGATCCAGAAGAACATCATCAGCACCTGCCGCCAACTCGGCAAACCGGTGGTGGTGGCGACCCAGATGCTGGAGTCGATGCGCTTCTCACCGGCGCCAACCCGCGCCGAAGTCACCGATGTCGCCAACGCGGTGGCCGAAGGGGCGGACGCGGTGATGCTGTCGGCGGAAACCGCGTCCGGCGAATACCCGCTCGAAGCCGTGCAGATGATGAGCAAGATCATCCGCCAGGTGGAAAACGGTCCGGACTATCAGACTCAACTCGACGTCAGCCGACCGAAAGCCGAGGCGACTGTTTCCGACGCGATCAGCTGCGCCATTCGCCGTATCAGCAACGTGCTGCCGGTGGCAGTGCTGGTGAACTACAGCGAGTCCGGCGCATCGAGCCTGCGTGCGGCGCGGGAGCGGCCGACGGTGCCGATCCTCAACCTGACACCGAACCTGCAAACCGCCCGTCGCCTGAGCGTGGCGTGGGGTGTGCACTCGGTGGTCAACGATCGTCTGCGTCAGGTCGATGAAGTCTGCTCGACGGCACTGGAAATTGCCCAGGCCCAGGGCATGGCCCAGCGTGGCGACACGCTGTTGATCACCGCAGGTGTGCCGTTTGGCCAGCCGGGGTCGACTAACTCTTTGCGCATCGAGACATTGATCTAACGAACGCTTTTTGTGGCGAGGGAGCTTGTCGGATCGCCGCATCGTCCCGCTCGGCTGCGTAGCAGTCGTCTTTCGGCATGACGGGTTCCACAGAGAAACCGCATTCACCGGAGTTGGGGTCGCTTCGCGACCCAGCGGGAGCAAGCTCCCTCGCCACAGAGTTTGTGCAACACCTTTGATTTTCCACTGCCCTAGATTTCAAAATGCCTGCCATTCACTTCAACACCCACTGCCCCGACTGGGCCGAAGCATTGCTCAACGGCTTCAGCCAGATCTTTCTCCAGCGCAATCCGCTGTGCGGCCTGCTGTGCGTCCTGGCCATCCTGTTTACTGCGCCCGCCTTACTTGGCGGCGCCTTGCTCGGTGGTGTCGCCGGGCTGCTCACCGCGCAACGCCGCAACTATGCCAAGGCTGATCGCCAGGCCGGGTTGTTCAGCTACAACGGCGTCCTGCTCGGACTGTTACTGAGCCTGTATTTCCCCTGGTCGGCGATGATGCCGCCACTGATCCTGGCCGCCGGTGGCCTGAGCGCGATGGTCACCCAACAGTGGCTCAAGCGCGTCCGGTTCAGCCAATGCCTGCCGGCCTACACCGCGCCCTTCGTCGGGCTCGGCTGGTTGCTGCTGTGCTTCGCCACGCCCTCGACTGAGCCGCATTTGATCGAAGTCAGCACCCTGAACATGCTTGCCGCGCCACTCAAAGGCATTGGTCAGGTGATGTTCCTCGGTCATCCGCTGGCGGGTGCGATGATTGCCGCCGGTTTGCTGATCGCTGATCGCCGCGCCTTCTGCTGGGCGTTGCTGGCCTCGGTCGCTGGTATGGGCTGGAGCCTGCTGAACCACGATTTCTATACCGCACTGCTCGGCCTCGGTGGCTATAACGCCGTGCTGGCCGCCCTCGCCTTCAGCTCCCGGCGTCGCCAACCGTGGCTGCCGCTGCTTGGCATCGGCCTTGCGCTGTTGCTGACGCCGGTGTTTGCCGCCATCGGTCTGCCTACGCTGACCGCGCCGTTCATTCTTGCCGGCTGGCTGATTCGCAGCGTTGTTCAAATGCTCGGCAAAGCCTCGGTCGAAAGCGCGCCTTGCGCTTCCGGGGAGAATCAACCTAGGCTGCGCTGATTTGCGGCCAAGGCGATGTGCATGAACAGCAACGACACGTGGCGTAACCGCCTGTACGTGATTATTTTCCAGACCGACACCGTCGCCGGTCGACGCTTCGACTCCACCTTGCTGCTGATCATCCTCGCCAGCCTGGTGGTGGTGATCCTGGACAGCATCGATGACGTCCACCAGAACTACGCCAGCGTGCTTGCGTACATCGAGTGGGGCTTCACGGTGATCTTCCTCGGCGAGTACATCCTGCGCCTGTACTGCTCGCCCAAGCCCCTGCGCTATGCCTTCAGTTTCTATGGACTGGTGGACCTGCTGGCCATCGTGCCCGGCATCCTCGCGCTGTACTACAGCGATGCCCAGTACCTGCTGATCATCCGGGTGATCCGGATGCTGCGGATCTTCCGCGTGCTCAAGCTCGGCCCGTACCTCAAGCAAGCCCACTACCTGCTTGATGCCCTGCGTGGCAGCAAGCAGAAAATCCTCGTGTTCCTGCTCAGCGTCTGCACACTGGTCATCGTGTTCGGCACCCTGATGTATGTGGTCGAAGGCCCGCAACATGGCTTCACCAGCATTCCCAAGGGCATTTACTGGGCTATCGTGACCTTGACCACCGTCGGTTACGGCGACATCGTGCCCAAGACCGCACTGGGCCAGGTCATTTCATCGATGGTGATGATCACCGGTTACTCGATCATCGCCGTGCCCACAGGGATCTTCACCGCCGAACTGGCCACGGCCATGCGTGGCGGCCAGTTGCATCGCGACTGCCCGGTGTGCGCCAAGGACAGCCATGAACCCGAGGCGTCGTTCTGCTCCCGATGTGGCAATGCACTGTTCAAAAAACTGGAATAAGCAAAGAGCTTTTTAATCTTTAAAGGACTATATGAGCCCGGCTATAGTCGACACATCGTTGATAACTAATAAATAACCCGTAGGAGCTGCCGTAGGCTGCGATCTTTTGATCTTGAAAATCAAAGCCAAAGGATCGCAGCCTGCGGCAGCTCCTACATCAAAAGGAATTCGCAGTGAAAAAACTCTTTGGCGCCTCGCTTCTCGCCGCTGGCCTGGCCCTGGGCAACATCGCCCAGGCTGCACCGACCCTGCTCAACGTTTCCTACGACGTGATGCGAGATTTCTACAAGGACTACAACACTGCGTTCCAGAAACACTGGCAAGCCGAGCACAACGAAAACATCGTCCTGCAGATGTCCTTCGGCGGCTCCAGCAAACAGGCGCGTTCGGTCATCGACGGTTTGCCGGCCGATGTCATCACCATGAACATGGCCACCGACATCAACGCCCTGGCGGACAACGGCAAACTGGTCCCGGACAACTGGGTCACGCGCCTGCCGAACAACAGCGCACCGTTCACCTCGGCCACCGTGTTCATTGTGCGCAAGGGCAACCCGAAAGCCCTGAAAGACTGGCCCGACCTGCTCAAGGACGGCGTCCAGGTCATCGTCCCGAACCCGAAAACCTCCGGTAACGGTCGCTACACCTACCTCTCGGCCTGGGGCTACGTGCTGAAAAACGGCGGCGACGAGAACAAGGCCAAAGACTTCGTCGGCAAGCTGTTCAAGCAAGCGCCAGTACTCGATACCGGCGGCCGTGCCGCCACCACCACCTTCATGACCAACCAGATCGGCGACGTGCTGGTGACCTTCGAGAACGAAGCGGAAATGATTGCCCGCGAGTTCGGTCGCGATCAGTTCGAAGTCATCTACCCAAGCGTTTCCGCCGAAGCCGAGCCACCGGTGTCGGTGGTCGACAAGACCGTCGACAAGAAAGGCACCCGCGCGGCGGCCGAAGAATACCTGAAGTACCTGTGGTCACCGGAAGGCCAGGAGATTGCCGCGGCGAACTACCTGCGCCCGCGTGACCCGGCTGTTTTGGCCAAATACACCGACCGCTTCCCGAAAGTGGACTTCCTGTCGGTGGAGAAGACCTTTGGCGACTGGCGCACCGTGCAGAAGACCCACTTCAATGATGGCGGGGTTTTCGACCAGATCTACAGCGGTCAGTGATGACTGGACGCTAACGAAAAAGGCGACCCGTGCAGGTCGCCTTTTTTGTGGCGGTCATTTTCAGCTCAGGTTGCCACGCGCCGGCTACATCGGCGGCGTCACGCCATCCTTGCCCGCCGAAATGGATTGAGCCGTGAGCGTGCCATCAGCGCCCTGAGTCACAAAGGTCACAATCTTCACACCCACCTTCAACAGGCTGCGATCGGCCGGTATCAGGTTGACGATGGGTACGTCTTCGGGCACCAGAATCCTCTGTTGGCCGCCCTTGTAGTTGACGGTCAGCACCCGGCCATTGCTCACCACCAGGTCGCCGACGCTGCCGTTGGTCATGCTGCTGCCCTTGACCAGGTCAAACGGCCGATGACCGTCGCCACTACCGGCCAGCTCCGGAGGAAAGACATGGACCTCCAGGGCCTTGAGGGTGCCATCCTCCTGGGGAACAGCCGCCGAGCCGATGTAGCTGCCAGGCTTGATGTCTTCGATGTTGGCCAGGGTCACGGCGCGGACCTTGGTGTCCTTGGTCAGGTTGATCATCACGTTTTCACCGCTGTTGGCATGGACTTTCAGAATGTCCGCGCTGACGCCGGTGATCTCGCCGCGCACCCCGATGCGCGTGCCCGGAGCATCGTCGGCATCGGCCAGGCCAACACCGAAGACGCTGATCAAGGTAACGACACACGCGCGACGAATCAGCTGACGAAACTTCACCTTCATGGGACGACCCTCCGGTGGTGAGACAGGAAGAGAGAACATAAGCACGCCATCGAATAAGATGTAAGTGAATGTATCATTCACTTACATCGTTCTGACGCAAGGCTCTTCGACGGACGACACACGCGTTCGTCAGTCATTGCGCAATGGAATGACTGTTATCACTCCAACCCCACTTCCGCCGTTTCAGTCAGCCCATTAGCCTGCGCGCATTCCTTTCCGTACAGCGAGACCCGTTATGAACCCAGCGACCCAGGTGCCCCACGGCACCGCGACAATGACCCCAGGGATGGTGCTGCTGTTCGCCTTCTGCTGCGGCGCGATTGTCGCCAACATCTACTACGCCCAACCGATCATCGGCCTGATCGCCCCGGACATCGGCCTGACCAACACCATGGCCAGCCTGATCGTCTCCCTGACTCAGATCGGCTATGCGCTGGGTCTGTTTTTCCTGGTGCCGCTGGGGGATCTGCTGGAGAACCGCCGGTTGATGATCATCACCACCCTGGTGGCGATTGTCAGCCTGCTGGGGGCGGCGTTTACCGATCAGCCGAACGTGTTCTTGCTGATTTCGCTGTTGGTGGGGTTCAGTTCGGTGTCGGTGCAGATCCTGATTCCGCTGGCCGCACACCTGGCGCCGGAAGAAACCCGTGGCCGTGTGGTAGGCGGGATCATGGGCGGATTGCTGCTCGGCATTCTGCTGGCCCGACCGGTGTCCAGCGTGGTGGCCGACCATTTGGGCTGGCGGGCGATGTTCATGATAGCCGCGGTTTTGATGGCGGCCATCAGCATCGTGCTGGCCGTGACCATTCCCAAGCGTGAACCTGATCACAGCGCGTCCTACGGCCAGTTGCTGGGCTCGTTGTGGACGCTGTTGCGCAAACAACCGGTACTGCGTCAGCGGGCGTTTTACCAGGGCTGCATGTTTGCCACCTTCAGCCTGTTCTGGACCGCCGTGCCACTGGAGCTGGCGCGCAATCACGGTTTGTCGCAAAGCGAGATCGCGATTTTCGCCCTGGTGGGCGCCATCGGCGCCATCGCCGCCCCCATCGCCGGACGCCTGGCCGATGCCGGCCACACCCGCATCGCCTCATTGCTGGCCCTGCTGTTCGCCAGCCTGAGTTTCATGCCGGCGTTTATCCATCCGGCCTACAGCGTCATCGGCCTGGCGGTGACCGGCGTGGTGCTCGACTTCTGCGTGCAGATGAACATGGTCCTCGGCCAGCGCGCGGTCTACGCCCTCGACGGCAAAAGCCGCAGCCGCCTGAATGCGCTGTACATGACCAGCATCTTTATCGGCGGCGCCTTCGGCTCTTCGGTGGCCAGCGCGGTGTACGAACACGGCGGCTGGTTGTGGATCGTGATCGTCGGCAGCGCGTTTCCACTGTTGGCGTTGCTGCGGTTCTTGAGTGTTTCGCAAAAGGGTTCGTTGGTGACAGCGTAAATCGCAAAAAAACGAATGCCATACCGCACACCTGTGTTGCGCCCGTGCCTATCCACGATCAACGATGATCCGTTATGCCGGGGTCAACCCCGATTACACTCAACGCCTGAAGCGATGCTGGATGCTATTCGCCTTGCTGAAAGGGCAAAGCGAATATCAGCCAAAAGCCAGTTGAGGGGTTTCCCTCAACCATAGAATCTCCCACAGGAGGCTTCCGATAACTTCCGGAGTTTGCACAAGGACCCTCAATGGACCGCCTCGGCTCAATGGAAACCTTCGTCTACGTGGTGGAAACCGGTTCGTTTTCCGCCGCGGCCCGGCGCTTGAATATCGGCCAGCCGGCCGTGTCGAAAACCATCGCGCAACTCGAATCGCGGTTGGCGGTGCGGCTGTTGCTGCGTTCGACCCGGGGCCTCACGCCCACCGAAGCCGGGCTGGCCTTCTTCGAACGGGCCAAGCGCGCCATCGAAGAAGCCGACGAGGCCGATAATGCCGCACGGGGCTGCGCCGACGGGCTCAGTGGCAACCTGCGCATCTGCGCGCCTGTCACCTTCGGCCGGCTGCACATCGTTCCGCACCTGGGGCCCTTCCTGGAGCAAAACCCGGCGCTGGACATCGACCTGATGCTCGATGATCGCAACGTCAATCTGGTGGAGGAAGGCGTCGATATCGCCCTGCGCATGGGCGTGTTGAACGACTCGGGCCTGACCGCCCGCAAGATCGCCGAATGCCGGCGCATGGTACTGGGCACGCCGGCCTACTTTGAAAAACACGGCGAGCCCACCTGCCCCGCCGACCTGCGCAAGCATCAGGCCATCCTCTACACCCTCGGTGGCAGCGCCAGTTGGCAGTTCAACAAGGCAGGCGAGGAGCAATCGGTGAACATCAGCGGCCGGATCCGCGTCAACGCCGCCGAAGGCCTGCGTGAAGCCGTGCTGGCCCATCAAGGGCTGACGATGGCTTCGCAATGGATGTTCGCACCGGAACTGGCCGACGGCTCGGTCCGGGAAGTGATGAAGGACTGGGCACTGCCGAACCTGGACCTGTGGGCGGTGTTCCCCACTGGGAGAATGGCCAGTGCCAAGGCTCGGGCGTTTGTGGAGTATGTGCAGGGGTTGTTGATGAACGAGGTTTGAAAGCACCTTTTTCGTTTATTGCGATTTTCGATTAATTCGAATAGCCTGCCGACATCGATTATTCAGAATATTGGTAACCGTCATGTCGACCGTCATTCATCCGCCAATCAACTTACCCGCGAAACACGAAATACAGGCCGCAATCGAGGGGCAACGCACCCTGGCGGCCTATCTCGCCACCCGGTTCGAAACTCAGCACATCCAGATATTCGATGAGCAGAACGAAGCGCATAACATCGAACTGCCTACCTCGGCACTCCGTTTGCTGGTCGATATTCTAGCGGAGCTCGCAGCCGGTAACGCAGTGAAAGTAGTCCCGGTTCACGCAGAACTGACTACGCAAGAAGCGGCGGACCTACTCAATGTCTCACGCCCACACCTGATCAAACTGCTCGAATCCGGCGTACTGTCCTACCACAAAACCGGTAAGCACCGACGTGTGCGCTTTGCCGATTTGATGGACTATAAAAACCGGCGCGACACCGCCAGCGAACAGGCAATGATGCTTCTCGCCGAGCAAGCACAGGCGCTAAGGACAGGATACGAGTGAGGCACACTTCATTTACCGCTGTATATGACGCTTGCGTGCTTTACCCCGCTCCCTTGAGAGACTTTCTGATGTGGCTCGCGCTCTCCGGGCTTTTCAGGGCGAAATGGTCAGCGGCAATACACGATGAATGGAAACGCAATCTGCTAAGAAACCGCCCGGATCTCAACGCCGCACAATTGAATCGCACCTGCGAGCTAATGGATCTGGCGATTCCCGACGCCTGCGTCTCGGGGTACGAAGCGTTGATACAAGGATTGACGCTGCCCGACGCGGATGACCGACATGTCCTGGCGGCTGCCATTCGTTGCAACGCCAGCGTCATTGTCACCTTCAACCAGAAAGACTTCCCCCGCACCGCGCTGCAACCTTATGGCATCGAGGCCCAGCACCCCGACGAGTTCGTCGATAACCTTTTCGACCTTGATCCGGCAGCGGTGGTCGCCACGGCACAACGACAGCGCAAGCAACTGAAGGCCCCACCGATGAACACTGACACTTATCTCGATCTCTTGTTACGTCAAGGCCTGGTTCAGTCGGTCAAGGCATTGAACAGTTTCCGGGCAATGCTCTGAAATCAGCACACCTGATCGCTACACCCCCCCACATTCGCCGGCAATTCACCCCGATGCCCCATCAACCAGGCATCCAGGGTATGCCCGACATGGGGCAGTACCGCCGACTTCGGCTGCAACTCATCAATGCACTGCAAGGTCGGTCAACCAGCGCTGATCCTGGCGGGCCGCATCACAAGCCACGCACTCGCAGCCGTAGACCGGCACTTGCCGAGAATCACCGGTGCCCGGCAACGTCAGGCGCGAGGAGCTTGCTCGTCAATGCAGGCCAGCAAGCGTTCGACCGTAAGCTCCAGCGGCCCGGAGTTGTCGAGCAGGTGCACGGCAGAATCTTCCGCCAGCAGCCGCTCGTTGAATCGGGCATTGCGTGCCAGGCGCTGATCGATCTCGCTAACCGATTCACGCCCGCGCTTGAGCAGTCGTTCACGCAGCACCGCCTGGTCCACGCTCAGCAACAACACCAACACATCCGGATAGCGCAGGTGCGTATTCTGCAAATGCCCCCGCGAGCCATTGACCAGTACGTCCTGGCCAGCGGCCAGCCAATCGTCGATTTCCCGTGGGATGCCATAGGACAACCCATTGGCGTGCCAGCTCAGGGCAAACGCGTCCCGGGCTTCCATGTCGGCGAATTGCCGGGCACTGACGCCCAGTGCCGCCTCGCCCACGGCTTCGGCCGAGCGGGTAATGATCCGGCGCACGATACGGCAGCCGCGTTCGGCCAACCGCGTTCGCGCGGCATCCAGCAGGCTGTCCTTGCCCGAACCTGAAGGCCCGATGAGATAGATCAACCTGCCTGCCATCAAAACCCCCTCTTCGCTTGTCACCACACTTGTTGGACCACCGGCAAACCGTCCTGACTGCGTGCCTGCAGCAGTTCGGCCCGCAGGCCCGTCGCAATCTCGCCATGATCGTTCAGCCCGGCGGCCAGCTCTGCGGCGGCCACGTTACCCGAGTGCGACCGGCCGCGCACGATGTTCGGTGCGCCCATCAACATACTCCTGCCGTGAAAGCACAACTTCAACG
>NZ_CATKPX010000037.1:0-49408 GCF_949767755.1 Pseudomonas sp. IT-P4 | reverse complement strand
GAACCAAATCTTTGGCGTTCAAGCGCCCCAGATCAACGCCTCCGTCCACCCCAACTCGGCGAAATCCTCGGCCCGCAAGTGCGACTCACCGGCGCAGAAAAACTCGTCGAGTTGCGGTGGCTGGACCGAGGTGCCGCTGAGCATGGCGTGAACCTGGCCGCGGTGATGGATCTGGTGTTCAAACAAGTGAGACAGCAGGCGCAAGCGACTGTCGTGTTGCGGGGTGTCACGGGCGATGGTCACGATTTTGCCGAGGTCGGCGTCACGCATCTGCTCGCAATAGGCGATCAGCCGGCGGTCGACGTGGGCCTGTTCGCCAACCAGGTCCGTTGCCATGAGGCAGGGCTCGTCTTCCTTGAAAAACACCCGGCAATCGGGATGCGGATCGTCGCCGCGCAGTTCGCGCTCCAGGGCGTCCACGTAAAACCAGTCACAGGTGAGGATGTGGTTGAGGGTGGCGCGGATCGTCGGGAAGAAGCTGACCCGGGGTGCGCTCAGTTCCTGCGGGCTCAACTGACGCCAGGCCTTGGCCAGCCGGTGATTGGCCCAGGCGTTCTGATAGGCCATGGTCAGCAAATGGTGCGCCAGGGGCTGATTCATCTTCGCTGCTCCCGATCAAATCCCGATCAAACTTCGGCAAACCGCTGCAGTTGCATTTCCTGCAATCGACTGAGGGTGCGGCGGAACGGGAATTCCAGATAACCCTCGGTGTAAAGCGACGCCATGGGCACTTGCGCTTCAAGGTACAGCGGCACCTTGCGGTCGTAGCATTCGTCCACCAGGGCAATGAACCGTCGCACACCGTCGTCATGCACCGACAACTGCGGCAACTCGCGATCCCCCGCGTCCACCCGCTCGACACCGTCCTCGGTGCCCCGGGCAATGCGCCCGGCGCGTTTCTGTGCGCTGAGGTTGGGCACGTCACTCAACAGAATAGCGCCGTAGGTATCGCACAGGGCGATGAAATCCATGGCGGCGAAGGGTTGCTCGCACAGCGCGGCGTAACGGGTCCAGAGCACGCTCGGGCTGGCCTTGACCACCTCAAGGGTGCGGTAACCGACCTGGATCGACTCGCTCGATACTGACTGGCCGACGCTCAACACCTGGAACACTTCAACCAGCGCGCCAGGCCTGCCGGGCTCGGCCACCCAGTAGCGTTGCGAACCGGCCCCCGGATGCAGGCGATGGTCTTCCCCGCCATCCACCGCAATCACCTGCATGTGCTGCTTGATCGCCGCGATGGCGGGCATGAAACGGTCGCGATTGAAGCCGTCGGCGTACAACTGGTCCGGCGGCAGATTGGACGTGCAGACCACTACCACGCCCTGTTCGAACATCACCTGGAACAGGCGCCCGAGAATGATCGCATCACCGATGTCGTTGACGAACAGTTCGTCGAAACACAGCACCCGCACTTCTTCGGCCAGCTCACGGGCCAGCGCCTTGAGCGGGTCGGCGGTGCCGGTCAGTTGAAACGAGCGCTGGTGCACCCAGCCCATGAAGTGGTGAAAGTGCTGGCGCCGCGCCGGTACCCGCAGGCTTTGGTAGAACTGGTCCATCAACCAGGTCTTGCCCCGCCCCACCGGCCCCCACAGGTACACGCCGGAAATGGGCGCGCGGCCTTCGTGCAGAGCCTCGTGGCATTTTTGCAGGGCCCACACGGCATGTTCCTGGGCCTCGTCCTGGACGAAGCCCTTTTGCTCGATGGCATGCTGCCAGGCGCTTAAGGGGGAATCGATAGTCATGGGCGGCAGTATGCCATTGCGCACGGATAACGCGACCAGTGATCGGCGATTTTATGCCGGGAGGAAAAGCGCCTTGACCAATTAGATTACCAGCATCATATTTAATACATGTTTCATGTAATCTATTAAGCCTTGTCGTCACCCACTCTGGAGTCATCCCATGCATTACAAAGTTTTCGGTCGTAAAACCGGCTTGCGTGTTTCCGAACTGGCGCTGGGCGCCGGTAACTTCGGTACCGGTTGGGGGCATGGCGCCGAGCGTGACGAAGCCATACGGATTTTTGATGGCTACCTGGAAGCCGGCGGCAACTTCATCGATACCGCCAATGGCTATCAGGGCGGGCAGTCCGAGGCCATGCTCAGCGAATTCATCGCCGCAGAACGGGATCGCCTGGTCATCGCCACCAAATACACCCTGGGGACTACGCCGGCGGCCGGCATTTCCCACACTGGCAACAGCCGCAAGAATATGGTGCGTGCCGTCGAAGAAAGCCTGAAACGGCTGAAGACCGAGCATATCGACCTGTTCTGGGCGCACATGAGTGACGGTGTCACGCCGATGGAAGAGATCCTGCGCGGCTTCGACGATCTGGTCAGTGCCGGCAAGATTCATTATGCCGGGCTGTCGAACTTCCCCGCGTGGCGCATCGCCCGCGCCGACCTGCTGGCCGAGGTGCGTGGCTTTGCGCCGATTGCTGCGATCCAGGTCGAGTACAGCCTCGCCGAACGCAGCGCCGAGCGTGAACAACTGCCGATGGCCGAAGCCCTGGGTCTGGCCGCGACCCTGTGGTCGCCGCTGGGTGGCGGCTTCCTGACTGGCAAATATCGCAACAGTGAGGGCGACAATCGCGCGAACAAGCTCGGCGTGCTGATTCACGCCGAAAAAAGCGCCCGGGAAACCGCCCTGCTCGACACCTTGATCGATGTCGCCGCAGAACTGGGCGCCAGCCCGACCCACGTGGCCATCGCCTGGTTGCGGGAAAAGTCCCGGCGCTCGACCACGGCGCTGATTCCGATCCTCGGCTCCCGGACCCGTGAACAGTTGGATGCGACGTTGGGCGCGCTGAATGTGCAGTTGAGCACCGAGCAACTGGCGCGACTGGACGGCGTCAGTGACGTGGCCAAGGGCGTGCCGCACGAATCCATTGCCGGTTCGTCCGCGCGGTTCAGCGGTGGCCAGGTCCTCGACCTGCCAATCGTTCCAGTGGCCTGACACAAATCATAATTGTGGGAGCGGCGGTGCGGCGATCCGACTTGCTCGCTCCCACATTGGGTTTTGTATTACATATCAACCTTATGTCTGGCCGCATACAGACACAGCATCTCCATCGCCAGCGTCGCTGCCGCCAATGACGTGATCTCCGCGCTGTCATAGGCCGGGGCCACTTCCACCACGTCCATGCCCACCAGGTTGATCCCGCGCAGACCACCGAGAATCTCCAGCGCCTGAACCGTGCTCAAGCCGCCGCACACCGGTGTTCCGGTGCCCGGAGCGAATGCCGGATCGAGGCAGTCGATGTCGAAGGTCAGGTACACCGGGTTGTCGCCGACCCGCGCCCGAATCGCCTCGACAATCGCTTCGCAGCCACGTCGATGCACCTGCCGCGCGTCGAGCACTTGAAAACCCTGGTGATTGTCGTTGGTGGTGCGCAAGCCGATTTGCACCGAGCGCGACGGATCCACCAGTCCTTCTTTGGCTGCGTGCCAGAACATGGTGCCGTGGTCGATGCGCTTGCCCTCTTCGTCCGGCCAGGTGTCACTGTGGGCGTCGAAGTGGATCAGCGACAGCGCCCCGTGCTTGCGGGCATGGGCCTTGAGCAGCGGATAGGTGATGAAATGGTCGCCGCCAAAGGTCAGCATTGCCGTGCCAGCATTGAGGATGTGCTCGGCGTGGGCCTCGATCATTTCCGGCGTCGACTGCGGCGAGCCGTAATCGAAATCGCAATCGCCGTAGTCGACGACTGCCAGGTGATCGAACGGATCAAACGTCCACGGCCAGTGGCGTTCCCAGGCGATGCCGGCAGAGGCTGCACGAATGCCCCGTGGTCCGAAGCGGGCGCCGGGGCGGTTGCTGGTCGCGGTGTCGAACGGCACGCCACTGACCGCCACATCTACGCCGCGCAGGTCGCGACTGTAGCGCCGGCGCATGAAACTGGTGATACCGGCGTAGGTACTTTCGGCGGCCGTGCCGTAAAGGCTGTCACGGGTAAGGGCTTGATCGTTCTGCATCGGGACGTCCATTGAAGGCTCCTTCTCTTTTCTTATTGGCGGCTACGGAATGTGGTCCACAAGCGGGTGCGCTGGCGCATGTCCTTGAGGTTCATGCTGCGGTCGGCGTACAGCCGCTCCCGCACGTCGGCCAGCGGGTAGATGTCCGGATCGGTGCGCACCGCTTCATCCACCAGCGGCGTGGCGGCCTGGTTGGCGGTGGCGAAGAACAAGGTGTTGGTCAGTGCCGCGACGGACTCGGGGCGCAACATGAACTCGATAAAGGCGCGGGCGGCTTCGGGGTGCGGCGCGTCCTTGGGAATCGCCAGGTTGTCCTGCCACACGAGGGTGCCTTCCCGGGGAATCCGGTAGGCGACTTCATAGGGTTTGTTGGCCTTGCGTGCCTGGTCGGCGGCCATGCTCGCGTCGCCGTTGTAGGTCAGCGCCAGGCACACGCTGCCATTGGCCAGGTCGCTGATCTGCCGCCCGGTGGCAACGTACAGCACATTCGGCTGTAACTGATGCAGCAACGCCTCGGCGGCTGACAGATCGTTCTTGTCCGTGCTGTAGGGATCTTTACCCAGGTAATGCAACGCCAGTCCGATTACCTCCTGGGGCGAGTCGAGAATGGCGATGCCGCAGTCTTTCAACTTGCTCGCGTACTCGGGTTTGAACAGCAGATCCAGGCTGTTGAGCGGCGCATCCGGCAAGCGCTGCCTGAGCGCCTCGACGTTCATGCCCAAACCCAGGGTGCCCCAGGTGTAAGGCACGCCGTAACGGTTGCCCGGATCGACAGCGGCGAGTTTTTCCAGCAAGTCAGGATCGAGGTTGGCGTAACCCTTGAGTCCTTCGTGGGGAATCGGTTTCAACGCCCCGGCCGCAAGCCCCCGGGCCAGTACGCTGGAGGACGGCACCACCACGTCATAACCGCTGCCGCCGGTGAGCAACTTGGTCTCCAGTACTTCCGAAGAGTCGAAGGTGTCATAGCGCACATGGATACCCGTCTCCTGCTCGAACCGTTGCAGGGTTTCGGGGGCCACGTAATCGGCCCAACTGTACAGATTGACCACCTTGTCTTCGGCCTGGGCCAATGCGGCCATGGCAAGGAACAGCGCGGGTAAACACAGCTTGAGCATGGGAGCCATGACGAACACCTGACCAGGGGAAGTGGTGGCAGGATGCGTCGTCGGATACATTGGTAAAATATCAAGTTAATTAACCTGACTTTATGACGGAGTAATGTTTGATGCTCGGCCAACTCCACGATCTGGATCTGCAATTGTTGCGTCTGTTTGTCAGCGTGGTGGAGTGCGGCGGCTTCAGCGCCGCACAGGGCGAGTTGGGGTTGAGCCAGTCGAGCATCAGCCAGCAAATGGCCAAACTGGAAACCCGCCTGGGCTATCGGCTATGCAGTCGCGGCAAGGGCGGGTTCAGGGTCACGCCCAAGGGTGAACAGCTGCTCAACGCCACCCGTGGATTGTTCCAGTCCATCGAAACCTTCCGTCATCAATCCAACGGCGTGGCCGGGCGCTTGATCGGCGAAGTGCGCCTGGGCCTGTCCGAAGCCCTGGATCAATCGGTGCTGCAACGGGTGGCCGAGGCGATCCGGCGCTTCCGTGAGCGGGACGAGTCCGTGCGCATCGAACTGATCAGCGCCATGCCTGGTGAAATGGAGCGTTTGCTGCTGCAACAGCGGCTGGACCTGGCCATCGGCTATTTCTCGCAAGTGCAAAGCGCGTTTGACTACCGCCAGTTGTTCATTGAAACCCAGCATCTGTATTGCGCCCCCGGCCATCCGCTGTTCACCAACCCGGCCCCAAAGGATCAGGATCTGCAGGCCTGCGACCGGGTCGATCACCCCTACCGTTTCCTGCGCAGCGACGAACCCTTCCAGGGCAAGTTGTGTTCGGCGCGCTCGGAGCAAGTCGAAGGCACCCTCGCCTTCATCCTTTCCGGCAAGCATGTCGGTTACTTGCCCAGCCACTTCGCCCGTGGCTGGGAGGACAAGGGTTTGCTCAGGGCCGTGCGCCGAAGCGACATGAGTTTCGATGTCGCGTTTCATCTGGCCCGGCACCGCGCGCAGGTGGCCGGCGAGGCGCAGAAGGCGTTCGAAGAGGATCTGCTCGCAGCGTTTGCCTGAAATCGCCTTGGTCTACGCTGTAACAATACCGGACACAAACATGCAAAAATGCACAGACAACCTGCACTTATCCGGGTTGTACAAGGCAAATTTGCGCTGATACGATCCGCCATCGCTCGCGCGCGAGCATCTCGATAAAGAACAATAAAAGCAGGGAGTTAGTGATGACTGCTCAGGTTTTTTCTCCCGGGACCCAGTCCATGGATGCCATGCAAAACGAAGTGCTGGCCGAGGTTCGCAACCACATTGGTCACCTGACCCTCAACCGCCCCGCCGGCCTCAATGCCCTCACCCTGGACATGGTGCGCAATCTGCACCGCCAGCTCGACGCCTGGGCCCAGGATCCGCACGTCCATGCCGTGGTCTTGCGCGGTGCCGGGGAAAAAGCCTTCTGCGCTGGCGGCGACATTCGCTCGCTGCATGACAGTTTCAAAAGTGGTGACACCCTGCACGAAGATTTCTTCGTCGAGGAATACGCCCTCGACCTCGCGATCCACCACTACCGCAAACCGGTGCTGGCCCTGATGGACGGTTTTGTCCTCGGCGGCGGCATGGGCCTGGTGCAAGGCGCAGACCTGCGCGTGGTCACCGAGAAAAGCCGCCTGGCCATGCCGGAAGTCGGCATCGGCTACTTCCCGGACGTCGGCGGCAGTTACTTCCTGCCACGCATCCCCGGTGAACTGGGGATTTACCTCGGCGTCAGCGGCGTACAGATTCGCGCCGCCGATGCGCTGTATTGCGGGCTGGCCGACTGGTACCTCGAAAGCGACAAGCTGGGCACGCTGGACGAAAAACTCGATCAGCTCGAATGGCACGACACGCCGCTCAAGGACCTGCAAGGCCTGCTGGCGAAATACGCCGTGCAGCAACTGCCCGATGCACCATTGGCGGCTTTGCGCCCGGCCATCGACCACTTCTTCGCCCAAGCCGACGTGCCGAGTATTGTGGAGCAACTGCGTCAGGTAACGGTCGCCGACAGCCATGAGTGGGCCGTCACCACCGCCAACCTGCTGGAAACCCGCTCGCCGCTGGCCATGGCCGTGACCCTGGAAATGCTCCGTCGCGGACGCGAGCTGCCGCTGGAGCAATGTTTTGCCCTGGAGCTGCACCTGGACCGCCAGTGGTTCGAGCGCGGCGACCTGATCGAAGGCGTGCGCGCCTTGCTGATCGACAAAGACAAGACACCGCGCTGGAACCCGCCCACCCTCCAGGCGCTGGACGCCGAACACGTGGCGAGCTTCTTCAGCGAGTTTGACCAGAGCGAGAGCTGAACCATGCACGATATCGAATTGAGCGAAGAGCAAGTCATGATCCGCGACATGGCCCGGGATTTTGCCCGCGGCGAAATCGCGCCCCATGCCCAGGCCTGGGAAAAGGCCGGCTGGATCGATGACGGTCTGGTGGCGAAGATGGGCGAACTGGGCCTGCTGGGCATGGTGGTCCCCGAAGAATGGGGCGGCACCTATGTCGACTACGTGGCCTACGCACTGGCGGTGGAAGAGATTTCCGCCGGCGACGGTGCTACCGGCGCCTTCATGAGCATCCACAACTCCGTGGGCTGCGGGCCGGTGATGAACTACGGCAGCGAAGAACAGAAACAGACCTGGCTGGCGGACCTTGCCAGCGGGAAGGTCATCGGCTGCTTTTGCCTGACCGAACCCCAGGCCGGTTCCGAGGCGCACAACCTGCGCACCCGCGCCGAACTGCGCGACGGCCAGTGGGTGATCAACGGCGCCAAGCAGTTCGTCAGCAACGGCAAACGCGCCAAGCTGGCGATTGTGTTTGCCGTGACCGATCCGGACCTGGGCAAACGTGGCATCTCGGCGTTCCTGGTACCGACCGACACTGCCGGTTTTATCGTTGATCGCACTGAACACAAGATGGGCATCCGGGCGTCCGACACCTGCGCGGTGACCCTGAACAACTGCACCATCGCCGAAGCCAATCTGCTGGGCGAACGCGGCAAGGGCCTGGCCATTGCCTTGTCCAACCTCGAAGGCGGCCGCATCGGCATCGCCGCCCAGGCGCTGGGCATCGCCCGCGCGGCGTTCGAAGCGGCACTGGCTTATTCCCGTGATCGTGTGCAGTTTGGCAAGACGATCAACGAGCACCAGAGCATCGCCAATTTGCTGGCCGACATGCACATGCAGTTGAACGCCGCTCGACTGCTGATCCTGCATGCCGCACGCCTGCGCACGGCCGGCAAACCCTGCCTGTCGGAGGCGTCACAAGCCAAGCTGTTTGCCTCGGAAATGGCGGAAAAGGTCTGCTCGTCCGCCATTCAGATTCATGGCGGCTATGGCTATCTGGAAGACTATCCGGTGGAGAAGTACTACCGGGATGCGCGGATTACGCAGATCTACGAAGGGTCGAGCGAGATTCAGCGGATGGTGATTGCCCGGGAACTGAAAAACTACCTGGTGTAAAAGCAAAAGATCGCAGCCTTCGGCAGCTCCTACAGAGTTTTGCATACACCTGTAGGAGCTGCCGAAGGCTGCGATCTTTTGATGCAACCCTATTACTTGCCTTGGAACTCAGCCTCACGCTTGGCAATAAACGCCGCCATCCCTTCCTTCTGATCCTGCGTCGCAAACGCCGCATGGAACACCCGGCGCTCAAAGCGCACGCCTTCGGCCAGGCTCACTTCAAAGGCACGGTTGACGCTTTCCTTGACCATCATCGCAATCGGCAACGACTTTTTGGCGATCAGCGCCGCGACTTTCAGCGCTTCGTCCAGCAGCTCATCACTCGGCACGATCCGCGCCACAATCCCGCAACGCTCCGCTTCCACGGCATCGATCAGACGACCGCTCAGGCACATTTCCATGGCCTTGGCCTTGCCCACCGCACGGGTCAGGCGCTGGGTGCCGCCCATGCCCGGCAACACGCCGAGGTTGATTTCCGGCTGACCGAACCGGGCGTTGTCGCCGGCCAGAATGAAGTCGCACATCAACGCCAGCTCACAGCCGCCGCCCAAAGCAAAACCGTTGACCGCCGCGATGATCGGCTTGCGGCGGTTGGCCACGCGATCGCTGTCGCTGAACAGGTCGTCGATGTAGATCTGCGGATAGGTCAGCTCGGCCATTTCCTTGATGTCGGCACCGGCGGCGAAGGCTTTTTTCGAACCGGTCAGGACGATGCAGCCGATGTTCGAGTCCGCCTCGAAGCCATCGAGGGCCTGGTTCAGTTCGCTGACGATCTGCGCGTTCAACGCGTTCAGCGCCTGTGGACGGTTGAGGGTGATCAGGCCAACGCGGCCGTGGGTTTCCAGCAAAATCGTTTCGTAGTTCACAGATTCTCTCCTTCTTATAAATTGCGCGAAATGACCATGCGCTGAATATCGCTGGTGCCTTCGTAGATCTGGCAGACCCGCACGTCGCGGTAGATCCGCTCCAGCGGGAAATCGTTGAGGTAACCGTAACCGCCCAGGGTTTGCAGCGCCGAGGAGCATACCTTCTCGGCCATTTCCGAGGCGAACAGTTTGGCCATCGACGCTTCGACCAGGGCCGGTTTGCCGCTGTCGCGCAGGGCGGCGGCGTAGTGAACCATTTGCCGCGCCACGGCGATCTGGGTCGCCATGTCCGCCAGGCGAAAGGCCACGGCCTGGTGCTCGATGATCGGCTTGCCGAAGCTCTGGCGCTCACGGGCGTAGTCGCGCGCCGCTTCGAAGGCGGCACGGGCCATGCCCACCGATTGCGAAGCGATGCCGACGCGACCGCCTTCAAGGTTGGCCAGGGCAATCCTGTAGCCTTCGCCCTCCTCGCCCAAACGGTTGGCCACCGGCACCTTCACGTCTTCGAAGAGGATCTGGCAGGTGTCGGACGCATGCTGGCCGAGCTTGTCTTCGACCCGCGCAACGGTGTAGCCCGGCGAATCGGTCGGCACGATAAAAGCGCTGATGCCGCGTTTGCCCGCGCTCGGATCGGTCACCGCAAACACGATCACCACCCCGGCATTCTGCCCGGAGGTGATGAACTGCTTGCAGCCGTTGAGCACATAGTGATCGCCTTCCAGGCGCGCACGGGTTTTCAGGCCGCTGGCGTCGGAACCGGCCTGGGGTTCGGTCAGGGCGAAAGCGCCGAGCATCGCACCGCTGGCCAGCGGTTTGAGGAAGCGCTCTTTCTGCTCATCGGTGCCGTAGTTGAGGATCGGCACACAGCCCACGGAGTTGTGCACGCTCATGATGGTCGAGCAGGCACCATCGCCGGCGGCGATTTCTTCCAGCGCCATGGCGTAGGCCAGGTAACCGGTATCGCATCCGTCCCACTGCTCCGGCACCAGCATGCCGAAGAAGCCCAGCCCGGCCATCTCGCCGATGGCTTCCTTGGGAAAGCGATGCTCACGGTCCCACTCGGCGGCGAACGGTTTGAGCCGTTCCTGGGCAAAGTCCCGGGCCATGTCGCGGATTTGTTGTTGGTCGTCATTGGGGATCATGCCAAGTCCTTAAAAATAAATTGCCCCCTGTAGGAGCTGGCGAAGCCTGCGATCTTTTGATTTTTGGCAGTCTTGAAATCGCTAAAAAATCAAGGTCAAAAGATCGCAGCCTGCGGCAGCTCCTACAGGTCTTAATACAGGCATTCCACGGCCATGGCCGTCGCTTCACCGCCGCCGATACAAATCGCCGCAACGCCGCGTTTCAGGCCTTTCTGGCGCAGGGCCGAAAGCAGGGTCACCAGAATCCGCGCACCGGAAGCCCCGATCGGGTGACCGAGGGCGCAAGCGCCGCCGTGCACGTTGAGCTTCTCGTGGGGGATCTCCAGATGAGTCATCGCGGCCATGCCGACCACGGCGAAGGCTTCGTTGACTTCCACCAGATCGACGTCATTGAGCGACCAGCCGGTTTTCTTCATCAATTTCTTGATTGCACCGATTGGCGCCACCGGGAACAGGCCCGGGGTGTCGGCGAACGCAGCGTGGCCATGAATCACCGCCAGAGGCTTCAGGCCTTGCTTCTGTGCCTGGGACTGGCGCATCAGCACCAATGCCGCCGCACCGTCGGAGATCGAACTGGAGTTGGCCGCCGTCACTGTACCGCCTTCGCGGAACGCCGGTTTCAACGAAGCGATCTTGTCCAGCCGGGCTTTTGGCGGCTGCTCGTCATTGCTGATCACCACCTGCTCTTTGCCGACCATCACCGTCAGCGGGACGATTTCATCCTTGAAGCTGCCGTCCTTGATCGCCTGCTGCGCGCGGGTGGTCGAGGCAATGGCGAAGGCGTCCTGGGCTTCACGGCTGAAGCTGTTGGTTTCGGCGCACTCTTCGGCGAAAGTGCCCATCAGGCGGCCTTTGTCGTAGGCGTCTTCGAGGCCGTCGAGGAACATCGAGTCCTGCACCCGGCCATGGCCCATGCGGTAGCCGGCACGGGCGCGGTCCAGCAGGTAAGGCGCGTTGGACATGCTTTCCATGCCACCGGCGACCACCACATCGGCACTGCCCGCCACCAGCATGTCATGGGCCAGGATCGCCGCTTCCATGCCGGAACCGCACATCTTGTTCAGGGTGGTGCAGCGAGTCGATTTATCCAGCCCCGCACCCAGCGCCGCCTGACGCGCAGGGGCCTGGCCAAGGCCGGCCGGCAGTACGCAACCGAACAACACCTCGTCGACGGCATCACTGGCAACACCGGCACGTTCGACGGCGGCCTTGATGGCGGCCGCACCGAGTTGCGGCGCGGTCAGGCTTTTCAGCTCGCCCTGGAAACCGCCCATCGGGGTGCGGACGGCGCTGACGATAACAATTGGATCGTTGGACATTGTCATGACAAATCCTCCTTACTTGGCGGCCATGCGCAAGGCTCCGTCGAGACGGATCACCTCGCCATTGAGCATGCTGTTTTCAATAATATGCTTGACCAGCCCGGCATACTCGCCCGGTTTGCCCAAGCGCGGCGGGAATGGCACGCCAGCGGCTAGGGAATCACGGACTTCCTGGGTCATGCCGGCCATCATCGGCGTCTCGAAAATGCCGGGGGCGATCGTCATGACACGGATGCCGAAACGCGCCAGTTCACGGGCCGCCGGCAAGGTCAGGCTGACAATCGCACCCTTGGACGCCGAGTAGGCCGCCTGGCCGATCTGGCCGTCGTAAGCAGCCGCAGACGCGGTGTTGATGATCACGCCGCGCTCGCCGTCGGCATCCGCTTCGGTCTCGGCAATCGCCGCTGCCGCAAGGCGCAGCATGTTGAAGCTGCCGATCAGGTTGACGTTGATCACCTGGCTGAAACTGGACAGCGCATGCGGGCCGTTTTTGCCGAGGATCTTCTCCCCGCGCACGATACCGGCGCAGTTGACCAGGCCGTTGAGGCCACCGAAGGCTTTGACCGTGGCTTGTACCGCTGCTTCGGCCGCCGCTTCGTTGCTGATGTCGGCGACAACACTCTGCGCACCAAGGCGCTGGGCCTGGGCCGCAACGGCTTCGGCGTTCATGTCCACCAGCATCACTTTCGCGCCAGCGGCGACCAGCACCTCGGCCGTCGCTGCACCGAGGCCGGAAGCGCCACCGGTGACGATAAAAATCTTGTTCTCGATCTGCATCATTGTTTCCCTGGATTCAAGCTGGAAGGTTCTTCGCCGCAGCCTCTTGAGCCTTGGCGATTTCCTGGTTGCGCAAGATAAAGCGCTGCAATTTGCCGCTTGGGGTTTTCGGCAATTCGCTGACAAATTCGATTTCACGGGGGTACGAGTGCGCCGCCAGACGCTTGCGCACGTGCTGGCGCAGCTCTTCGGCCAGCTCGGGGGCGGCGCGGTATTGCGCGCTGAGCACGACGAACGCCTTGACCAGTTCGGTGCGCTCCGGATCGGGCTTGCCGACCACGGCGGCCTCGACCACGGCCGGGTGTTCGATCAGCGCACTTTCCACGTCGAACGGGCCAACCCGATAGCCGGAAGTGGTGATCACGTCATCACTGCGACCGACGAAGCTGATGCTGCCGTCCGGGTTCCACTCGACGGTGTCGCCACTCAGGTAATAGTTGCCGACAAAGGCCTTGGTCGGCCCGCCTTCGTAGCCGGCGAACCAGCACATCGGCGATTGGCTGCGGTCGATCGCCAGGATGCCCGGCTGCCCGATACCCAGCTCCTTGTACTGGTCGTCCAGTACCACGATGCGGTGGCCCGGCGAGGCAAAACCGGCGGCGCCCATGTGAATCGGGTGCTCAAGGCCGTGGTGGTTGCACAGCACCATGCCCAGTTCGGTCTGGCCGTAGTGATCGTGGATGACCACGTCGAGGTTGTCGGCGAACCAGCGGATCACTTCCGGGTTCAGCGGCTCGCCGGCGCTGCTGACGATACGCAGCTTGCCCTTGATCGACTTGGCGAATTCATCGCCGCCGGCAATCAGCAAGCGGTAGGCCGTCGGCGAGCCCGTGAGGTTGCTGATCCCGTACTTGTTGATGACCCGGCAGGTGCTTTCGAGGGTGAACGGGCCATCGTAAAACGTGATCGGATGGCCCATGGACATCGGCCCCGTGACACCGAAATAAATGCCGTAGGCCCAACCCGGGTCGGCGACGTTCCAGAAGGCGTCTTCCGGGCGCAGATCCACCGCGTCGCGGGTGTAGCTCTGGAATGCAACGATGGCCTTGAGCGGCACCGACAACGCTTTCGACGGGCCGGTGGTGCCCGAGGTGAACATCAGCAGGAACGGATCTTCGCCGGTCAGCAGCACCGGTTCACAGTCGGCGGAGTAGTTGGCCAGTTCGGCCCAGAAACTGAAATCGCCATGCACCAGGCCCTGCCCTTTGGCACCGGTGACGGTCACGATGGTCGGGCAATCGGCGACTTCGGCGAGTTTCGGCCGGTTCACTGCATCGGTCACCACCACTTTGGCGCCAGAGCAGCCCAGGCGGTGCTCGATGGCCTTGGGGCCGAATGCGGTAAACAGCGGTTGATACACCGCGCCGATGCGCCAGGTGGCGAACACGGTGATCAACAGTTCGATATTGCGCGGCAACAGGCCAGCGACCTTGTCGCCTTTCTTCACGCCCTGGGCCAGCAGGTAGTTGGCGAAACGCGCGGCCTTGTCCTGCAAGTCGGTGAAGGTGTACGTCGCACCGGTGCCGTCGCGTCCTTCCCAGAACAGCGCGATGCGACCCGGCAAGGCATGCCGGTCACAGCATTCGACACAGGCGTTGAGGGCCGCCAGATCGCCCGCGAGCGCGGCATCGACGGTGTGCTGATAATTGAACTGAGAAGTAGCAGACAAGTAATCGCGCATTGCCAGAATCCCACTGTGTTTTTTATTAGGTTGGGGGGAACCGTAATCAACAGGGAAATACTCGCTCTGCGCGGGTTACCGGGCAATGGTCAAAGTTATCAAGTTGTCTGACTGCTTTGGCCAAAGCCCGCGGGTCATCAGGAAGTGAGGCGCACCCCGGGTTTGGCCCGCTCGTCCACGGTCAGCTCGAACACATCCGGCCGGGCGTAGTGGCCGACCACGTCGTAGTCGTAGCGGGCGCGTACCAGGTCGTCGGTGTCGATCTGTACGGTGAGTAGCCCGGCACTGTCGCGTAACGGTCCGGCAAGAATGTCGCCCATGGGGCCTACGATTACACTGCCACCGGCAATCAACGGCCGATCCGCCGGCCAGTTGGCGATATCCAGGCCCAAGGCCTGGGGCGATGCCTGGATCTGGCAGGCGCTGACCACGAAGCAGCGCCCTTCATGGGCAATGTGGCGCATGCTGACCTGCCACATCTCCCGCTCGTCCACGGTGGGCGCGCACCACACCTCCACACCCTTGGCGTACATCGCCGTGCGCAGCAGCGGCATCATGTTTTCCCAACACACCAGCGCCCCCACGCGCCCGACCTGGCTGTCGATCACCGGCAAGGTCGAGCCATCGCCCTTGCCCCAGATCAGCCGCTCGGTGCCGGTGGGCATCAGCTTGCGGTGTTTGGCCACCAGCCCGGCCTGCGGATCGAAGTACAGCGCGGTGCAGTACAAGGTGCTGCCGGCGCGCTCGATCACGCCGATCACCAGATTGGCTGCGGTGCGTGCGGACAGCGCCGCCAGCGCCTCGGTTTCCACGCCGGGTACATCAATGGCATTGGCAAAATAGCGGGCAAAGGCTTCGCGCCCTTGCGGCAGGCGATAGCCCAATTGCGTACCAAAGCCCTCGCCCTTGGGATAACCGCCCAGCAGCGCTTCCGGCATCACCACCAACCCGGCGCCGGATTCGATGATTGCGTTTTCATAGGACAGGATCTGTTCCAGGGTTTCAGCCTTGCCGCCGGGCAAGGCGCCGATCTGCAGCGCCGCAACGATTGATTTGGGCATCTTGGAAACTCCATTCGCATCAGGTGTTGCTCATTCTCCGGCGCTAGGCAATCATCAATAAAGACCGATTCAATGCTGAATGATATGAACCAAATGAATATCACCGACGTCGACCTCAACCTGCTCAAAGTCTTCGAGGCGCTGCACGAAGAGTCCAGCGCCAGCCGTGCCGCCTTGCGCCTGGGCGTGACTCAATCGGCCGTCAGCGCGGCCTTGCGTCGCTTGCGCGAGCTGTATGGCGATCAGCTGTTCGTACGCACCGGACGCGGCCTGGCCCCCTCGCTCAAGGCCAATCAGCTCAAACCGGTGGTCAGCGATGCCCTGAACAAATGCCGGCAGAGCCTGGCGATGGTCGACCCGGCTGCGCAACAGTACGAAGGTCGTTCGGTCACCGTGGGAATGTCGGATGATTTCGAGATTGCCTACGGCCGGCGGCTGATCGAAGAGATCGCCCGTAGTGCACCGAAACTGCGGCTGATTTTCCGCCAGACCCACAGCCAGATCGTCGCCCAGGCGTTGATGGAGCGCAGCATTGACCTGGCGATTAGCGCGGGCGGGTTTGCCGAGCGGCTGCTCAGCCGTCAGGTGCTGGGGGAAGGTGGTTATCTGTGCCTGGCGGACCCGTCGAGCCTGGTCGAGGGTCAGCAGAGCATCGGTCTTGAGGAGTTTGTGGCACGCGAACACATTCTGGTGTCGTCCGGCGGTTTTATCGGGATTACCGACGAGGGTTTGGCGGCGCTGGGGCTCAGTCGACGGGTGTGCGCCTCGACCACGCATTTTGCCGCGTTGCCCCATTTGCTCAAAGGCAGCCGGGCGGTGGCGACCATTCCGGCCCATGCCGCCCAAAGCATCGCTACGCTCTGCGGGCTGGCGCTGCTGCCCTGCCCCCTGGCCTTGCCGCGCTACCCGATCGAACTGGGCTGGCGGACCAGCACCCAGCTCGACCCGGTGCTATTGAAAGTGCGCGAGGCGATCGTCACGAGCTTCGCCTGACGACCGATGTTATTTGTTGGCCGCCATCAGGCGATTGACTTCACTGCGCACCATGTTGGCGTATTCCGGTGGCGACATGCCATCCAACTCGGCGCGCACCCATTCGGCCCACTTGCCTTTGCGCTTGGCCCGTTCGCCGAACAACCGCGCGGCCTCACCCTTGGCCTTGCCCAGGTTGTTTTGCCAGAGTTCGAACAGACGGGATTTCTCGTCTTCAAGCGCAGCGCGCTCGGCGAGGGGTTTGTCGGCCAGATTGAAGCTCATGGGAATTTCCTGCTGCGTAAAATAGGCGACATCTTACACTGTAGGACGAAAGGTCCTGCGCCGGTTTTTCAGCAAGATGACCTCCCCGGGCAAAATAGCTGCAACTTTTCCGACGACGGCAGACTCCATTGTTCACTGTCCACTTACCTGCAAGGAGTACTTCAATGGCCCGCAAAACCGCCGCGCAAGCCGCCGAAGATCAAATCAAGGATCAAGCCTTCAGCGAACTTCAAACGCTGATCGAAGAATCGGAAAAACTGCTGAAAAGCAGCGCCTCGCTGGTCGGGGAAGAAGCGGAGACCCTTCGTGGACAGATCGCCCTGAAACTCCAGCAGGCCAGGGATTCGGTGAGCAGCGTGCGCGAGCGCACCCTGCCCGCGGTCGAGGCCACTGAAACCTATATCGGCGGGCATCCATGGCAAACCGTGGCGATTTCCGCCGGGTTTGGTTTGGTGGTGGGATTGTTGTTGGGGCGTCGATAAACACTGGCAAACACTGAACCCTGTGGGAGCGGGCTTGCTCCCACAGGGGGTTGCGGCGTATCTAAAGGATCACTCCCCCGCCAATTCCCGAAGATTCGCCAGCGTCCGGGCATCCAGTTCAATGCCATCGACCTGCGACCTGGCGCGTTGATGATGACGCCGATCCCCCGGCAAACGCTTCAGGCCGACCCCGTGCATTTGCCGCACCAGTTCCTGGCTGCGCTCGGCAAAACTCTGCCCCGCCGCTTTGCCCGGATCGATCACGATAAGCAATTGGCCAGTCCAGGGTGTCTTGGCGCCAGGGTGGTTCTTCCAGTCGAACTCGAAGGAAAAATTGCCGCCGGTCAGTGCCGCCGCGAGCAACTCGACCATCATCGACAACGCCGAGCCCTTGTGCCCGCCGAAAGGCAGCAACGCACCGCCGTCGAGAATCGCCTTCGGGTCCGTGGTCGGCTGGCCGAGGCTGTCCACGCCCATCCCTTCCGGCAAGCGTTCACCCTCGCGAGCGGCAATTTGCACATCGCCATGGGCAATGGCACTGGTGGCCAGGTCGAAGACAATCGGCGAGCCACCGGCCCGTGGCGCAGCGAAGGCAATCGGGTTGGTGCCGAACAACGGCCGGTCGGCACCGTGGGGCACCACGCAGGTCATGCTGTTGACCACGCTCAATGCCACCAGGCCTTCATCCGCGAAGGGTTCGACATCCGGCCACAAGGCCGCGAAATGATGTGAGTTACGGATCGCCAGTGCCGCGATGCCGGCACTTCGGGCCTTTTGCACCAGTAGTTCGCGTGCCGCCGCCAGGGCCGGTTGCGCAAAACCGTTATTGGCGTCGACCCGCACAAAACCTGAAGCCACATCTTCGACCACCGGAACCGCCTGGCCATTGACCCAGCCGCTTTGCAGCGTCGAAACATAACCTGGAATCCGGAATACCCCGTGACTGTGCGCGCCGTCGCGTTCGGCCCCGGCGCAGTTTTGCGCCAGCACCCGGGCAACGTCGGCCGAGGTGCCGTGACGCAAAAAAATCTTCTCCAGCAAAGCGCTCAGCGCATCGAATGAAAGGTGGGACGGGACAGCAGTAGAGGCGTGATCGTGTGGCGCAGACATCTGAAGCTCCAGACTGATTATTGGAGGGAACAACAGCGTACAAAGACCCGCCGATTAACAACGCGCGGCGAGCGACCTGTCAACCTTTCGCTCTGGGTCGATCAGAGATATCCCTCTCACGAATGCCCAGGCCCCGTGCGTTATCTATTTACCACCCGTGCCAGCGCACCGGCTTTTAGTGTCGAAACTCAATCCACAGGCGCCTGTGAGTGGCACCTTGAACGAGACTCGACGATGTCTACACCCGTAACTCCGCTGTTTTTCCCCGAGGCGCTGACATTGCGCGGCCGCTGGAAAGAACTTGGCAAAACCCATGGACTGAGGCAAAAGGACTTCGAATGGTTCAGCCATATCGAACTGGCCACCCAGGCACTGCGCGATAAGCAGACGCCGCCCATGCTGGTGAAGAACGTGCTGCTGAAAATCCCGGGGCTGGAGCCCGTGGTGCTGGCCGGCAGCTTTGTGTTGACCGCGACACCCGATGACAATGGCCTGATTCTCTACACCCCGTACGCCGGGATAAAAAAGTTCGCCAACCGTACGGCCCTGACCGACCATCTGGTGACGCAACTCAAGGCCGCCAGTGAAGACGACGACCTGCTGGCCTTCATGGCGATGTCTCAACGCAAGGCCATGGTGGACGCCGACGAAATCGTGTTGGACTTTCAACCCATCGACGGCGACGTGTTCGAAGACCAGCGCATGACCCTCTCCACCCATCAGCAACTCAACGACCAGGCCCTGCTCGACGAATTGAAAGTGCTGCCGTCCCTGACCTCGCTGCTCGACACATTGCTGAATCAGAAGCTGGCGGCATCCTTTCCCGGTCTGGATCAGAGCCAGACCCAAGTGAACTTCTACCAGGCAACAACGCCAGAGAATGCTGACGAAAGCCATCCGGCGCGACGCTGGGTCAACTCCCTTTCCTTGAGTGAGGCCGTCCTCCTGCATTATCGCCATCAGCTTTGGCCGGCCGGACAGTCCCACGAATTTTTGCATCCGGAAAAGTCCCCGGCAAACGCCGACCAGCCACTGTGGGAAGCCGCAGTCACGACAATCTCGCGCCAACTGATCAGCCTGCTGGTCGGGCAGCTCGAAGGCTTCTGGGCTGCACCGAGCGCCGACGGCGCATCCCGTCGAGAGTTCTTCGGCCAGGCCATCGCCGATCAGGCGCGAGTGCAACTGCTGCTCAAGCGAGAAGCCGAGATCATCACCCCGGAGCAAAGCCAGGATTTGCACGCGTTGATCTCTACGGCCAGCCGGACGAACCAGGCAATGACGGTCGAAACCGTGCGCCTGTGGGAGTACAAGGCCAATTATGTGGAGCTGGCCGGCTCACTGATGGTCAGCACCGGCAATGCGTTTCTCTACACGCCCACCGCAGGCCTGCAGGTACTCAAGGACTATAAGGACTTGTGCGATACGGTGCGCAGCAAGTTCAGCGCTGCCGGTCGCGAGGATGAACTCTATGGCCTGCTGAGCCTGGACGAGCGTCAGCGTTTCATTGGCTTTGACCAGCCGAATGTGACCGGGGAAGCAATTTCCGGCGAGATCTTCCCCAAGCTCTTCGACGGGATCATCGGCAAGCAACGGCAGAACATGCAATATGCCCTGCAGGTGTTCCGTCACAGTGACGGCACCGTGGACATCCACGCCCTGTTCGACAAAGCGCTGGATATCCGCTCGATGATCAACGAGCGCCTGCTGACGCTGGCTACCGACGGGCGCTGGAGCACGCGGCCCGTGCTATCCGGTGATCAGCATCCCTCCACGGTGCTGGCCCACACGGCGGCCACTTTCGCCAAGTCCTTCAACGACATCGAGACACCGTTCAAGACGGATTTCGCAGCACAACCGGTCGCTGCTCTGGCCCTGCAACGGGTCTATCTGGAAAACATGAAACCCCGCCTGGCCCATGCACTATCCGTTGGCCTGCGTGGCGAGGCCAATATGCGAGTGCTCGGCGCGACACTGCGGGATGCGGATCGGGCCATTGTCGAAACGGTATTCAATCCGGACCGGGCCGATCGGCAGAACCGTCCGGCCCTCAACGGCTTCCGACCCGACGCCTACTCATTGACACTGGAGTGCTCCGGTCAGCGCGATGTCCTGCCCCTGGCCTATTGTCTGCTTTTGACCGAGCGTGGCGGACTCGACCCCTCGCATTCCGGCCGGACAATCCTTTGGACACCCGCCGAGGGCCTGGAAGTCTTTGACAATATCAGTCGCGCAAGGCTGGAGCTGAACAGACGCCTGCTCGAACCGCAACAACGCCTGGCGCTGCTGGAAAACCTGACCCCGGCCCAACGCTTCCTTCACCAACGCTACTCACTGGGACCGTTGCGGCTGATCGAAGGGTCTGTATTGGAACGGGTCGCGCAATCATCCATCGAGCACTTTCTGGCTCGCTGCGAACACGTACGCATTTTCAAGCTGAGCGACACAAAGCGCAAAAAAGCCCTTAAAGACCTGACCACAACGGTGCTTGACACCAACCTGCAACGAGCCAGGTCGATTGCCCTGGCGATCGGCCAGCAGCAATCCCTGCCCGCCTGGCTGGGAATGGCTCCGCTGCAAGACCTGCGACTGCACCTTGAACTGCTGGAGCAATACCGCAACAGCGTCTTTGAGGACAAAGACTATTTGCACGGGATCAAACCCCTCAAGTCGTATGTGCATGAAACACTGAAATCGTTGCTCGCCGACCGCTTCCCGGCAACAACACTGGACCCCGACAATATTCAAATCACCCCGGACCTGGCGTTGGTCGGCCCTGCCCGGAGCCTCACCGAGTTCGCCTTGCACCACGTCAACATTACGCAAGGCACCGGGTTCAAGGTCGGGTCGGCAACCACGCAAACCCTGCCCGCGGGGCTGGACCAGGCGGCTGTTCGCCAGTTGCTGCTATTACTGAAAATTGCGCAGAACTACACCAAACATATCACCGACAACTTGTCGAACAATTCGGCGGACGTGGAACAACGGATCCTGCGCTTCGTCAAGCAACTGCCCTGGCAATTGCTGCAACACGCACACGAACTGAAACTGCAGCAACGGCTGTCCGACAGCGCTTTCGATTTGCTTCGACAAGTATTCGACATGCCGGACGCCATCGCCCGGGCTACCGTAGCAGGTGCGCACGCCATTGCCCGACCACTGGAACTGATCAAGACAACCGGTGCCGCCGCCGTCAAGGCAATGGGCCTGTACCTGATCGGTCCCGGCGAAGGCAAGGCAGGCCCGCAAATCCTCTATGCCCCTTACCACCCCAGTGGCTCACCGTTCGTTGAGTTCGACAATGAGGCCAGCGTTGTCGCGGCGCTCAACACACCGGGGCCATTGCAGGAGATGCTGCTTCGTCGCCTGCCGACCAGTCAGCAAACAGTGTTTCGCAACCTGCTCAAATCCACCATTGGCCAGTCTAGCGAAATCACCCTGGCGTCCAGCCCCATCAATGGCAACCTGCTGACCCACTTGTTCCATGACAACACCAGGCTGCTGGAGAAGATGCTCGGCAGCCAGGCAAACGCAACCGCTCAGTCTGACTGGGAGGCTGTCAAACATCTGTTCAGCTCCGGCATAGAGCGCATTTCAGGCCTGCTGCCGGGCAAACTCGCGTATGTGCAGTTTCTTTGGAGGGCCTACAAGGACGCCAAAAACTCAGCCGAAGCCCTACAGGACCATCACTGGACGACCGCCTTGCGCGAGTTTATTGCCGGCGCGGCACAAATCGTGTCATTGGGCCGTTTGTCGCTTGAAGGGTGGGCCGAAAGCGCCCAGGCAACCAGCGAAGCCGCTGCTCAACCGGCCGTCCCCGCCGTGATCGCGCAACCCTGGTCGCAAGTCCGGTCGACAGCGCAACTGCGTACCCGGCTGCGACGGTTCGAAACCACCACCGAACTCAAGGACCTGACGAAAAGCAGCACCGACGGCACCTATCTGGAAGCGGGCAGCAAGAAAACCTTCGCCGCCATTGCCGGCAAAGTGTACGGCGTGAACAAGACCGGAGCGGTCTGGCGAATGGTCAAAGGCGAGCAAGAAGGCCCGGTGTTGCTGGCTACACCCGGCAAGCAACTGGTCATCGACCCGGATGCCCACACCGTTCACTTCGGCAAAGCCGTCTCGAAAATGCGCAATCAGTATGTCAACGCCTATGTTGCCAGGCAGGTGCTGAACATCGAGGCCCGGGGAATGGAGGAAATCCGCGCAAGACATCCCGAAAAAGCCCGCATGATCGTGCAGGCCATCGACATGGCTCGCTATTACGCGTTCAACAGCCTGCACAACCTGGTGCAACTCAGGGAACTCGTCCCGGGCACACGGCTCGATACCTTCCTCAAACAGTTCTTTGATGTTGACCTGATCGACAAAGCACTGCTCGACAAAATCAGGCAGGCCGTCGTTCCCATTTGCAACGCGCTGGTCGATCCCGATGAAGACTGGATGAACTCGCAACGTTTTATCGTGGGTTCAAGCCGGGACCCGGAGGACAACCTTGTCGCGTTTGTCGTGGACAAGGATCAACAGCGCAATGTGCATTTCACGGAAAACTTCTTCGATCAACAACTGGACTGGTACAAATCCAGCCTGACTCAGCCCTTCGATGTCGACGGCCACAGTCAGGCCGCGACCCTGATACACGAGTTCGCTCATTTGTTTTCAGGGGCCGTGGACATCGCCTACCTTGAGGCCAGGCTACCGTTCAGCGATCTGGTCGCGTCGGTCACCGGCTATGGCGCAGCAAAGAAACAGTCTCAAGTGGACTTCCAGCGAGAAGCCTTGTCGATGAAAACGCCAAAGGACGAACTGTTCGCACGCTGGAACAGTGGGCGGCAATTATGGGTCAACCTGGACTCCATACCGAGCACTTCCCACATCGGCAAGAAAATTCTGCAACTGACGGGCAGCGAGACCATGGCTAAGGCACGGGAAGCTTTTTTTAACGTGCGGGACTCGAAGTTCCGAACCGATGTCATTTTGCACAATGCCGACTCGGTCGCGTTTTTGATCTGCGAAATGGGCCGGCAACTGGACCCGGTACCGGTCGCTACGCCCCCTACACCCTGATCCTGGCGAAATAACGCGCAGATCCCCGGATCTGTGCGCTATCGCGGTGTTTGATTTGATCTTTTTTTTACGCATCCCATGGATACTGCTACCCGAGAGCAGATGTTCCAGAGGCGAAGCGTTGAAAAAAAACCACACATTGATAGTTAAATGCCATGACTGATGTTCTCGCAGACTCCCCCCCAAGGTTAGAATGCAGGAAATCAGGAAGGGCCAATGACCGACCACACGATCTCGGAAGCCGAATACGACGCCATCACCGATGCCGCTGCGCATTGGTGCATGCGTCTGCACGCCAATGACTGCACCGAGCAAGAGCGCCAGGCGTTCGAGCAATGGCGCAACGCGCATCCGCTCCATGCCATCGAGTACGAAGCGATGCTGGAGATCTGGGATGTCGCTGGCGACCTGCCCCGTCCCGAGCCCGTCGTGCCGCTGGTTCGCCCCAAAGCGGAAAATCCGTGGCGCCGCCTGGCGATCGCAGCGGCGGTCTGCGCCCTGGCGTTGCCGGTGGCCGGTTATGGCGGCTGGCATCTGGGCTGGGTGCCAAACGCGTACCAGCATTTCGAAGCGACCGACAATGTTCGAACGGTCACCTTGAAAGACGGCAGCCAGGTGGAACTGAACCTGGGCAGCGAGCTGACGTACAGCAACTACAAGGATCAGCGGCAAGTCACGCTGGAAAAAGGCGAAGCCTTCTTCAGGGTCAGCCATGACACCCGTCACCCCTTCGTGGTCAAGGCCGCCGAAGGCCGGATTCGCGTGACCGGCACCCAATTCAACGTCTGGATGTATGAAGACCAGGTCAAGGTCAACCTGATCGAGGGTTCGGTACTGGTCAGCAGCAACGCCAACCTGAATGGCGACGGTTTGCACCTCAGCCCGGCGATGCAGGCCAGTTATCGCCACGGCGACTTCACCCCCCGCATCAGCCAGACCTATGACAATGACAGTTCGCTGGCCTGGCGCCAGGGCAAACTGGTGCTCGACGATCTGTCCCTGAGCGATGCGCTGCCCTTGATCAATCGCTACCTCGACAAACCGCTGATGGTGGCCGACAACAGCACCGGCTCGATCCATATCGGCGGCATCTACAACATCAACGAGATCAACGGCCTGGTGAAATCCTTGCCGCGGGTCCTGCCGGTCTACCTGACCCGCAATCAGAACGGCAATCTGGTGGTCAACGCGATTCCGCAAACCTCTCCGAAAAGCTGAAAAGGCCGCCACCCCTTGCGGGGTGCGGCCTTCAGTGTTCATGCAGAACTTCTGTTCCTTACTGCGCGGCCACCTTCGCATCCTGCCGACGGATCGTCTGCACCTGATAGTCCGGATCGGACAGGATCTGTTGCTCGGTGAAAGGCAGCACGCTCCATTGCTTTCTCGAAAAGGCCTGCGTCTGGTCCCGTGAATATTTCGACGCCGGGTCGCTGGACAACGAGAACGCCAGCAGCCCTTTGGCCTGCGGTCCGTTTTCGTCGAAGGTCACCACCTGCAGGTAACTCGTACCGCTGACCACCTCACGCTTGCCATCGCTGCGCGGCACGCTCTGGATGGCGTTGTAGACCCCCAGTGCACCCGGTCCGCCGTGGATTGGCGTCTGTTGCCCGCCGCTGCTGACCACCTGGATATCGCCCCAACGGCTGTCGGGTTTCAGGCCTGCCGCCTTGACCTGATCGACAGATGCCCGCATCGCGTCGCGCAGTGCCTGTGCAACTGGTGGCCGTTCAACCGCCAAGCCGCGCGGGGTATGTTGTGGATCCTGCGGATCGAATGCCACGCGCCATAGGTCCGGCACTGGCTCCAATGCCGCCATGACATTCTGGAAGTGCACAAAGCCCAGGCCGCTGCCCAGGTTGGCCTTGCGGTCCCAGGCCTTGAGGCTGGCGCACAGTGGCGCGAGGGTTTTGGCATCGGCACCGAGATCCGCCACGCAGAATTGCAGCAGGTCCGCCATCACCTGATCCGCCTGATAAACCTGATCGTCCATGACCATGCGTTGCAAGTCCGCTGCCCCGACCTTGCCGGCCTTGGCCAGCGCGCTCAAACGATCGAGGGCAAAGCGTGAACGCAGCCCCAATGGCTGGCTGTCCTGGCTGATCAACGGCGAATAGCCGGTCAGCGGTTGCGCCGGGTTGGCCAACCATGCCGAGTCGTTGGAGTGCTGGACAAAATCCTTGCGCAGCAATTGCGGTAACTTGTCCGCTGCATAGATGCCCTGCTGTGGCGCCTGCGGGTCGATGTCCCAGGCACAGGCGCCGTTGGAGCCGTCGAGAGTGATCATTTGCAAGCCAACGCGCGGATCGCTGCACTGCGCCAGCTTGTCGACGCTGACGTTGGGCACCACCGAGAGGTTCATGTACAGCGTCTGCCCCTGATCGTCCGCCGCCAGGGTGTTGACCCACGGAATGCCCTGGATCTTGTGCACCGAGGCCTGGAAATCCTTGAGGCTTTCAGCGCGATTCATTGCGTACCACTGCTGCAGAACGCGGTCGTTGTCCAGATTGGCGTCACGCAGGCTGTAGGCGTACTGGTGGTCCCAATCCAGTTTTCCCGGCCATTGCACCACCGGACCGAATTTCGAGCTGTAGACCTCGTGGGGAATCGCCCGGACCTGCCCATCCGCCTGCCTGATGTTGACGGTCACGGTCTGCTTGTCCATCGGCAAGGACTGGCCGTCGAGCAGGTAACGGGTCGAATCCTTGGGGTCCAGTTGCAGGCGATACAGCGTGAAATGCCGGGAAGAATCCACGGTGTGGGTCCAGGCCAGATGTTGATTGAAACCGATGTTGATCACCGGCAGACCGGGTAACGCCGCGCCCATCACGTCCAGTTTGCCGGGTATGGTCAGGTGCATCTGGTAAAAGCGCATGCCGCCCACCCACGGAAAGTGCGGATTGGCCAGCAACATGCCGCGTCCGTTGAAGGAGCGCTCGCTGCCGACCGCGACGGCATTGCTGCCCCGCTCCAGAGCGAAGCGCTGCATCCGCGTGGCGGCCACCTGGAACGCTGCCTGTGCACTCGACGCCTGGGCCACTGCGTTGGGTGGCGTGGCACCGGCCAGGGCTTCGGCAAACTGGCCGACGCCACCTTCGACCAACAGGCGCCGGGTCAGCTTGACCAGATCCGAGGGGGTGATCTCGCGCACCCAATCGCCCTGACACTGCAGCGGTAAACCCTGGGCCCGACGCTCGCTCAAGGAGCGGTTGTACCCCGCCACATAGCCTTCGACCAGTTCACGCACTTCGGGGGTTTGGGCCTGCCAGAAACCGGCGACAGCTTGCGGAGTGTTCAGCCAGGTGAAAAACACATCGCTGACCAGGTTCTCCTGATCCGGCCCGAAGTACCGCGAACGTTCGCCGTTGACGGTCGTGATTTCGTTGGCCAGCAGGCACAGGTTGTCCTGGGCGTAGGCATAGCCGATGCCGTAGCCGAGCCCGCGCTCGTTGTCGGCGCGGATGTGCGGCACGCCGAAACCGGTTCGGCGGATATCCGCGCTCGTTTGCGCGGGCGTAGCGCTCGCGCTTGCCGCAAGGCTCAACCCCAGGCTCAACCCCAGAGCCACACCCGCCAGGCTCAACCTGGTTAACTGGCTGGAAATAATCACGCTCGCTCCTGATCGAAAAAACGATGGCCACGGTTGCGCATATCCACGCACGCCGTGCCTCCCTGTAGGGACGAAGCTCACCACAAAAATTTAGGGATTTACTGTGCAACGACCCATGGTCTGACAGGTTGATCACGCGATGGCGACAAAATTTCTACATTCGAACCTTCATGATTCGGGCTGCTCATACGTCTAGTCCTGTAAGAGCGCCCATTTTTTTCTTGATCAGGCTCTGAAAGGAGTTTTGCAATGTACAACTCGCAACTGCCAACGGACGGTAGCAACGCGCCAAAGGGTACTTCCATGGGAGTCGGCGTATTCGAGCCGCGTACCGATCGTCACGGCAACGAGCGGATCCGGATCCTGCTCAAAAGCTTTGGCCTTCGAACCAGCCTGATCCGCCTGAAAGTCATCGACGCCCTGCTGACGGCCGCCGAAAACGACCGCAGCCTTGGCGTGCGCGGCGTGCACAGCCAATTGCTGGACCTGGATATTCCCCTGTCCTTTCTCAGCGTGCGTGAAGTGCTAAAGCGCTTGTGCAGCGAAGGCGTGATTGTCCTCAACCCCGACAAAAGCTACAGCCTGCATCCCCAGGCTGCCGCCATTTTGCGCAACCGATGATCGACTGATCAGGGCTTGACCTTGCGGCGCATCACGCCATTGATGACCACCACGACCACCGCCACGCCAATGGCGATGTACTGGAACAGTTTTTCGCTGATGACGCCGGTATTCTGCAACCAGGAAAGGCCAAACATGATCCCCAGTACCACCAGGGAGATCAGAATCGAGTATTTCAAACGTTGCGACTGAGTCATTGCGGGTTCCTGAATCTGAAATTGTATCCGGTTTGTATCGACATGCATGCCAAGCGCTTACCCGGTTTCGGGGATAAGCCGCTACAAGCGGGGTCCCATGTTACAGCCGATGAAGAGTTTTAGCTTCATTGCGGCGATAACCATGAGGGCTTTCAAATGTTGCGTCGAATCACACTGCTGATTCCCCTGCTTGCCATCCTGACCCTATGACAACCATGGCGGACCAGGTTACTACCAGCATCGTTAACCACTACTCAATGCCCTGAATCCTTGCGGTAAAAGTCATTGCCCGGCTGGGCACACAGTTCCACCAGCCAATCGACAAACACACGCACCCGCCGGGACAACTGGCGGTGCGGCGGATAAAGCGCCGTCATCGGCATGCCCGGTGGCGGCACTTCCCTCAGTACTTCACACAAACGCCCCTCCTGCAGTTGCCGCGCCACGTGATAGTACGGCGTCTGCACCAGGCCATATCCGGCCTCGCACGCAGCCAGATAGCCATCGGCACTGTTGACCGCCACCTGCTTGGGCAGGTCGACCGACCGCACCTGGCCATCCACGACAAACTCCAGTCCATAGCGTTTGCCACTGTTACTGGAGACGTACTCGACCATCCGGTGCCCGCGCAGGTCATCCAGCGTATGGGGCGCTGCGTGCCGCTGCAGATAGTCGGGGCTGGCACAGGTTACCTGATCCAAGACCACCAGGGGCCGCGCCACCAGCGAGTCGTCCAGCGGCGAACCACCGCGCAGCACACAATCGACACCTTCGCGTATCAGGTCCACAGGGCGGTCATTCAGGCCGATTTCCAGCTCGATCAACGGATAGCGGGCGGTGAACTGCGGCAGTGCCGGAATCACAATCAGGCGCCCCACGCCCGCCGGCATATCCACCCGTAACAAGCCCTTGGGATTGTGGCGTGCGGCACTGAACACCGCTTCGGTCTCTTCCAGGTCTGCCAGCAAGCGCACGCAACGCGGGTAATAAGCCGCGCCATCGAGCGTCAGGCTGATCTGCCGCGTGGTGCGTTGCAGCAGTTGCACCCCAAGATGCGCCTCCAGTTGTTTGATCAGGATGGTGACCGAGGCCCGGGGCAATTGCAGGCTGTCGGCGGCCTTGGCAAAGCCACCCAACTCGACGATCCGGGTAAAAACGCGCATGGCGTTGAAACGGTCCATTGCTGGCTCCACCGGCTGATTATTTAGATTTTACGAATAGTGATAGCCGTTTTAGCCGGTTTATCTTGTTTCTGTCGAGGCGAACAATGGCGATTCACTTCACAGGGAGCTGATTTCATGCACACACGTCAATTGGGAAAAAACGGTCCGCAGGTATCGGCCATCGGCCTGGGCTGCATGGGCATGACCGACTTCTACACCACCGGCACGGACACCCGCGAAGCAACGGCCACCTTGCATCGCGCGCTGGAACTGGGGGTCAACCTGCTCGATACCGCCGACATGTACGGTCCGCACACCAATGAAGAACTGATCGGCAAGGCCATCGCCGGCAAGCGTGACCAGGTGTTCCTGGCCAGCAAGTTCGGGATCGTCCGCGACCCGGCCAACCCCACTGCCCGGGGCGTCAACGGCCGGCCGGAATACATTCGCCAGTCCATCGATGGCAGCTTGAAGCGCCTGGGCGTGGACACCCTCGATCTGTATTACCAACACCGAATCGACCCGCAGGTGGCCATCGAAGAAACCGTCGGTGCCATGGCCGAACTGGTCAGTGCCGGCAAGGTGCGTTACCTGGGATTGAGCGAGGCCTCGGCGGCGACCCTGGAACGAGCGCACAAGGTTCACCCGATCAGTGCGTTGCAAAGTGAGTATTCGTTGTGGAGCCGTGATCAGGAAGAAAACGCTTGCCTGGCAACCTGCCAGCGCCTGGGCGTCGCCTTTGTGCCTTATAGCCCGTTGGGCCGAGGGTTTCTGACCGGCGCATTAAAAAGCCCGGATGATTTCGCGGCCGACGATTATCGTCGTTTCAGCCCGCGCTTCCAGGGCGAAAACTTCGCGAAAAACCTGCTGCTGGTGCAACAGGTACAAGCGCTGGCGGCAGAAAAAGGCGTGACGGCGGGCCAACTGGCGCTGGCGTGGGTGCTGGCCCAGGGTGACTACCTGATTCCGATTCCGGGTACCAAGCAACGTAAATACCTGGAAGAAAACGTGGCCGCACTGGAGGTGACGCTGAGTGGCGAAGAACTGCACGCGCTGGAAGCGATCTTTGCGGCCAATGCCACCGCAGGCCTGCGTTATCCGGAAGAAGTCATGAAACTGCTCGACCGCTAAGGGTTGCCGGCCCGTTCGATGAACCGGGCGGGCCGTGCAACATGGCGTCAGGCCTCGTCCGAGAGAACTCTGCCTGGCCTCACCATGGGGCCGTTGTTCTTGCCGTAGGTTTCCAGGTTTTGCAGCACATAGATCGCTTTTTTGAACTCGGGAACCAGGTAGTTGGCGTACTTGTTACCCTTCAAATTATTGTTCTGAATGTTCTCCAGTTGCGTGGCGAAATATTCCAGCGCATTGAACTTGGCGTCAGGGTCCTTGATGCCAAACCGGTCGAACTTGTCACCGGCATTGCTCAGTGTGACCGCTGTTACATCGCTGATCAGGCCACGCTCTTTCAGCATGACACTGAGAGCACCCATGGACTTGACAGAAATATCAGTGGGGTCAAAACCCTTCATCTGTTTGCGCAATTTCATCTTGTCCATCTTGACTGTATCCAGCTCAACCGGATTGTTGCCCACCAGGTCAAGCATCTGCCTGACCTTGACGCTCTGGGGAACAGGCTTTGATCTGCTGGCGGCATCTCGAACCAATAGACCCGCTTTCGCGGTCCAGTTGCCGGTATATCCGATCGTCATTGAAAACTCCTTGTTTGACCAAGTTAGGTGGCCAGAAGTATCGGCCGAAGCACTGAGGCAACCAAACTTTAATTCAGAGCCTTAACAATTCTCATACAATTAAGATACATACTGTAAAACTTCTTGTTTATTTGAACTTATCGCCCTGACGAATGTTCTTTCAGACTTTTCTTACATATCGGCTAGTTGGATTTCATCAGCACCGATACTTACCCTCGAATCTCAATCTGACAATTTTGTAATGTGCCCCTCATCTGCCTGACAGCATTGACCTACCATCATCGAACGGCAGATCTTTGTAGTAATTGGAAACACTCCTTGAATGCCTGACCGGATAAAATGGTCAGAATGCGTTTTTTTGCCCGTTACCCGAGACGAATCCCATGCGAAACCCTCTGCGCCTGATCGCCCTGAGCGCCCTGTTGATGTCTTCACTGGCCCAGGCCGCCGACCTCATTCCAATCGAGGTTCACCGCGACGCCAATTGTGGTTGCTGCAAAAAATGGATCACCCACCTGGAGGCCAATGGCTTCAAGGTCGAAGACCACGTCGAAACCAATATGAGCGAGTTCAAGCAACAGCACGGCGTGCCGCCGCGCCTGGCGTCGTGCCACACCGCGTTGATCAACGGCAAATTCGTTGAAGGTCATGTCCCGGCCGACCAGGTCCTGGCCTTGAGCAAGCGCGACGATCTGCTGGGCGTCGCGGCCCCCGGCATGCCCATGGGCTCGCCCGGCATGGAAATGGATGGCATGAGCGATGCCTATCAGGTCATTGGCCTGAAAAAAGACGGCACTGACGTGGTGGTTGCGGACTACCCCGCCCATTGATGTCGGGCGCGTACCTCGGGCTGTTTTTCGCGGCATTCGGTGCCGCCACGCTGCTGCCGTTGCAATCCGAAGCGGTGCTGGTCGGCCTGCTGCTCAGCGATCGGTACTGGCCCTGGGCACTGCTGGCGGTGGCAACGTTCGGCAACGTTCTGGGCTCGCTGCTTAACTGGTGGCTGGGGCGCGGGATCGAGCGGTTCCGTGACCGACGCTGGTTTCCGGTGAGCCCCCGGCACCTGGAGAAAGCCCGGCTTCATTACCAACGCTACGGCCATTGGTCATTGCTGCTCAGTTGGCTGCCGGTGATCGGAGATCCGCTGACGCTGGTCGCCGGGGTCATGCGCGAGCCGCTGGGGCGTTTCCTGTTGATCGTCACCCTGGCCAAGGGTGCCCGCTACGGCGTGCTGGCCATGGCGACTTTGGGCTGGATGGGTTGAACCATCAAGGGCGGCGGTTGCCTGTGTTTAATGCCGCCCTAATCGAATCGATCCAGCATCGGCGGATTTACCATGGAGCCCTTTCATGTCACGCCCCTTCTCCTGCTGGTTGCCCAGCCTTTTACTGACCGCCGCCCTGCCCGTCATCGCCCACGCCGAAGGACCGGGATACGGTCCCGAGCTGCAAGGTTTCGACTATCCCTACACGCTCAAGCACTTCGCCTTTGAATCCCAGGGCCAATCCCTGCAAATGGGTTACATGGATGTCTCCGCCCACGGCAAGGCCAATGGTCGCAGCGTGGTGCTGATGCACGGCAAGAATTTCTGCGGCGCCACCTGGGGCAGTTCGATCAAAGCCCTCAGCGACGCTGGCTACCGGGTCATCGCCCCGGACCAGATCGGCTTCTGCACCTCCAGCAAACCGGCGCACTATCAGTACAGCTTCCAGCAACTGGCGACGAACACCCAGCAATTGCTCAAGGCCCTGGGCATCCAGCAAGCCACCCTGCTGGGGCATTCCACCGGCGGCATGCTCGCCACTCGCTATGCCTTGCAATACCCCGAACAGGTCGAGCAACTGGCGCTGGTCAACCCCATCGGCCTGGAAGACTGGAAAGCCCTCGGCGTGCCCTATCGCACGGTGGATCAATGGTACGAGCGCGAACTCAAGCTCAGCGCCGAGGGTATCCGCAACTACGAACGCACCACCTATTACGGCGGCCGCTGGAAGCCGGAATTCGATCGCTGGGTCGACATGCTCGCCGGCCTGAACAAAGGCCCGGGGCATACCCAAGTCGCGTGGAACTCGGCGCTGATCTACGACATGATCTTCACCCAACCGGTGTACTACGAATTCCACAATCTGAAGATGCCGACCCTGCTGTTGATCGGTACGTCCGACACCACCGCCATCGGCAGTGACATCGCCCCGCCCGAAGTCAAGGCGAAGATCGGGCACTACGACGTCCTCGGCAAACAAGTGGCCAAGATGATTCCCCGGTCCACGCTGGTCGAGTTCCCTGGCATGGGCCACGCGCCACAGATGGAAGAACCGGCACAATTCCACCAGGCCCTGCTCGCCTGGCTGAACAAGACCAACCCCGTGCGTTGAAGAGGAAAGGCTCCCACAACGAATAATTGTTCATGCTGCGGTGTTCTCATCACATCAACCTTGCACTGCGCCTGGCCAGGCGCGATCTGATCCGAACCCCGTAAACCTGTGGAGCAATGCCCATGAATATTCGCTTTGCTGTTCTGATGCCCCCTCTGTTGCTGGCCATTGGGTTGTCCGGCTCCCTCGCCCTGGCCAACGGCGGTGGCGGCGACGACGACGCACCCATCAGGCCCAACTGCCCCAAAGGCCAGGTGTTCGATAGCAAATCCAAGCGTTGCGTGCGGCAGACCAGCAGCCTGGTACCGGACGAAGACCGCACCAACTATGCCTATCGACTGGCCAAGGACGGGCGTTATGAAGAAGCCCTGGCCCTGCTCGACACACTGAAACAGCCAAATACCGCAAAAGCGTTGAACTATCGCGGCTACGCCACGCGTAAACTGGGACGTACCGACGAAGGCATCGGCTATTACCTGCAATCGGTAAAACTCGACCCGCAGTACGCGCAAGTCCGCGAGTATCTCGGTGAGGCCTATGTGATCAAAGGCCGGCTGGATCTTGCCCAGGAGCAACTGCGACAGATCGAATCCATCTGTGGCAGCACTCAATGCGAGGAGTATCAGGACCTGGCCGAAGCCATCAACGGCTCATCGAAAACCTGACAACCCGAGCGGACGGAGGTCGCCATCGCCAGCGATCAGGCAATACGAACGGAACTGAACCGGCATCTGGCGCGTTTATGGCGTTACGGCCTGCTGTTGTCCCGGCAACGGCATGTGGCCGATGACCTGGTGCAAGCCACCTGCGTGCGGGCGCTGGAACGGGCCGGTCAATACGTGCCGGGAACGCGCATGGACCGGTGGCTGCTGAGCATTCTGCATTCGATCTGGCTCAACGAAGTCCGTGCCCGGCGGGTGCGCCAGGGTCAGGGCCAGGTAGACGCCGATCAGGCTTTGTCGTTCGATGGTGAATCCGTGGCCCAGACCCATGTGTTGGCGGCACAGGTCATCCGCCGCGTCGATGCGTTGCCCGAGGCCCAGCGCGAAACGGTGTTTCTCGCCTATGTCGAAGGCTTGTCCTACCGCGAAGTCGCCGAGGTGCTGCAAGTGCCCATTGGCACGGTCATGAGCCGCCTGGCCACCGCTCGGGCGAAACTGGCCGAATACCCACCGTTGCACACGGTGCCCACCCCTAACCGAGGAGAACATTGATGAACACGATACCCTCGGACGAACAACTGGTGGCTTACCTCGATAACCAACTCGATACCGAGCAGCGCGCGCGCATCGACGCGGCCATCAATGCCGACCCGATGCTCGGCCTGCGCCTGCAATGGCTGGATCGCAGCAGCCTGCCGTTCAAGGACGCCTATGATGAACTGGCCCGACAGGCGCCGGTGGATCGCCTGCAAGCCATGCTCGCCACGCTGCCCTCACCCGCCCGCCCCGGGCTCAGTCGACGCTGGTTCCTGGCCGCCGCGGCCGGGCTGTTGGCCGGCGGTGTATTGGCGGACCGTTTGTTCCTCGGCTGGCAAGCGAGCCGGCAGACACATAACTGGCGCGGCCTGGTGGCCGATTACATGGCGCTCTACGTACCGGAAACCCTGGATCACTTGCCCGGCGATGAAGCCGCGCAACGGGCACAACTGCGCACCATCGATGCGCGCCTGGGCCTCAACCTCGCGCCGGCAAAACTGAGCCTGCCCCGTGCCGAGTTCAAGCGCGCACAGATCCTCGAGTACGACGGTGCGCCCATCGCCCAGATCACCTACCTCGATCCGGCGCACGGCCCCATGGCCCTGTGCGTCACCCGCTCCAACAGCGGCAGCCGCCATTTCGCCCGGGAACAGCGACGCGAACTGAACATCGTGTATTGGGCCGATATGGAACACGCCTGGATGCTGATCGGGCATCAGCCGATGGCGGACCTGGAGGAGATGGCGAAGACGTTGCGCGAGCGCCTGAGTACCTGAGAAACCCCGGTTCAACGCAGGCGCTGCGCCAGCGCCTGCCAAGCGCGTCAGGCCGACGCCGGCAACCACAAGCGAAACCGCGCTCCGCCCAGGGGCGAGGCTTCCACCGTCAGCGTCCCGCCCTGGGCTTCCAGTGCGCGGCGGCTGATCGCCAGTCCAAGGCCGAACCCCCCCGTGGCGCGGTCGCGGCTGCGGTCGAGACGGTAGAAGGGTTCGAAGATCCGCTCGCGCTCGTCATCCGGAATGCCGATGCCGTCATCGTCGACCCAGATTTCACAACCGCCGGCATAGGCCTGCACACCGATCTGAATACGCTTCTCGCAATAGCGCATGGCATTGCGCAGCAGGTTTTGCAAGGCACGGGCAGTCAGGCGCGGGTCCAGGCTGAAGCGTTCGAACTGGCCGTGGAGCAGCACGTCGATGACGATTTCCGGGGATTGCTGTTCTTCGTCGACGCTGCCGAGAATGCTGTCGATGAATTCATCCAGCGAGACTTCGACCTGCTCCGGTAGCCGCGCCGGGTTTTGCAGGCGGCTGTAGGACAGCAGCTCCAGCACCAATTCATCGAGTTCTCGAATATGCGCCACCAGGCTTTGCAGGCGCTCGCGACTGGCCGCCGGCAAGTCGTCGGACAGCGCCAGCGCCAGGCCGAAATCCAGGCGCGTCAGCGGCGTGCGCAATTCGTGAGACACCGCATTGAGCAAGTCCCGCTGTTGGTTGAGCAAGTTCTCGATGTCGCCGGCCATGGTGTCGAACACACTGGCCAGGCTGCCGATGTTGGAACTCGGGGAGATTTGCGTGCGCTCGCCCAAGTGGCCCTTGCCAAAGCGTTCGGCGGCGCCTTTGAGGCGTTCCAGGTCACGCCAGTGCGGGCGCAGCCACAGTAACAGGCACGCGAGCATGGTCGCGCCGATCAGGACGTTGATGCTCCAGTACAACAGGTTGACGTCCAGCGGGTCCGGTGGCACGACCATTTGCACCACGGTGCGCTCATTGAGCGGCGCGACCGCCAGCGTGCGCCAGCCCCAGTCGCCCACGCGCACGATGTTCTCGCCGCGGCGCAAGCGCTGCTGTTCATCAGGGGTCAGGCTGCCGTCGTCATTGCCGCTGAGCACGATGTGCAGAGGAGAGAAGTCCTTGTCCATTTCAGCGGCCAGGGCCGGCCACTGTTCGGCCGGGACCCCGTGGAACTGTTTGACGATCAGCGTTTGCAGCCCACGGGAATAATCGAGGTTGTAGGTGACAAAGCGCTCCTGGAACACCTTGACCACCAGGTCCGGCACCAGATAGATCGCCGCGCTGAACGAGACGATAGTCACCAGGTACAAACGAAAGAGGATTCTGAACATCGACTCAGCATTCCCACTCGGAACGGCTGAACAGGTAGCCCTTGCCCCACACGGTCTTGATCTTGCGCGCCTCGCCGGCGTGGTCGTCGAACTTGCGTCGCAGCTTGGAAATCGCCACGTCCACCGAACGGTCGGTGCCGTTGAATTCGATACCGCGCAGGCGTTGCAGGATCTGGTCGCGGCTCAACACTTCGCCGGCGTGCCGGGCCAGCACCACCAGCAGGTTGTACTCGCCGCTGGACAGTTCCACCAACTGCTCGCGCCAGGTCACGGTGCGCTCGGACAAGTCGATGCACAGGTTGCCCATCAGAATGCGGTCGTTGGCGGTCTGCGGTTCGCTGAGGCTGCTGCGGCGCAGCAAGGTCCGCACCCGGGCCAGCAGCACCCGCGGCTCGCAAGGTTTGGTGACGTAGTCGTCGGCCCCCATTTCCAGGCCCAGGACCTGGTCGTGACTATCGTCGCGGGCGGTGAGCATCAGGATCGGCAAGGTCGCCGAATCGGCGCGCAGCAGGCGACAGACTTGCAAGCCGTCGAGGCCGGGCAGCATCAGGTCGAGGATCACCAGGTCCGGCGGATTGAGCCGCGCACGTTCGCGCACATGGTCACCGCGACCGATCACGCTGACGGAATAACCGTTGCGTTCCAGGTAGCTGGCAATCAGTTCGGCGAGGGCGGTGTCGTCTTCGACCAGGAGGATGTTGGGCATGGGGTGTTTCCAGAAAGTGCTGTGGCGCCAGATACGCCGCCATCGCGAGCAAGCTCGCTCCCACAGTGGCCGGTGGTGTTCACAACATTTGTGTTCACATCAAATCCCTGTGGGAGCGAGCTTGCTCGCGATAGCAATCTATCAGGCGCAATAGAAATCAAGGACTGAAGGATATACGCCCTCACTCGTCCCTGAGTAAAACCCTTACACAATTTCACACAGCACCAACAAAGCTTCACCGCTACCCTCGCCTTCGCCCAGTAGGATGCTGGGTGTCTTTATTGGGGTATTACATGTCGAAAAATCTGCTTGCCAGGCTCAGCCTGATTGCACTGGCGTTGACACTGGCCGCGTGTGACAAGTCCTCGAATGCCGAGGAACAGGCGCCGCTGGCCACGGTTCGCGTCGAAACCATCGAGGCGCGGCCACTGACCATCAGCAGTGAACTGAGCGGACGGATTGCCGCGCCGCGCATGGCCGAAGTGCGTGCCCGCGTGGCTGGCGTGGTCTTGCAGCGCACCTTCCATGAAGGCAGCGACGTGAAACAGGGCGATGTGTTGTTCCGCATCGACCCGGCGCCGTTCAAGGCCGACCTGGACAGCGCCGAAGCCGTACTGCGCAAGGCCGAGGCCAATGCGTTCCAGGCCCGGTTGCAGGAACAACGCTACGCCCAGTTGATCGATGACAAGGCCATCAGCGGTCAGGAGTATGACAACGCACGCGCCAACGCACGGCAGACCGCCGCCGAAGTCGCCGCCAGTAAAGCCGCTGTGGAGCGGGCGAAACTGAACCTCGGCTACGCCACCGTCACCGCGCCTATCTCCGGGCGTATCGGCCGTGCATTGGTCACCGAAGGCGCGCTGGTCGGGCAGAACGAAACCACGCCGCTGGCGCTGATCCAGCAACTGAACCCGATTCATGCCGACCTGACCCAGTCCACCCGCGAACTCAACGAACTGCGCCGCGCCTTCCGTTCCGGCCAGTTGCAGCAGGTCGGCCAGGACCAGGCCAAGGTCACGTTGATTCAGGATGACGGCAGCCTCTATCCGCTGCCAGGCAAACTGCTGTTCAGCGACATCACCGTCGACCCGGGCACCGGCCAGATCATCCTGCGCAGCGAGTTCCCCAACCCCGACCTCGACTTGCTGCCCGGCAGTTTCGTGCGCGTACGCCTGGAACAAGCGGTCAACCAGCAAGGCATCAGCGTGCCGCAACGGGCCATCCAGCGCGACAGCGCCGGCATCGCCCAGGTGCTGCTGCTCGACGCCGAACAGCGGGTCGGGCAGCAACCGGTCGAACTGGGCACCGTGCAGAACGATCGCTGGATCGTCACCGGCGGCCTGAAGGCAGGCGACCGCATCGTCATCGAGGGCCTGCAGCACGCCCGCCCCGGCGAGAAAGTGCAGATCGACGACACCCCTCTTCCCCTTGCCCAGGCGACTGGTCAGTAAGCAGGACGCTTCTTTATGCCGCAGTTCTTTATCGACCGCCCGGTGTTCGCCTGGGTGGTTGCCCTGTTCATCCTGCTGGCCGGTGCGCTGGCCATTCCGCAACTGCCGGTGGCGCAATACCCGGATGTTGCGCCGCCACAAATCGAAATCTACGCCGTGTACCCGGGCGCTTCGGCGCAAACCGTGGACGAGAGCGTGGTCAGCCTGATCGAGGAAGAGCTCAACGGCGCCGATCACCTGTTGTATTTCGAATCCCAGAGCAGCCTGGGCAGCGCCACCATCAAGGCCACCTTCCAGCCGGGCACCAACCCGGAACTGGCCCAGGTGGATGTGCAGAATCGCCTCAAAGCCGTGGAGTCACGGCTGCCGCAAGCGGTGATCCAGCAGGGTTTGCAGGTGGAGAAAGTCTCCTCCGGCTTCCTGCTGTTGATCACCCTGACGTCCAGCGACGGCAAGCTCGACGACGTGGCGCTCAGCGATTACCTGGCGCGCAACGTGATGAACGAGGTCAAGCGTCTGGATGGCGTCGGCAAGGCTCAGCTGTACGGCGCCGAGCGAGCGATGCGGATCTGGATCGACCCGCGGAAACTGCTCGCCTTCAACCTGACGCCGGCAGACGTCAACACCGCCATCGTCGCGCAAAACGCCCAGGTGTCGGCGGGCAGCATCGGGGACCTGCCGACCCGCACCACCCAGGAAATCACCGCGACCATTCTGGTCAAGGGGCAGTTGTCGACCCCCGAAGAGTTTGCCGACATCGTCCTCAAGGCCAACCCGGACGGCTCGACCGTGCGCATCAGCGATGTGGCGCGGGTCGAGATCGGCAGCCAGGAATACCAGTTTTCCACGCGCCTGAACGGCAAGCCGTCCACTGCCGTTGCCGTGCAGCTGTCGCCCGGCGCCAACGCACTGAACACCGCGACCCTGGTGCGGGCGAAGATGGATGAACTCAAGCGCTACTTCCCGGCGAACGTCGAGTATTCGATCCCGTACGACACCTCGCCTTTCGTCAAGGTCTCGATCACCAAGGTGGTCTACACCCTCCTTGAGGCGATGTTGCTGGTGTTCGCGGTGATGTTCCTGTTCCTGCAGAACATCCGCTACACGCTGATTCCGACCCTGGTGGTGCCAGTGGCGTTGATGGGCACCTTTGCGACGATGCTGGCGCTCGGGTTTTCGATCAACGTGCTGACCATGTTCGGCATGGTGCTGGCCATCGGCATTCTGGTGGACGACGCCATCGTGGTGGTGGAGAACGTCGAGCGGATCATGGCCACCGAAGGCCTTTCGCCCAAGGAAGCCACGCGCAAGGCCATGCAACAGATCACCGGGGCCATCATCGGCATCACCCTGGTGCTGGTCGCGGTATTCATTCCGATGGCGTTCATGCAGGGCTCGGTCGGGGTGATCTACCAGCAGTTCTCACTGTCGATGGCCACCTCGATCCTGTTCTCGGCCTTCCTCGCCCTGACCTTGACCCCGGCCCTGTGCGCGACGTTGCTCAAGCCGATTGCCAAAGGCGAGCACCATGAAAAGACCGGGTTCTTCGGCTGGTTCAACCGTCGCTTCGAGCAACTGACCGATCGTTACCAGGGCTGGGTGGCCTACGCGTTGAAACGTACCGGGCGCTACTTGCTGATCTACGGCGTGCTGTTGATCGGTCTGGGCCTGGCCTTCAGTCGCCTGCCCTCCTCGTTCCTGCCGGTGGAAGACCAGGGTTACACCATCACCGACATCCAGTTGCCGCCGGGTGCGAGCAAGAACCGCACGGTGCAGGTGGCCGAGCAGGTTGAAGCGCACAACGCTGGCGAGCCAGGCATTCGCGACAGCGTGGTGATTCTCGGCTTCAGCTTCTCCGGCAGCGGGCAGAATGCGGCGCTGGCGTTCAGCACGCTCAAGGACTGGTCCGAGCGCGGCAGTGAAGACTCGGCGGCGTCGATTGCCGACCGGGCCAACGTTGCCCTCAGCCAGATCAAGGACGCGGTGACCTTTGCCGTACTGCCGCCGCCCGTGGATGGCCTGGGTACGTCCAGCGGATTCGAGTTCCGCCTGCAGGATCGTGGTGGTCTCGGCCATGAGAAGTTGATGGAAGCCCGCACCGAGTTACTCGCGGCGGCGCAAAAAAGCCCGATCCTGATGAACGTGCGCGAAAGCGCCCTGGCCGAGGCACCGCAGGTGCAACTGGTGGTCGACCGCAAGCAGGCCAACGCGCTGGGGGTGTCCTTCGCCGACGTCGGCAACGTGCTGTCCACGGCCGTGGGCTCGGCCTACATCAACGACTTCCCCAATCAGGGGCGGATGCAGCGCGTGGTGGTGCAGGCCGAGGGCGACCAGCGCAGCCAGGTGGAAGACCTGCTGAAGATCCACGTGCGCAACACCCACGAAAAAATGGTGCCCCTGTCGGCCTTCGTCCAGGCCAAGTGGACCCAGGGCCCGGCGCAGTTGACCCGCTACAACGGCTATCCGGCGATCAGTATTTCCGGTGAACCGACCCCGGGCCACAGCACCGGCGAGGCCATGGCCGAGATCGAGCGGCTGGTGGCACAGGGCCCGGCGGGCCTGGGCCAGGAATGGACCGGGTTGTCGTTGCAGGAACGGTTGTCCGGCAGCCAGGCGCCGATCCTGCTGGGGCTGTCGCTGTTGATCGTGTTCCTGTGCCTGGCGGCGTTGTACGAGAGCTGGTCGATCCCGACCTCGGTGCTGCTGGTGGTGCCGCTGGGCGTGCTCGGTGCGGTGCTGGCGGTGACCTTGCGCGGGATGCCCAACGACGTGTTCTTCAAGGTCGGGTTGATCACCATCATCGGCCTGTCGGCGAAGAACGCGATCCTGATCATCGAATTCGCCAAGAGCCTGTACGACGAAGGCCATGACCTGATCGACGCCACCCTGCAAGCGGCACGCCTGCGGTTGCGGCCGATTGTCATGACCTCCCTGGCGTTCATCCTAGGCGTGGTGCCGCTGGCGATCGCGACCGGCGCCAGCTCGGCGAGCCAGCAGGCCATCGGCACCGGGGTGATTGGCGGGATGATCACGGCGACTCTGGCCGTGGTGTTCGTGCCGGTGTTTTTTGTGGTGGTAATGAAGCTGGTGCGCAAGCGCCATAAAAACACCTGATCAACACCACTGTCCCAATGTGGGAGCGGGCTTGCTCGCGAAGAGGCCGTCACATTCAACATCCGTGTTGATTGACCGTGCGCCTTCGCGAGCAAGCCCGCTCCCACAAGGGGATCTCGGTGACTTCAAGATCGGGGTCAACTGGGCTAAGGTGATTGCACAGCCCCAACCCCTCGAGCCTCCATGATTTTCCTCGCACGCACCCACCCTCGCCTGTCCGCCGCCATCCTGCTGGGCATCGCGGCGGGCTTTCTGGCTCCGGCCGATTCGCCGATCAGCAAGATCCTCATCGGCTGGAATGCCGGCGTCTGGATCTATCTGTCGCTGATGCTTTGGCTCACCGTGCGTTCGAAAGCGCCTGACGTGAAACGCATCGCCGAAATCGAAGACGAAAACGCCGGGCTGGTGCTGGCGCTCGTATGCATTGCGGCGCTGGCCAGCCTGGCGACCATCACCTTCGAACTGGCCGGCAGCAAAGACCTGGAAACCACGCGCAAGCTTTTGCATTACGGCTTCACCGCCCTGACCGTCATCGGCTCATGGCTGCTGATCGGGGTCATCTTCAGCCTGCATTACGCCCGGCTGTATTACATCTGGGACGGCAAGGAGCCGGCGCTGCGTTTTGCCGAAGGTCTGACGACCCCCAACTACTGGGACTTCCTGTACTTCTCGTTCACCATCGGCGTGGCGGTGCAAACCTCGGATGTCGGCGTGGCCACGCGGGGCATGCGCAAGATCGTGCTGGCGCAGTCGTTGATCGGTTTTCTGTTCAATACCGCCATTCTCGGGTTCTCGATCAACATCGCCGCCGGCCTGTTCGGTTGATGACTGCACAAACGTTCTAGGCATGGCCCTCGGTCAAGGCGTTAAATAGCCCGGCAAACCGTTTCGCAGGTGCCCCATGAGCGCTCACAACTGGATCGACCTGGCCCAGGATGCCGACACCGGCATCGAGACCCTGCGCGCGCATTTCGAAGGCCATGCCTATGACCCGCACTGGCATGACAGCTATCTGGTGGGCGTCACCGAGCAAGGGGTGCAGCAATTCAATTGCCGACGGGCCAGGCACCAGAGCACGCCGGGCAAGGTGTTTCTGCTGGAGCCCGGTGACATCCATGATGGCGACGCGCCAACCGCCGACGGCTTCACCTACCGCATGCTGTACCTCGACCCGCAGTGGTTGCAGCGCGAACTCAGCGCCGTGTTTGATCATGCCCCCGACAACAGCCAGCTGAGCTTCGCCGCCACCCTGGCCAGCGATGCGCGCCTGGCCCAGGCCACCAGCCTGGCGTTTGAGACCCTGCATCGCGGTGAACTGAAGATCGTCCGCCAGACCGCCCTCGACGGTTTGCTCGAACGCCTGACCAGCCACTTGCAATGGCGCGCCCGCGATGGCCAGGACCCGCGTTTGCCACAGGTGGCGCAGAAGGCCCGGGAATACCTGCATGCCAACGCGCAATACGACATCGGCCTCGATCAACTGGCCGCCGTCACCGGCGTCGACCGCTTCCGCCTGACCCGCGCGTTCAAGGCGGCCTATGGCATGGCGCCCCACGCCTATCTGGTGCAATTGCGCCTGGCCACGGCGCGGCGGATGCTGGCCCGTGGCGAACAACCGGCTGCGGTGGCGATGGCGCTGGGCTTTTCCGATCAGAGCCATCTGGGCCGCTGGTTCATGCGCGCCTACGGCCTGACGCCGGCGTTGTACCGCAAGCGCTGCTCAAATCTTCCAGACAGGTAATACCGGCGATGGTGAAGATCAACGTACTGATCTTCACCGGAGTCTGCCTGCGATGCTTTCCTCTTTCCCGACCTTGTTGCCCTTCTTGCTGTTTGCCTTTGTCGCCTCGATTACACCGGGCCCGACCAACATTCTGGTGCTGAGCAACAGCGCCCGATTCGGTCTGGCCGCTGCGGTTCCGATCATCCTTGGCGCTTGTGCCAGTGCTGCGATGCTTGTGCTTTTGGTGGGTACGGGTGCCGGTTCTTCACTGACTCAATGGCCCCTGCTGCAAACGCTCATGCAGTGGGCTGGCGTGGCATGGCTGAGTTATCTGGCCTGGCAAATCTATCGCGCCCCTGCCATTGCCATTGCCACTGCCACTGCGCAGGCCGAGCAGCGCCTTGGTTTACTGGGCGCGGCCAGCCTGCAATGGATCAACCCGAAAACCTGGATGATGGCGCTGGCGGTGGTCAGTGTGTTCGCCGGGGTGGGCGAAGACCGGTTTGTGCATGTGCTGTACCTGTCCCTGGCGTTTTTCCTGGTCTCGCTGCCCTGTCTCGGGGTTTGGGCATTGCTCGGCGCGGGCTCCAGCCGTTGGTTGCGCTCACCCCGCGCGATGCAACGGTTCAATCGCGGCATGGGCTTGTTGCTGCTGGGTTCGGCCTGGTTGAGCGCCTTGGCGTGATCTGGGAAGCCAGGCCTCGCACTAGGGTTTCGGCAAGACCTGGACATACACCCAATCCGACACAACGTCTGCTGCAAAACGACTGCACACGGCGATGTTGAGTGGAAATCCGGGGATCAGGTTGAACAAGGTGTGTTCTGGTTGGGTAACGTCGGTTGATATCAACAGCACGCTTTCTGCTACTGGCAACCCGAAGCCGTTGCAGATCACCGGCAGCAACCTGCCAGGCGTTCAATTCGACGGACGGGCATTACACCGCACGCGGGATCGGACTTTGCCCATCCGCTTTTTTTGCCCGTGTTTTTTTCGGCACACCCGCTGGTGTCCACGACAAAAAGGCCGGCCCAATCAAAAAGTTACCACAAGGTACGTAGGCTTCGTCAGGACGGCGACGTCTCCTACAAATCAGGATGCATTAGCCGACAGTCTTTTCGCCAATTCTTAACTAAAGTCGGCCACCTGTAATTTCTGACAGGTTCCATGAGGGTTTTATCGCGCTATAAGGGTGTCGTGCCTACAGTCCTTATCGGTGTCTGTAGGACGGCCGCGCGAACCACACCTTCATGCAGTAGGAGGATTCCGCCGCGCCCACGCCGTCAATGATGATGAATGGGAGATTCAATTATGTATCGCACCAATTCCGTGTCAGTTCGATCATCGCCAACTGCTGTCAACTTCGTGCCCCGGGAGAGCAAGCCAGCGCAAGCGATCAAACTCACCACCCGGGAAAAGGAAATCCTGCAGTGGAGCGCCGCCGGCAAGTCGTCCTGGGAGATCGGCCAGATCGTCAGTTGTACCGAGGCCGGTGTGAATTATCACTTTTGCAATATTCGCCGAAAATTCGGTGTAAGGTCACGCTGGATCGCCATGGCCATGGCGCTGGAACAGGGCTTGATTCATATGCCTTGAACCGGTGTCTCCACAGGGGGCCGCGTGCCGTCGCCCTCTGTTGAGACATTTCATGAACCCGCATCAAACGCCTCATTGCTCAACGCCTTCAACCCCCAGCGACAGTGCCTGTGACGATACGCCCGTATCGTACGGGCACCGCCCCGGCAGCCCGCTACGCATCATCCTCGCGGACGATCATCCGGTGGTGCTGGCGGGAGCCGAACTCGCCCTGTCCACACCAACGCCACCAACGCTCTCGATCGTGGCCAAAGCCCATAACGCCAAAGAACTGATCGGGCTTTTGCAGCACACCCCCTGCGACCTGCTGATCAGCGACTACTCGATGCCCTACGCAGGCTTGCCCGATGGACTGGCCTTGATGGGTTACCTCAAACGCCACTTCGGCCATATCCCGATGATCGTGATGACCACGCTGCGTAACCCTTCATTGTTGCAAGCGCTGCTCAACACTGGCGTTGGTGGTTTGTTCGACAAGCGCAGCCCCTTGAGCGAACTGAAGCGGGCGGTGCAAACGGTGGTTAAAGGGCGTCTGTACGTGTGTCCAGCCTTTGCCGCCCTACTGGAATCCCACGCCTTGCCCGCCAGTGGCACACGCCAGCCACTGGCCAGCCTTTCCGAGCGCGAACTGGAGGTGGTGCGGTTGTTTGTCCAGGGACTCTCCGGCCGGCAGATTGCCGCGCAGTTGAACCGCAGCGAAAAAACCATCAGCCGCCAAAAAAGAACCGCCATGGACAAGTTGGGACTTGAGCATGACGGTGGGTTGGTTGAGTTTGCGCGGGTGAGTGGGTTGGGGTGATGGCTTGTTATCAACCAGCCTGAAAACTCGCCATGGTTAATATGTAATAGCTGGTAAAAACTGGATGGCTGTTAGCATTTTCGACGCCATCCAGTTTGGTCGGACAGATAAATACGCGCTGGCGCTTATCCCTTATAGCTAGGCGCTTGATGAACTCGCTTTTTAGAGCTTGGTTTAACTCCGGCAGGCGCTCGCTGATTATCTCGATACAGCCAGTCTTGTTGCAGCTGACGATACCCTTGATTGCCTTGATTCCGGATCGCGGCAACTTGTTTGTCGTACCCGAACGCTGTATTTTTTAAATTAATTGACGACTCTTTGGTAATGCCAAGTTTTCCGACATGGTCTCGAGTATAATTATACAACGCCTTAGTATCTTTCACCTCAATGTCCGCGTGCGCAAGCACTTTATTACTAAGAGTTTGAAAGCTATTCGGACCATATTTTTCGTTATAGAGTTTTACATCATCTGACTCTCCCAACCACTTGTGGATCTTACTTGCAACTTTATCTCTCTGCTGTTCACGAAGCTTGACCACCTTACCCAACCGTTCCACATCTTTGCTGCTGAGCGGGCGAACCGATGCTGCACGATCTTTAGAGTTTTTCAACAAAGCTGTTGGCACACCTTTGTTCAAAGCCTGCGTAGTAGTAGGTCTAAACATCCGAAGAAAACTGCCAAATACTGAATGCCCATCCGGATCCGCACTCAAAACCGGCTCCCCCTCACAATACGCATACGCATTGACCCCACCCTCCCCAAACGGACTGAGACTGTCCGGGCTATGAAACTTCATTAGCCGCGGGTTGTAGGCGCGGTACCCATTACCGAGTAGCTGCCAACCCGTTTGCGGCTCGCTGAATTCACCGCTGTAACCCAAACCCGCGCTCACCGGCTGTTGCGCACTGGGGTGACCATAAGGCGTAAACGCAACGTGATTGGCGCTGCCGCTGGCGACCTCACTCAGTAACGTGTTTTTCTGATCACCAACCAGCATCAACGACTTTGGGCCCGCACCTGCCTGGTGCTCGGCGAGCACAACGCCATCGCCGCGCATGAAGCTCGTGCTATTGCCACCCTGTTTAAGACTGGTCAGTTCGCCGCCCTGATAAAAACGCTGCTGCTCCCCGTTGCCATTGTCGACCCCGGACAAGGTGTCCAACGGATCGTAGCGATAGCCGCTCGACGTTTCGCCCGGCAAGGCACTGACACTGATCAAGCGGCTCAGCGCATCGTATTCCAGCACTCGACCTTGTTCATCACGAATCAAATTGCCCATCTCGTCATATTCAAGTTCGATGACAGCGGGATACCCGTCATCCGAGGCCGTATTGGTCACTTTTGACAGTTGGGTCGGGTCGACGCCTGTGTAGCTATAAACGGCGATGTTGGTACTACTGGTGTCATCGGGGCCCTGATACGTTGTGGTTACACGAGTCAGGTTATCCATGGCGTCGAACCTGAACAGCTGGCTGATAATGGTTTTTCCGTATGGATCCACTGGCCGCTGGCTGCCCCCGCACTGATAAAGCACCAGACGGCCGCGCGGATCATATTCATAGGTTTCATCCCGCAGCGGTGTCGAGCCTTCGCACAGAGTTCTGCGCACCAACAGGTCGACAACGTTATAGACCTGCGTCAGTTGTTGCTCGATGCCGTTGAGATCAAAGGTCCGTTTTGTCTCGCGCCCCAATCCATCGTGCTCCAGGCTGATGGCCACGTGTTGCCCACTGGCGCTGTCCTGAGTAGAGATCGTGCTCGGTTGCCCCAGGCTGTCATACGTAAAGGTTGAAGAGGTGGTGCCCAGTCGGGTCTCTTCCAGGCGCCCTGCCACGTCATAGGTATAGGACTGGGTCTGCTCAAGTACGTCGGTGTAGTTCAGCAGCAGGCCCTGGCGACTGTAGTCATAGTGCATGGTGTCGACATTGTCGTTCTGAACCCTTGACTCGCTTTTTACCTCACCGGTGGTGAAGTATTGGCGCTTCAACTCCAGCCCTTCTTCCTTGCAACTGACCAGCTGGGCATTTTTACCGTCGCGCTTGTATTCAGCCGGCTCTTTATCAGGCAGGCGGCGTACGCTGGGCTCCTCGCCCAGTTGCGGTTGATAGTCATACGTAATTACCTGGTCACTGGCGGTGATGATCGTCGCCGGACGGGTTTGCCCCGGTTTATAGGTAAAGAGTTGCCGACGCCCCCCTGTGACCGACTCGCTCATGCGATCCAGGCCATCGAACGCTTGCTCGCCAAGTACAACACCGTCAACGCTGATTTGCGTCGGCAAATCTTCGGAACTGTGTTCGGCGTAGTGGCGGCGTACAACAGCGCCGCCGGGCAATAAATTGGTGATCAAGCGGTCAAACGCATCGTACTCGTATTGCGTGGTGGTATCGCGGGCATCGGTCTCCTCGACGGTGCGTCCCAGTCCGTCATAGCCATATTGGTGTTTGCCGACCAGCGTTTCGTCAGTCTCGAACCGCTCGACACGATCCGGCTTTTCGAACAGATTCAGGTACGTCAGCGTCTTGCCGCTTACCTTGTCTGCTCCCTCGCGCCAACTGCTCTGGATCGGCCCTCTCCACTGAGTGCTACCCAACGGGTTGGTGTGTTCATGGTCCGTCACGCCGTCCGGCCCCGTGACACTGCACTGCATGCCCCACGCGTCATATTCAAGCTTGCTGGTCAGGGCGATCTGTTCTGCACCCCTCCAGTCGTATTGAGTTTCCTCGATCATGTTCTCGAACAAGTCATAACGTGCCGCCCATGTCTGCCGATACTCCTCGGCGCGCAGCGGATTATCCGCATCCTGGCGTTCTTCGTACACTGGACGGTTGAGCCCGTCGACAAGGCTGCGAGTCTTGACGCCTTTGACATCGGTAACCACCTGACTGGCCTGCTGTCCATCCAGGGATGTCAGGAAGTACTCGTAGTGGCGCGTGGCTTCGAATTCCGGTTCACCCGGGGCGACGGTTTCACTGACTACCCGAATCAGTGAGTCGTAGGTGTAGCGAATTCGCACTTCATTGTCATCTCGGCTCAGCAATGGCTGACCGTGTAGCAATGAGTCTTCACTGATGTTGGTTTTTCGGACTTCCATTCTGCCGGGTACATCATCAAAGCCTCTGAAGGTTTCAGTGGTTTGCAGCACGGTTTCCCCAGCCAGCGCGCTTGTCAGCCTTTCGTACTCGTAGGAAGTCGTGCTGGTCTTGCCATTGAGAGTGGTTTGCTGGGTGTGCGGGCGGCCGTGCAGGAACTCATCGCCGGGCAGGTCGTAATAGCTGCGCCGGGTCTCTTGCAGGAGCGTTTCGTTGCTGCCGTCGATGTGCGCCAGGGTCTCGCTCTTGATCGCCAGCCAGTCTTGCAGGCCGCTGCTGGCCAACGGCTTGTGTCCGCCGTAGCGCAAGCGCGTGCGCAGTGTCGGGGCACCCGCCGCGCCGCTGGGCGAAGGCGTCACCACGGTGTCTTTGAGGTTGCGCACAAAACGGTCTGGCGGGCAATCGTCCCCGTCCTCGCCCTCGCCCTCCCTGGGGTAGTAGGTGTAGGTGGTCTTGATGCCGTTGGGCTCGACCTGCTCGGTCTGGTTGCCATGCACGTCGTAGGCGCTCAGGGCGACTTCGGCGCGGTACTTTGTAGCGTCGTTGTCCATTTCCCAACTGGTGGTGACTTTCTTGGGTAATTGGAATTGCGCGACCTGTTGCTCGAACGGGATGTCCTGAGCGTAGTACTCGGTCTTGATCCGTTTT